>JAHDDS010000040.1:4773-15936 GCA_020629235.1 Planktomarina sp.
GTCAGGTCCATGCGGTGTCCCCTTAAAGAAAAACCCCGCCCGAATGGGGCAGGGTTTCGCAGCGCGACAGGCCCGGTTGGATCAGGCCTGCGCTGCCATTTGGTTGTGTTTGCGGGCCACCCATTCCTTGGCGGTTTCCACAGCCACGGCTGCATCGCGGCAGTATGCGTCGGCCCCAATGGCCTTGCCGAATTCGTCGTTCAGCGGCGCGCCGCCCACCAGCACGATGTAATCGTCGCGCAGCTGCTTTTCCACCAGCGTGTCGATCACCACTTTCATATATGGCATCGTGGTGGTCAGCAGGGCGGACATGCCCAGGATGTCTGGCTTTTCACGGTCCAGCGCTTCCAGGTATTCTTCGACGGAATTGTTGATGCCCAGGTCCACGATCTCGAACCCTGCGCCTTCCATCATCATGCCCACCAGGTTTTTGCCGATGTCGTGAATGTCGCCCTTCACGGTGCCGATCACCATCTTGCCCACGCGGGGCGCACCAGTGGCAATCAACAGCGGTTTCAAGATGGCCATGCCGCCCTTCATGGCGTTGGCCGCCAGCAGCACTTCGGGCACGAACAAGATGCCGTCGCGGAAATCGTTGCCCACGATCGTCATGCCGCCCACCAGGGCTTCGGTCAGCACGCGGTAGGGTTCCCATCCGCGTTCCAGCAAGATGTTGACGCCTTCTTCGATCTCTTCTTTCAGGCCGTCGTACAGATCATCGAACATCTGTGCGACAAGGTCTTCGTCGTTCAGTTCCGACAGGATGATATCGTCTTCTTCGTCAGACATTGCCGTGATCCTTCAATCATACGTTCCCCAAGGTATGCTGCGCGCGGCATTTTGTCAGCTAAAACAAACGCGACACGACGCATGGCGGGACCGACTTTTCCCATAAAGCTGTTTAGATGATTTCATGTGTTCTTTATTTGTTCTATCGTCGCGCCATGAATCATTTCAACGATCAGGAACCGGCCTTGGGCCACGCGCGGGGCCGGGGGGTGGCGGGCAATCGCACGGGGCGGTTTGAACGCTTTGCGCGCCAGGCGGTGGATGATGGATGGGACGCGCCACCACCCCACCAGACCTTGCGGACCGAAGTGCGCATCGAACGCCCGCGCAAGATCATCACGCGCAACACGTCGCCCGATGTGTCATTTGATCGGTCCGTGAACCCGTACCGGGGCTGTGAACACGGTTGCGTTTACTGCTTTGCCCGCCCCAGCCACGCGTTCTTGAACATGTCGCCGGGGTTGGACTTTGAAACCAAGCTGATCGCGCGGCCCGATGCGCCCAAACTGCTGCGCAAAGAACTGTCGCGGCGCGGATACGATGTGGCCCCGCTGGCCTTTGGTACCAACACCGATCCGTATCAGCCCATTGAGGGACGATACCGGATCATGCGCGACTGCCTGAAGGTGTTGGACGCCTTTGCCCACCCGGTGCTGATCACCACCAAAGGCAGCTTGATCGAACGCGACCTGGATATCTTGGCAGCCATGGCGGCGCGAAATTTGGTGGGGGTGGGCATCACGCTGACCACGCTGGACCCAAAAGTGGCCCGCGCCATGGAACCGCGCGTGCCCGCCCCCAAGCGCACCCTGCAGATGATGGAACGGCTGTCGGCCGCTGGCATTCCCGTGCGGGTGCTGATGTCGCCCGTGGTGCCGGGGCTGACGGATCATGAAATGGAGGCCGTGTTGCAAGCCGCCAAAGATGCCGGTGCGGTGGGGGCGTCTTGGGTGCTGTTGCGCCTGCCGCGCGAAGTGGCCCCGATCTTTGTGGATTGGGTCCGGGCGGCGTTTCCAAATCGTGCGTCCAAGATCATGGCCCGGGTGCGCGAAGCCCATGGCGGCAAGGACTATGACCCGGACTGGGGCAAACGGATGCGCGGGCAGGGCGCACACGCAGAACTGTTGGCGCAGCGGTTTAAGCTGACGTGTCGGCGGTTGGGGTTGGCGCAAAAGATGCCCGACCTGCGGCGCGACCTGTTCCAGGTACCGCCCCAGCCAGGGGATCAGTTGTCCCTGTTTTGACGGGTATTGTGCCTTACGCCGACCGGCTGCGGCGGCGGGATGATCGTTCGCGTTTGGGGCCTGCGCCGTCTGTGCCGTCGCTTTGTGATGAAAAGCCGCCCAGGGCGTCGGCGATGGTGTCCAGGGATGGGCGCGGGCCGGGGGTGTGGTCTTCCAAAGCCGCCCGCATGGCGCGCAGGTGGTCAGGCGTGGTGCCGCAGCACCCGCCGATGATCTTGGCCCCGCAATCAAACGCCAGTTTGGCATAGGTGCCCATCAATTCCGGCGTGCCGTCATAGTGGATGTGCCCGTCGTGGTATTTGGGGATGCCCGCGTTGCCCTTGGCGATGATGGGGGTCGCAGGTTCGGTGGCCGAAAAACCCAACACCGTGCGCAGCAAGTCCGATGCCCCCACGCCGCAGTTGGCCCCAAAGGCCACGGGCGCGTTGGCCAGTTTGGTGACTTGGCGCGCCATTTGCGGGGCGGTGATGCCCATCATGGTGCGGCCTGCTGTGTCAAAGCTCATGGTGCCGCACCACGCCAGATCAGCGCGGGCAAAGGCCTCGGCGGCGGCTTTGAATTCTTCGGCGGCAGAGATTGTTTCCACCCAGGCCACATCGGCCCCGCCTTCCTTCAGCCCTTCGGCCTGTTCGTGAAAAATTTCCACCGCGTCGGCATAGGACAGGGGCCCCATGGGTTCCATAATCTCGCCCGTGGGGCCGACCGATCCCGCCACGATCACGGGACGCCCGGCTTTGTCCGCCACGTCCCGCCCGATTTCGGCGGAAATGCGCGACAGTTCGCGCGCGCGGTGGCCAGCATTGTGCAGCTTCAACCGCGACCGGTTGCCGCCGAAGGAATTGGTCAAGAAGATGTCGCTGCCCGCGTCCACGCTGCCTTGGTACAGGGCGGTGATTTTGGCGGGCTGGGTGTCGTTCCACAATTCTGGCGCGTCGCCGGATTCCAACCCCATGTTGAACAGATTGGTGCCTGTCGCGCCATCGGCCAGCAGCCAGGGGCGGATCGCCAGAAGTTTGGACAACGCATTTGTCGCGGGGGCGGTGTTCGACTTGGCTGTGTTCGACTGGGCTGTGTTCGACGGGGCGGTGGACATAGGCGGGCCTTTCCTTGGATTGGCCCGCTTATGTCACACACTATTATATGCTAAAAATTCATTTTCAGCATGAAGATTATGAACGCTGTTTGATTTGCGCCCGTCGCGAATGAAGGGCGCAGGGGGATCAGGCTTCGTCCATCAACTGGGATTTTGCTTCGGCCATCAGTTCGGTCATCTTGGCGCGAATGTCAGCTTCGCTGGCTTTGTCGCCCAGATCACCGGCCACTTTGCGCAGCACGTCGTCGTCGCCGGCTTCTTCGAAATCGGATTTGATCACGTCCTTGGCATAGGTGTCCGCGTCAGCGCCGGTGATGCCCATCAGGTCTGCGGCCCACAGACCCAACAACTTGTTGCGCCGGGCTTCGGCCTTGAATTGCATTTGCGCGTCGTGGGCGAACTTGTTTTCAAAGGCGTCAGCGCGATCATCTAAAGAACTCATGATGTGGTGTCTCTCCGTTGTCGTTGGGGGCCGTTGTCGTTGGGGGAAATGTGGGCGTCATTTGCGCGCATTGCAAGGTTTCAATCCCTTGCTGCGGCGCGGCGCTTCCTGTACCACGCCGCCAGTATCCCGGGGATTCATCATATGGCACGTCGCAAGAAGCTTTACGAAGGCAAAGCAAAGATCCTGTACGAAGGCCCCGAACCCGGCACCATCGTGCAGTATTTCAAGGACGACGCCACCGCGTTCAACGCCGAAAAGCGCGACGTGATCGAAGGTAAGGGCGTGTTGAACAACCGCCTGTCCGAATTCTTCATGACCGGGCTGAACACCATCGGCGTGCCGACGCATTTTATGAAGCGGCTGAACATGCGTGAACAGCTGGTGCGCCAGGTGGACATCGTGCCGCTGGAAATCATCGTGCGCAATTATGCCGCCGGGACCTTGGCCAAACGCCTCGGCCTGGAAGAAGGCACCGCCTTGCCGCGGCCCATCGTGGAATTCTGCCTGAAAAACGACGACCTGGGCGACCCGCTGGTGGCCGAAGAACACATCATCGCGTTCAACTGGGCCAGCCAGCAAGACCTGGACGATATGGTGGCCTTGGCGCTGCGGGTGAATGATTTCCTGTCGGGCGTGATGTACGGCGTGGGCATCCGCGTGGCGGACTTCAAGATCGAAGTGGGGCGCGTGTACGATGGCGATTACCAGCGCTTGATCATCGCCGATGAAATCAGCCCCGACAGCTGCCGCCTGTGGGACATTGAAACCGGCCAGAAGCTGGACAAAGACGTGTTCCGCCGCGATCTGGGCAGCCTGACCGATGCCTATACCGAAGTGGCGCGGCGCCTGGGCGTTCTGCCCAATGCAGCGCCGCACTATACCAAACCGACTTTGATCAACTGAAGGGGGCGTCCCATGAAAGCCACTGTCACTGTGATGTTGAAGAACGGCGTGCTGGACCCCCAAGGGGCCGCGGTCAAATCCGCGCTTTTGGGGATGGGGTTTGACGGTGTGCAAGACGTGCGCCAGGGCAAGGTGATCACGCTGGATTTGGCGGATGGCACGTCCCAAGACGATGTCACGGCCATGTGTGAAAAGCTGTTGGCGAACACGGTGATCGAAAGTTACAGCGTGGACATGGGCTGATGAAGGCGGCGGTGATTGTTTTTCCAGGGTCCAACTGCGACCGGGATATGGCTGTGGCGCTGCGGGCTGCGGGGGCGGAGGTCACCATGGTCTGGCACAAAGACGCGGCCCTGCCGTCGGGCGTGGATCTGGTGGCGGTGCCGGGGGGCTTTTCCTTTGGCGATTACCTGCGCTGCGGGGCCATCGCGGCCAAATCGCCCGTGTCCCGCGCATTGGCGGACCATGTGGCGCGGGGCGGATACGCCTTGGGGGTGTGCAACGGGTTTCAGGTGTTGACGGAAACCGGCATCTTGCCCGGCGCGCTGATCCAAAACGCGGGCCTGAAGTTTTTGTGCAAGACCGTGACGCTGCGGGTGGACACCGCGCACTCTGATTTCACTGCGCCCTATGGCCAAGGCGCGGAAATCCAAATTCCCATCGCCCATCACGAAGGCAATTACCGGATCGACCCGGACGGATTGGCGCGCCTGCAGGGCGAAGATCGGGTGGCGTTTCGGTACGCGCAAACCCCCAACGGGGCGATGGACGACATCGCGGGCATTTTGTCGCAAAACCGCCGTGTGTTGGGGATGATGCCGCACCCAGAACGCGCAATTCGTGACGATCTGGGCACATCTGACGGCGCTGCGCTGTTTGAAAGCCTGGTGGGGGCCTGCGTTGCGGCCTGACGCTTGAAGCGGAGGCCATTGGCGTTAAGGTGACCCCATGACGGGCAAGACCTCTGATACGGGCCTCGGACTGACCGGTTTGACCTGGCGCATGCGCGTGGCGTTGGGGGTTGTGATTGCCTTGGCGGGCGTGTCGCTGTGGTTCACCAATTCCGTGCTGCTGACCCGGTTTTCCGAAGCCGAAGAAACCCGCGCCGCGCTGCGCTTGGAACAATACGCCACTGACCTGACCCAGACCATTCGCCGCAACCGCCTGCTGCCGGAACTTCTGGCCACCGATCCCGTGGTGCAAGGGGCGCTGAGCGCGCGCAACACTGCCGCCCTGACCGCCCGGATGGAGGTGTTCAAAGCCCAAGCCGGCGCCCAGGTTTTGGTGGTGACAGACCCGGACGGCACGGTGGTGGCCGCCACTTTGGAAGATTATGCCGCTGCAGATTTTTCCAGCACTGATCCATATCTGGCGGCGGTGTTGGACGCAGGCGTTCAGTTCGGGCTGTTGGCGCCATCCTTCGGATCGTTGCGCTTTGTGTTTGCCCAGGCCGTGCGCGACGGGACGGATCTGGCAGGCTTGGTCTTTGTGAAGGCGGCCTTGGCAGAAGCCGTGGCCGACTGGCAGGGCGGGCCAGACGCCGTGATGGTGGTGGATGACACGGGCCAGGTGGTCTTAAGCACCGAACCCGATTGGCAGGGTCAAACGCCCGATGCGGCCCTGACCGTGCGGTCCGCCGACAGCGCCATAAGACGCGGGGTGCGGCGTGCCCAAGGCTTGGCGGTGGACGCGGCCGAACCCTTTGTGCGGGGCCGCGAAGTGGCGCGCACGGACCAGCCGCTGAATTTCCAAGGCTGGCGGATTGTCAGCTTCACCACCTATGACCGGGTGCGCCAGCAAGTGAACGGCGTTTTGGCCCTGGAAGTGATGGTCTTTTCGCTGATCGTGGCGGCGATGTTGCTGTTCGCCACGCGCCGGTCCGCCCTGCAGGCGCTGGGCTTTCAGCGCGAAAGTGAAGAACTGAAGACGCTGAACCAACAGTTGCAGCGCGAAATCAGCCAACGTGAACAGGCCGAGCGCGAGTTGGAAGTGGCCGAACAGACCATCGAACAATCTTCCAAACTGGCGGCCTTGGGGGAAATGGCCGCCGCCGTCAGCCACGAATTGAACCAACCCCTGGCGGCCATGCGCACCTATCTGGCTGGGGCGAAGACCCTGCTGGAACGCAGCCGCACGGTTGAAGCGCTCAGCTCTTTTCAGCGGATCGACGATCTGATCGGGCGGATGGGGTCCATCACGGGCCAGTTGAAAACCCACGCCCGGAAAGGCGGGCCAACCCTGAAGCCTGTGGCGGTGGAAGACGCCGTGCAAGGCGCGCTGGACATCATGGGGATGCCGTTTTCCGAAGCAGGCATCGCCGTGACCCGCACCTTCCCGCCAGAACCCACGGTGGTGATGGGCGATCAGGCGCGCTTGGAACAGGTGCTGATCAACCTGTTTCGCAACGCCCTGGACGCCATGGCACAGGTGGACGCCCCCAGCATCGACGTGTTGGTGGTGCAAGGCGACAGCGCCAAAATCATCGTGCGCGACACTGGGCCGGGCATCGAAAATTTAGACGATTTGTTTGAACCGTTTTACACCACCAAAGAAGCGGGCGAAGGCGTGGGCCTGGGTTTGGCCATATCTTCGGGCATTATTGCTGACTTTGGTGGGCGGATGACTGCATTTAATGGCGTGCCCGACGGCGCAGTGTTTGAAATCGTGCTGCCACTTGTGCCACAGTGATACAAAACAGTGTGAGGGACCCATGGCGCAGTCGATGAAAGTCGCGGTCATTGATGACGAGTTGGATATGCGGCAGTCCATCAGCCAGTGGCTGACGCTGTCGGGGTTCGAACCCCAAGCCTTTTCCAATGCCACCGATGCATTGGCGGCGCTGGACGGCGATTTTCCGGGCGTGATTGTCACAGACATTCGGATGCCTGGGGTCGACGGGATGCAATTTTTGCGCAAGATCAAAGGCGTAGACAGCTCTATCCCCGTTATTATGATTACCGGCCACGGCGATGTGCCCATGGCGGTGGAAGCGATGCGGCTGGGGGCGTTCGATTTCCTGGAAAAGCCGTTCAACCCGGATGAATTGACCGCGCTGTGCAAGAAAGCCGTGCGCCAACGCCGCTTGGTGATGGACAGCAGACAGCTTAGACGCGAGTTGGCGACCGGTGATTCTATCATAGAGAAATTGGTGGGGGACCACCCGTCCATGGCGCGGATGCGCGAAGACATCTTGGATTTGGGCCAATCGGACGGCCATGTATTGATTGAAGGGGAAACCGGCACCGGCAAAACCTTGGTGGCCCACGCGCTGCACGCTGTGTCGGCCCGGGCGGGCAAGAAATTCGTGCTGTTTTCCTGCGCGTCGGACAGCGAAAGCGGTGTGTCGCAGCGCTTGTTCGGCCCGGCAGAAGACGGCCAGCCCCTGCCGCTGATGGAAGAGGCGCGCGGCGGCACTTTGGTGTTGGAAGACATCGAAGCGCTAAGCCAAGCGGTGCAATCCAAGCTGTTGTCGGCCATCAACGATTTGGGCGATATCCCCGAAACCCGCGTGGTGGCGATCTGTAATTTGCAAGAAGCGGGCAAGACGTGCGAAGACGTTTTGCGCCCCGATTTGTTTTACCGCTTGGCCACCCTGCGCTTGTTGGTGCCGCCGCTGCGGTCGCGCGGTGACGATATTTTGGTATTGTTTTCAAGGTATTGCGAAACATTTTCCGATGAATACGGCTGCGACGCCCCCAAGGTCAGCGCCGAAGAAGCCGCGCAGTTGTTGCAGGCCCCGTGGCCCGGCAACGTGCGCCAGTTGATCAACGTGGCCGAACGCGCCGTGTTGCAAAGCCGCCGCGAAGGCGGGTCCATCGCGTCTTTGCTGATGTCCAACAACGCCGAACAGCAAGTGGTGATGACCACCGAAGGCAAGCCGCTGAAGGAATATGTGGAATCCTTTGAAAAGATGTTGATCGACAACACCATGCGCCGGCACGCGGGGTCCATCGCAGCGGTGATGGATGAATTGCGACTGCCCCGGCGGACGCTGAACGAAAAGATGGCGAAGTACGGTTTGGTGCGGGCTGATTACACCTGACGCAGGTGGATTTGCTGCTATTTTGTGCATTGTATTTGGCGCGCATCTGGCGTTAGGGTGAGGGGCGCACTAGGTGCGTTTGAGAATTTATTCGCAGCCATCCGGCAAGGCCCGATGCCGCGGAGAGATGCACCCCGATACGGGGCTGTTTTGAGCGGTTGATTTGCAAACAGGTCAACCAAATGGGTGCCCCGGCACCGGAGTATAAGCGATGGCGACTGCCGCATTTATGAACGCTGGTGTGACTGGACAAACCGTCTGCCGCGCGCGCGCACCCATCGCCTTTAACGGAACCCCCCCTGATTTTGTGCCGCCTTCGGGCGCCCCGCCAGGGCGGGCAAGTGGACTATATGGCAAAGAAGATGCTGATCGACGCCACGCACGCGGAACAAACCCGCGTCGTTGTGGTGGATGGGAACAAGGTTGAGGAGTTCGATTTTGAATCCCAAGCCCGCCGACAACTGGCAGGCAATATTTATCTGGCAAAAGTAACACGGGTCGAACCGTCGCTGCAGGCGGCGTTCGTGGACTATGGCGGAAATCGTCACGGGTTCTTGGCCTTTACGGAAATCCACCCGGATTATTACCAAATCCCCGTGGCCGACCGCGAAGCGTTGATGGCCGAAGAAAAGGCCTATGTCGAAGCGATGGCCGCCGAAGCGGAAGCTGCGGCCGAAGAAAAAGACAAACCCAAGCGCCGCCGCCGCCGTCGCGGTAAATCTGCAGCGGTCGAAGCCAAAGATCCTGTCGTGACCAAGGACGTGGACGCCGTCGAAGGCATGGAAACCATCGACCTGGGCGACGCGGAAGACGGGGCCGACGCATCAGACGACGCCACTGACGCGCAATCCGACGACGCGGTCATCGACCCCGCAGCGCCGGATACTGCGGACGTGGACGCTGCAGATCAAAATGGCGCTGATGCAGACGGTGCCGATCAAGACGGTGCTGACGAAGATGACACCGACGACGATGACGACAACAGCGCCGTCGACCCGGATATTGAATCGGTGGCCCAAGAAGACGACGCCGAAGACGTGCGCCCGGTGCGCAAACCCCGGGCCCGACGCTATAAAATCCAAGAAGTGGTGAAAGTCCGCCAGATCATGCTGGTGCAGGTGGTCAAAGAAGAACGCGGCAACAAGGGCGCTGCCCTGACCACATACCTGTCTTTGGCGGGCCGGTACTGCGTGTTGATGCCCAACACCGCGCGCGGCGGCGGCATCAGCCGCAAGATCACCAACGCCGCCGACCGCAAGAAGTTGAAAGACATCGCCCAAGGCATCGAAGTGCCCGATGGGGCGGGTCTGATCGTGCGCACGGCGGGGGCCAAGCGCACCAAGACCGAAATCAAGCGCGACTATGAATACCTGCAGCGCATGTGGGAACAGATCCGCGAATTCACGCTGAAATCCATTGCCCCTGCGTTGATCTATGAAGAAGGCGACCTGATCAAACGGTCCATCCGTGATCTGTACAACCGCGAAATTGACGAAGTCCTGGTGGAAGGGGACGCGGGATACCGCAACGCCAAAGACACCATGAAAATGATCATGCCGTCGCACGCCAAAAACGTGAAGCATTACCAAGACGGCAAGCCCTTGTTCGCGCGCTTCCAGGTGGAAAGCTTCATGGACGGGATGTTCAATCCCACAGTCCAGTTGAAATCTGGCGGGTATCTGGTGATCGGGATCACCGAAGCGCTGGTGGCCATCGACGTGAACTCTGGCCGGGCCACAAAAGAAGGGTCCATCGAACAGACCGCGTTGAAAACCAACCTGGAAGCCGCCGCCGAAGTGGCGCGCCAGTTGCGTTTGCGCGACTTGGCTGGGTTGATCGTGATCGACTTCATCGACATGGAAGAACGCCGCAACAATGCGGCTGTCGAAAAGATGATGAAGGAAAAGCTGAAGACCGACCGCGCGCGCATTCAAGTGGGGCGTATTTCGGGCTTTGGTCTGATGGAAATGTCCCGTCAGCGCCTGCGCCCGGGCATGTTGGAAGCCACGACACAGCCGTGTGCCCATTGCCACGGCACAGGCTTGATCCGGTCCGACGACAATCTGGGCCTGACCATCTTGCGCGACATCGAAGAAGAAGGCGCGCGGCGGCGGTCCAAGGAAGTGCTGGTGAAGGCCCCTGTGTCCATTGCCAATTTCTTGATCAACCAGAAGCGCGAAGCCATCGGCCAGATCGAACAGGCCCACGGCATGTCGGTGCGCATTGAAGCCGATCCGATGTTGATCAGCCCCGACTTCAGCTTGGAAAAGTTCAAATCCGCCACGCGCTATGTGCCGGAAGCCAAAGCGGTGGTCAGTTCGGTCGATATTTCCTTGATGGAAGAAATCGACGAAGCCCACCCCGAAGAGGAAGAACCCCAAATCGCTGAAGAAGATCAGCCCAAGAAGAAGCGCCGTCGTCGGCGGCGTCGTCGGGGCGGGGGACAAAGCGATCAAACCGCAGACGGGGCAGAGGTGTCTGACACCAACGATCCGGCAGACGCGGATTCCACCGCTGATACGTCAGATGCGGGCGACGCCCCCACGGACACCCCGGCAGAGGATGCTGCGGCAGCGGAAGACACGCCGCAAGACAAACCCAAGCGGACCCGCAAACCGCGCAAGAAGAAGTCTGACGACGATGCGCC
>JAHDDS010000040.1:16036-21377 GCA_020629235.1 Planktomarina sp.
GCGGACGGTGACGGCGAAGAAAAGCCCAAGCCCAAGCGCACACGGACCCGCAAAAAGAAAACCGATGATGCGGATGCGGCCCCGGCACAGGAAGATGCCCCAGCGGCGGATGGCGACGGCGAAGAAAAGCCCAAGCCCAAACGCACCCGGGCCCCACGCAAGAAGAAGGTGGAAGACGCCCCCGAAGTGGTGGCAGACGCCCCGGCGGCAGCACCTGCACCTGCACCCGCGCCAGAACCGGAAGCGGTTCCAGTGGCCGCAGAAGCGCCAGCGCCCGATCCGGCCCCCACGCCGGATCCTGACAGCCCGCCAAAACCCAAACGCAAAGGGTGGTGGTCGCGCGGATAACGGCGGCGCGGGGCGCGTCAGCCCTTGCGAATGAAATAGACTTGCGGCGCAGCATCCACGTCTGCCGCCGCAAGTTCATGCCCCGCTTCGGCGCAAAAATGCGGCATGTCGATCACGGCGGCCGGATCATCGGCCAAAACCCGCAACACTTGGCCGGACTGCAACGGCATCAACCGCTTGCGGGCCTTCAAAACGGGCAGGGGGCACAACAGCCCGGTGGCATCAAGATCAGCATCAAAGTCCATGGGCCAGTGCCATAGGCGCATTGTTTCAAAACGTCCACGGTCATGTGACCCCCTGGGCGATGACGTCGCGGGCCAAAGCCGATATAGGTACACCAACTTCGGAGACTCCCATGTTTGGCATTGATCTGTTCGACGCAAGCCTGGTGCCTGCCATGTTCATCGCCCTGATGGGCGGCTTGATCAGCTTTGCCAGCCCCTGTGTGTTGCCCATCGTGCCGCCCTATCTGGCCTTTATGGGCGGCGTCAGTTTGGACGATATGTCGAACGCCAAGGCCGCACGGACCAAAGCGGTGCGGGCGGCGTTGTTCTTTGTGCTGGGGCTGTCCACGGTGTTCTTGCTGCTGGGGTACACCGCATCGGCCTTGGGGCGGATGTTTTTGGCCAACCAGGATTGGTTTGTGATCGGTGCTGGCGTGGTGGTGATGATCTTTGGCGCGCATTTCATCGGCGTCTTTCGCATCGGCCTGTTGGACCGCGAAGCGCGCCTGGATGGCGGGGATCGCGGGGGGTCATCGTTTGGGGCCTATGTCCTGGGGTTGGCCTTTGCCTTTGGCTGGACGCCGTGCTTGGGGCCGATCTTGGGAACCATTCTGGCCTTGGCTGCCGATACAGCTGCGCCCGCCAAGGGTATGATTTTATTGGGAACTTATGCCGCCGGTCTGGGCATTCCCTTCGTTTTGGTGGCGTTGTTTTTCCCATCCATGGGCGGGCTGATGGCCTGGATGAAACGCCACATGGACCGCATCGAACGCATCATGGGGGTCTTGTTGTGGACCGTGGGATTGATGATGGTCACGGGCCAATTCACCCGCTTCAGCTGGTGGCTGTTGGAACAGTTTCCCGCCCTGGGCCTGATCGGCTGACGCGCCCTTAATTTCTTCACAATTTCACGCTAAACTGCCCCCAACAAGAAGGTGAGGCAGCCCATGGCAGGCGGGCAGGTAACGCGGCGCAAGGTTTTTTATATCCCGGGGTACGATCCAATCCATCCCCGGCGGTACCGTGAACTTTACCGCAAAGAAGGGGCCGACCAGGCCGCGATATCAGGCTATGACCTGAAGCTGTCGCCCGGGACAGGCAAAGCGCACTACGGCTGGAACGTCGAAGGACAGATGGACGGCACCACCGTCCATGCTGATTTTGAGGTGCTGGTGTGGTCCGACATCGTGCGCGGGTCCATGGAAACGGGCATTGCGGGCACGTATGTTCAACTGTTTCGCACCGCCTGGACCTATATCGCCAGTGGCGCGCTGTGGCGGCTGATGAAGCTGCGCCGCGGCCCGGTGATTGCGGCCCTGTACCCCATCGTTTTTCTGCTGATCCAGGCCCTGCTGGCGTTGCTGCTGGCGTGGGGGACTTGGGCCTTGGTGGGTTTGGTGGCGGGGCCTTGGCTGGCGATTGTGCCAGCCCTGGCGGTGGCGGTGCTGGTGCTGCGGTGGTTCAAGGCCAAGGACGCCAAATTGTTCGCGTATTATTTGATGCACGACTATGCCTATTCCGCGCAGTCCAAAGGGGCCAACCCGCCAGAGTTGGAAACGCGCATGGCAGACTTCGGCGATGCCATCGCGGCGGCTTTGGCCGATGATTTCGACGAAGTGCTGGTGGTGGGGCATTCGTCTGGGGCGCATTTGGGGGTGTCCATCCTGTCCGATCTGATCCGCGCGGGGCGGGTGGACGGCCAAGGGCCGAAGCTGGCGTTTCTGTCGCTGGGGCAAGTGGTGCCCATGGTCAGTTTCTTGCGCGACGCCTGGCGGCTTCGGGCGGACCTTGCGTTTTTGGGGGCGTCAGACGCGCTGGCCTGGGTGGATGTGACCGCCCCGGGCGACGGCTGCGCCTTTGCGCTGTGCGATCCCGTGGCGGTGTCGGGCGTGGCCACGGCAGACCAAAAAGCCCCGCTGGTGATGTCCGCCGCCTTCACCCAAACCCTGTCAGCCGAACGGTGGCAGGAATTGAAGCGCCGGTATTTCCGGCTGCACTTTCAGTATCTGTGCGCCTTTGATCGGCCCGGGGATTACGACTATTTCCAAATCACGGCGGGGCCCGTGGCGCTGGCCGACCGGTACCGGGGCCGCGCGCCGTCCCCCAGCCGGATCACGGCGGCCGTGTCCAAGTTTACCCACACCGCGCCATGACCGACCCGCGCCCCCCCATGCCAAAACATCGCGCGGGCAAAGTGTCGCTGCGCGAATACATGCGGCTGTTTCGCCGCGATCTGCTGTCGGCCCAACCGGCCAAGCTGTATCGGGCCTGGATGGCGGAATTCAAAACCCCGTTCTTTCGCAGCTATATGGTCAATCAGCCGGACTTGGTGAAAACTGTTCTGCACGACCGGCCCATGGAATTTCCCAAATCCACCCGCGTGAACGAAGGCCTGCGCCCCTTGCTGGGGGACAGCGTGTTCTTGACCAACGGGGCGGCCTGGGAACGCCAGCGCCGCATCATCGACCCCGCCTTCGAAGGCGGCAAGCTGCGCGAAACATACCCGGCCATGGTGGCCGCCGTGGACGCCGCCGTGGCCCGCCTGAAAGCCCAGGGCCCGGGCGTGGAGGCGGTGGAGGTGGAGGTGGAAGAAATCGCCAGCTTCGCCGCCGCCGACATCATCTTTCGCACGCTGTTTTCGATCCCCATCGACGACGAAATCGCATCTGAAACCTTCCGCGAGTTTCGCAAATACCAACGCAGCCAACCTGTGGTGAATATCGCAGCGCTGATCCCCTTGCCACGGTGGGTGCCCCGCGGCTTTTCGCGCGACACCAAGGAAAGTGCGGCCAAGATCCGGGGCCTGATCAAACGCCTGACCGACCGACGCGCAGCACAAATTGCGGCTGGCACGGCCCCGTTGGATCTGGCCACCAAGATCATGACCACGCCTGATCCCGAAACCGGCGATCTGTTCACCCCCGATGAAATGGTGGACCAGGTGGCGATCTTCTTTCTGGCGGGCCATGAAACCAGTGCGTCCACCTTTGCGTGGGGCCTGTACCTGTTGGCGCGCTTTCCCGATTGGCAGGACCGGGTGGCCGCCGAAGGGGCAGGGCTTGCAGGCGATGACTTTGCGCAAGTCCGCCGCTTGGCCACCACCCGCGACGTGTTTCGCGAAGCGCTGCGGCTGTACCCGCCGGTGCCCATGATGGTGCGTCAAACCACCCAGACGGAATCTTTTCGCGACCGGGTTTTGAAACGTGGGGCGCAAATCGTCCTGAGCCCCTGGCACTTGCACCGCCACGAACGGCTGTGGGACCGCCCCCATGACTTCGACCCGGGCCGTTGGCACACCGACAATGGCAAACAGTGCCAGCGCGATGCGTTTATCCCGTTTTCGGCCGGGCGCCGGGTCTGTGTGGGGGCCGGTTTTGCCACCGTGGAAGGCGCGCTGTTGCTGGCGAAATTCTGTTCAGAATTTCGGTTTGACACCGTGCCGGGGCGCACCCCGGAACCGGTGGCCCATTTGACCGTCCGGGCCAAAGACGGGATTTGGCTGAAGGCCACCCCGCGCACCGGAAACTGAATCAGTTTCCGCGTCAGAACCTCTTTGAGGTTCTGTGCCAATTTCTCTTTGAGAAATTGTGTCACGCCACGCGGCGCAGGGGCTCTGTGTTGCAAAAGACGATGAATTGCCCGCCGTTTTCATAAGCGCGAAAGCCCCGGCGTCTCACCTCTGCCAAAAAGGCGTCCCGCCCGATCCAAAATTCAACGTCTTTGACTTTCCGGCGCACGATGTTGCCGTCCCGCGCTGCGCGGGATCCAAATAAATCACGGAAATAGGCTTCGCTGGACTTGGACATGCCCCGACATTGGCAAAGCCAGGTTAAGGCTTCTTTAATTGGGCCAGAACGTACAGCCGCAGGGCAGATGCCAGGCCGCAGTCTGTGCCGCGCATAACATCAATTTCAGCGGCCAAATCATTGATGGCCCTGTTGTTATCGTCTGCGATGCGGCAGAATTCGTCCCAAAACGCGTCCTCCAAAGACACAGAGGTGCGGTGCCCGCGCAATGTCAGCGACCGCTTTTTCGGGCGCATCATCATGGGTCGCGTTTGGCCCCGTCCAAGCGCCCCGCGTCCAGGGCGGCTTGCGCTTGGGTCAGTGCTTTTTCGGCTTTGGTCCGCCCAAACTTCACGGCGTTTTCATCGGCCTTCGCTTTGGCCGATGATTTTGCCTTGGCCTTGCGGGCCTTGTTCAGGTTGACGACCTGGCTCATTTCGGCCCGATCATCTTTTCAGGTCGCACCACCCGGTCAAAGGTGTCTGCGTCCACAAAGCCCAAACCGATGGCTTCTTCGCGCAGGGTGGTGCCGTTTTTGTGGGCGGTCTTGGCCACCGTGGTGGCGTTGTCATATCCGATTTCTGGGGCCAGGGCGGTCACCAGCATCAGGCTTTCTTGCATGATTTTGGCGATGCGGTCTTCGTTCGCCTTGATGCCCACCACGCAGTTGTCGGTAAAGGCTTGGGCCGCGTCCCCCAGCAGCTGCATGGACTGCAACACGTTATAGGCCATCATGGGTTTATAGACGTTCAATTCAAAGTGTCCTTGGCTGCCGGCAAAGCCCACTGCGGCGTCGTTGCCGAACACATGGGCGCACACCTGGGTCAGGGCTTCGCATTGCGTGGGGTTCACCTTGCCTGGCATGATGGATGACCCAGGTTCATTTTCCGGCAACATCAATTCGCCCAGGCCGCAGCGTGGGCCGGACCCCAGCAAGCGGATGTCGTTGGCGATTTTGAACAGGCTGGCGGCCACGGTTTTCAG
>JAHDDS010000003.1:0-21076 GCA_020629235.1 Planktomarina sp.
ACTTCCGCGTTGTGCCCCCCGGCACCGGCATCTGCCACCAGGTGAACCTGGAATACCTGTCCCAAACCGTTTGGACCGACAAAGACCAAAACGGCGAAGACGTGGCGTACCCAGATACGTTGGTGGGCACAGACAGCCACACCACCATGGTCAACGGTGCGGCCGTATTGGGCTGGGGCGTCGGCGGGATCGAGGCTGAGGCCGCCATGCTGGGGCAACCCATTTCCATGTTGATCCCAGAAGTCGTGGGTTTTGAGCTGACCGGCGACATGATGGAAGGCACCACCGGGACCGACCTGGTGCTGAAAGTTGTGGAAATGCTGCGTGAAAAAGGCGTGGTGGGCAAGTTCGTGGAATTTTACGGCGAAGGTCTGAACCGCCTGCCCCTGGCGGATCGCGCCACCATTGCAAACATGGCCCCCGAATACGGGGCCACCTGCGGCTTCTTCCCCATCGACAATGAAACCCTGCGGTATCTGCGTACGACGGGCCGCGACGAAGACCGCATCGCCCTGGTGGAAGCCTACGCCAAGGAAAACGGCTTCTGGCGCGGCGATGATTATGCCCCTGTCTACACCGATACACTGCACCTGGACATGGCGACAATCGTGCCGGCAATCTCTGGCCCCAAACGGCCACAAGATTACGTGCCACTGACCAACGCAAAACATGCCTTCCATCAAGAAATGGAAAACACCTTCAAGCGCCCCATGGGCAAAGAAGTTGCTGTGGCGGGCGAAGATTACACAATGGAAAGCGGCAAAGTGGTGATCGCGTCCATCACGTCGTGCACCAATACATCGAACCCTTACGTCATGATCGGCGCTGGCATCGTGGCCCGCAAAGCGCGTGCCCTTGGCTTGACCCGCAAACCGTGGGTCAAAACATCCCTGGCACCGGGGTCGCAAGTTGTTTCGGCGTATTTGGAAGCGGCTGAATTGCAAGACGATCTGGACGCCATCGGGTTCAACTTGGTGGGATACGGGTGCACCACATGCATCGGCAACTCTGGCCCCATCCAGAAAGAACTGTCGGATGCCATCGCCGAAGGCGATTTGGTGGCCACATCTGTTCTGTCGGGCAACCGCAACTTCGAAGGTCGCATTTCGCCAGACGTGCGGGCGAACTACCTCGCCTCTCCCCCGCTGGTGGTGGCCTATGCCCTGGCGGGCACGCTGGACATCAACTTGGCGTCCGATCCCATTGGCCAGGACAAAGACGGCAACGATGTGTTCTTGAAAGACATCTGGCCTTCGTCGCAAGAAGTGGCCGAACTGGTGGAAAAAACTGTTACCCGTGCGGCGTTCCAAGAAAAATATGCGGAAGTCTTTACCGGCGACGAAAAGTGGCAGGGCGTTGAAACGACGGACCAAAAGACATACGACTGGCCGGCAGCGTCCACCTATGTCCAAAACCCGCCGTACTTCCAAGGCATCACCATGGACACCAAGAAGATCGAAAACATCGACGGGGCCAAAGTCTTGGCGCTGCTGGGGGACATGATCACCACGGACCACATCAGCCCCGCCGGATCGTTCAAAGACACCACGCCTGCGGGTCAGTATCTGGTGGAACGCCAGGTGCCAGTGCGGGAATTCAACTCCTATGGCAGCCGTCGCGGCAACCACGAAGTGATGATGCGCGGCACTTTCGCCAACATCCGCATCAAGAACGAAATGCTGGACGGGGTCGAAGGCGGTTACACCAAGGGGCCGGATGGGGCACAAACCTCTATCTATGACGCGGCCATGGCGCACCAAGCCAACGGCACACCTTTGGTGATCTTTGGCGGCGCGCAATACGGTGCAGGCTCGTCCCGTGACTGGGCCGCCAAAGGCACCGCGCTGTTGGGTGTGAAAGCCGTGATTGCAGAAAGTTTTGAGCGTATCCACCGGTCCAACCTTGTGGGCATGGGCGTTATCCCGTTCGAATTCACTGGCGGCGACACGCGCAAATCCCTGGGCCTGACCGGGGAAGAAACTGTGGCCATCCACGGGCTGGAGGGCGTGCAACCCCTGCAGGAAGTACCGTGCACCATCACCATGGCCGACGGCAGCACCAAGGACATCACATTGAAGTGTCGCATCGATACGGCCGTTGAAATCGAATACATCGAAAACGGCGGCGTGCTGCACTATGTGCTGCGCAATTTGGCAAAGGCCGCGTAATTTCAGATGTAATGACATTGAAGGGCGCGTGGGGTTTCACGCGCCCTTTTTATTTGCCGTAAGCCCAGTCCAACCCGGCTTCTGCCAAAGCGGCTTCTATCCGGCTTTCGATATTGCGCTGTGTGACCGGGCCGGCCACGCGCGTGATGATCGTGCCATCGGGGCCAATGACGAAGGTTTCCGGCAAACCGTAAACGCCCCAATCCAAGGCCATACGTGCGTTGGGATCAGCCCCCCCGGCAGCAAACGGGTCGCCCAGTTCCGCCAAAAAGGCCGCCGCCTTGGCTGGGTCATCGCGATAGTTGATGCCAAAGATCGGAACGCCGCTTTGGGCAATGGCCATAAGATTGGGGTGTTCCGCCCGGCACGGGGCGCACCAACTGGCCCAAAAGTTCACCAGGCTGACGTCACCCTGGCGCAAATCCACATCGCTGAACCCTTGGGTGCCGTCCAATGGCACGATTTGCACAGGCGGGGCCGACCGTCCTGCCATGGCTGTGGGCAATTCGTCCCCGTCGCTGCCCACCATTCCCCAATAGGCCAGGCCAGCGAAGATCGCGAACATGCCAATGGGGGCCAAAAGCAACAGCCGCTTCATTGGTCTTCCAATTCTTCCAGGGTGCGACGGACCTTGGCATTGCGGCGCACGTATAACGCAACAACGCCCATTAGCCCTGCCAGACCAACACCATAAGCCGCCAGCACCTCGGTTGCGTGTTTGCCCAAATCCATCATCATTGCAGTCGCCCTTCCAAGACGCGGATGCGACGGGCGCGAATTTCTGTCCGGGTCCCCACCAAGACCAAGGTCACAAACAGCAAGGTAAAGCCCGCCATGGACAGCAGCAGCGGTTGGAAAAACACGGCCGAGATATTGTCTTGGTTTGCCCCATCCGCCACCGTGACTGTCGTGCCCTGGTGCAAACCCTGGTTCCAGAAATAGACCGCGTATCGGCTGAGGATTGCAAAAACCGATCCCACAATCGCCAACACAGATGTCAGATCTGCCGCAGCGTCCGGGTCTTCAATGGCGGCCCACAGCGCGATGTATCCCAGATAAAACAGAAACAGGATCAAGAAGCTGGTCAGCCGCGGGTCCCAAACCCAGTACGTCCCCCACATGGGCTGACCCCAAATCGCGCCCGTGGCCAGGGCAATCAGCGTCATTACCATGCCGACAGGGGCCGCAGCTTTGGCCGCCAGCGCACTGACGTGGTGGCGGCGAACCAGCCATATGACGGACCCCAGAAACATCATCAAATACGCATTGATCCCGATCCAGGCTGCAGGCACGTGCAGGTAGATGATCTTTACCGTCGCACCCTGCCGCACATCATTGGGGGTAAAGAAAAACCCCCAGACCAAACCGACGCCCAGGCAAATCAGCGTCAGCCCCGCCACCCAAGGCAGCGCACGCCCCGACCAGCCCATAAAGCGCTTTGGATTTGCAAATTCCCAAAACGCCATGGCCTAGACGCGGACCAAGAACTGACTGTGCCCGACCCTAAGCATCGATGTTGGCAAACTGGTTGCCTTCGGTGTTGTCGGGTTTGGACCAGTCGCGCTTGACGCCCAGCCACAACAGCGATGCCGTGGCCACAAAGATCGACGAATAGGTTCCGATCAGCACGCCCAAGATCATGGCAAAGACAAAGCCACGGATCACGTCACCGCCCAGAACGAACAGCGAGATCAAAGCCAGCAACGTGGTGACCGACGTCATAAACGTCCGGCTTAGGGTTTCGTTGATGGACAGGTTCAGCACTTCCGCAAGCGGGCGTTTCTTAAACCGGCGCAGATTTTCACGCACGCGGTCAAAGACCACCACTGTGTCATTCAATGAATACCCCACGATCGTCAGAAGCGCCGCGATGATGGCCAGATCAAATTTGATCTGCAACACCGCGAAGACACCGATGGTGATCAGCACGTCGTGAAACAACGCAGCCACAGCCCCAACGGCGAATTGCCATTCGAACCGCAGCCAGATGTAGAACAGCACCACCGCCAAGGCCGCCACAACCGCCAACACTGCCGATTGGATCAATTCACCAGACACTTTCGGCCCGACGCTGTCGATGGCGGGGAAAGTCATGTCAGGGGCCACGGTTTGCAAAGCGGCTTGGACTTGTTCGATCACCTCTTTGGTGACGCTTTCTTGGCCTTCCTGGGCTTGGATGCGCACTTGGGCCACGTTCTGGTCCGCCGCGAACGTGGGGTCGAACACTTCCGCGATGGAAATGTCCCCCAGGCCGATGGGTTCGATCACCGCGCGGTATGCGGCCACATCCACAGGCTGACTGCTTTCGGTGCGGATTGTGGTGCCGCCTTTGAAATCAATACCGAAGTTCAACCCCATGATGATCGCCGCCACCAAGGCCACCACCATCAGACATCCAGACAATCCGATCCAGGCTTTCCACCGGTTAAAGAAATCGAAGGCTGTGTTTTCACGAACAAGACGCAGGCGCATTGTTACACCTCCAATGTTTTGGGTCGGCGGCGTTCGAACCAAATGATAACGAACAGCCGCGTGACAAAGATTGCGGTGAAGACCGACGTGATGATGCCAAGGGCCAAGGTGATTGCGAACCCACGCACCGGCCCTGCCCCCATGACATAGAGGATCACAGCCGTCAGGAAGGTGGTGATGTTGGCATCAATGATGGCCGACAGCGCCTTCTCATAGCCCAACTCGATGGCCCGGGCTGGGCCTTTGGCTGTTTTCAGTTCTTCGCGGATGCGTTCAAACACCAACACATTGGCGTCCACGGCCATCCCGATGGTCAAGACGATCCCGGCAATCCCCGGAAGGGTCAGCGTCGCCCCGATGATGGACAACAGCGCAAAGATCAGCACCACGTTTATGATCAGCGCCGCATTGGCGAACAGGCCAAACCGTCCGTACGACAGCGCCATAAAGATCAAAATCGCGACAAAAGCCACCATGGTGGCGATCTTACCCGCGTCGATGCTGTCTTGGCCCAATTCGGGGCCCACGGTGCGTTCTTCCAAGAATTCGATGGAGGCTGGCAAAGACCCGGCCCGCAGCAAAATCGCCAGTTCGGTGGATTCAGGGACGGTGAAGTCGCCAGTAATAATCCCCGACCCACCAGGGATGGCGGATTGAATCACCGGGGCGGAAATCACTTCTTCGTCCAAAACAATGGCGAAGGGTTGGCCGATATTTTCCGCCGTATATGTCCCAAACTTGCGCGCGCCAGACGTGTTGAACCGGAAGTTCACCGCCGGGCTGCCATTTTGATCGAAGGTGGGTTGGGCGTCCACCAATTCTTCGCCGGTCACCACTGGGGTCCGGTCCAGGATATAGAACACGCCGTTGCCTTCCACGGCGGGCAAAATCTCGTTTCCTGCACCTGGGGCGCCATCAGCGTTGCCGGTGCTGCCCACGACCGTTTGGAAGGTCAAAAGGGCGGGCTTGCCGATCAGGTCTTTCAGTTCTTGCGCCGATCCGATGCCTGGGACCTGGATCAAGATACGATCATTGCCTTGGCGTTGGATGGTGGGTTCACGCGTGCCCGCTTCATCCACCCGGCGGCGAATGATTTCCAGCGACTGTGCCATGGTCCGCTGATCGGTGGCCAAGCGTTCTGCGTCCGACAACGTGACGACCAGCACGTCCCCTTCTGCGCGCACGATGATGTCTTGTTCCAAGGCCCCCGACAGGGTCGTCACAGGCCGCGACAGGCCGCGCACCACTTCCAGGGCCCGGTCCATGCCGGACGCTTCCCCGATGCGGATGCGCAACTCATCCGCCGCGCCATCTTGCTGGCGAATGCTGCCCACTGTGCCCCGTTCTGCGCGCAACGCGTTGCGTGCTTCGGGCCAGAAGGCTTCCATCCGGGTTTCATACACCTCTTCCAGGGCAACTTCGCCCAGAAGGTGCGCACCCCCGCGCAGATCAAGGCCCAGGTTCACAAGGCCCGACGGAAGATAGCTGTTCCACCCTGCCCCGTCTTGGCCCGCAGCCACGGCATCGTTGTATTTTTCAACCCGGTCATAAAACCCGTTGGGCAAGGCAAAGATGAAACCGATCAGGCACACAGCCATGATCATCCATCGCTTCCAGCTTTCAATTTGAAGCACGGGCGCAGCCCCCCTTGGGCCAGATATATGGGTTTATTTGACCGGTTCAGATTTGTTGACGACGTCCGCAATGGTGGATTGCACCACGCGCACGCGCATGTCTTTGGCCAATTCGATCTCGACTTCGTTTTCGCCGTCCACCACTTTGGTGACTTTGCCTTTCAAGCCGCCCGCGGTGACAACTTCATCCCCCCGACGCAGATTAGCCACCATATTCTGGTGTTCTTTCATCTTCCGCTGCTGGGGGCGGAAGACGATAAGATAAAAGATCAAAATGATCAGGACAGGAAAAAGCAGCGCGTTCAGGGCTTCCATCGGGACCTCATGTCAATGTGTTCGGGCCTAGGTAAAGTCGCGCGCGGGCCTTTGCAAGGCGGGTGCACGGCTTTATCAGGATGCGCCCCGTGACGGCAGCCAGAAGTTTCGTCATATAGGCCGCACGTGAGTCGCAGACAAAGGATCAAGCCATGCATGATATCCGGGCCATTCGGGAAAATCCCGCTGCATTCGACGCCGCCTTAGCGCGGCGCGGGGCTGATGCCGCATCCGCTGCGATTTTGGAATTGGACAGCGCCCGCCGCGCCATCATTCACGCCGCTGAAGACGCCCAAGCCGACCAAAACCGCGCCTCTAAGCAGGTGGGGGCCGCAAAGGCCAAAGGGGACGAGGCTGAATTTGAACGCCTGCGCGCCTTGGTGGCTGAAAAGAAAGCCGACTTGGCGCGCATGCAGGACGACGCCAAAGCCAAGGACGCCGAATTGACCGCCATGCTGATGGGCCTGCCCAATGTGCCCCACAGCGACGTGCCCGACGGGTCTGATGAAAATGACAACGTGGAAATCCACCGCTGGGGCACACCTGCCACGTTCGACTTTGCCCCCAAAGAACACTTCGATCTGGCGGCCACCCAAGACGGCATGGATTTTGAAACGGCAGCCAAACTGTCGGGCAGCCGCTTTGTGGTGATGTCCGGGGCCGTGGCCCGCCTGCACCGGGCGTTGGCCCAGTTCATGATCGACACCCACATCACGGACCACGGGCTGGTGGAAACCAACACGCCGGTCTTGGTGCGCGATGAAGCAATGTTGGGCACCGGGCAGTTGCCGAAGTTTGCGGAAGACAGCTATCAAACCACCAATGGGTGGTGGCTGATCCCCACATCGGAAGTGACGCTGACCAATCTGGTGGCTGGCGCCACGGTGGACGAATCCTATCTGCCGCGCCGGTATACGGCCCACAGTCTGTGCTTCAGGTCCGAGGCCGGATCAGCAGGCCGCGACACCGCAGGCATGCTGCGCCAGCACCAGTTCGAAAAGGTGGAAATGGTGTCTGTCACCCACCCCGATCATTCCCGCGCGGAATTGGACCGCATGACCGAATGCGCGCAGGCAATCCTGGAAAAGCTGGGCCTGCCGTACCGCACGGTTGTGTTGTGCACCGGCGACATGGGCTTTGGCGCGCAACGCACCCACGACATCGAGGTGTGGTTGCCCGGCCAAAACAATTACCGCGAAATCAGCTCCTGTTCGGTGTGCGGCGATTTCCAGGCGCGGCGCATGAACGCGCGGTTCAAACCAAGCGGCGGTGGCAAGCCAGAATTTGTGCACACTCTGAATGGGTCTGGCTTGGCAGTGGGCCGATGCTTGATCGCGGTGCTGGAAAATGGGCAGCAGGCCGACGGGTCGGTCACTTTGCCGTCGGTGCTGCACAGCTATGTTGGTGGCAAAACCAGCATTTCGGCTGAAGGCGTTTTGGTCTAGGCCCGACCCACCCCCATTATGCCTCTGGAACCCATGGCTTCGGCGGCAGTGGTGGTGGTGGCGGCTTAATGCCCAAAATCCGATACAGCGACGGTTTGACCCGGTTCAAGGTGCGCGGATTGTACCAACCAGGGTGTTTGGCATTGCGCGCAACGCGGTGCAAAACGCTTTCGTGCACCTCTTCCGCGTTGGACGGGCCGGACCGCACAAAGGGTGATTCTAACGCCGGCCAGAACCACCGACGATACCAGGGTTTCGGCTGCGTGTGCAGGTTGTCTTCCGCGTTCAGGTTTTCTTCACTTTGCGCCGGGACCGGCAGGCCCGCAACTTGCGCGCCTTCCAACACCCAACGCCCGGCAATTCGACTTAAATCTGTTCCATCGTCCGATCCCCCAACAACGGCGTGCCCACCTGCAAACCACTTTTGTTGAAACGGTTTTGCATTGTCGCTGGAAACTTCTTTTTGCGGGTTCAAGGCATCCAAATGTCGTGACCACGGCACAACAGGAAAGAAGCGGAAATCTTCGTCCAACGCCATGGCGTGACGGGCAGACTGCACAATGCTGGACAATTGGTTGTCGTGAAAGGGCAGTTGGGTGAAATCGGCGACGCCCTTAAGATATCGCGCGAAGAAGTGGTTGAACACGCCCGGCACGCCCTTCATGCCGACGGTGTCCCAAATGCCCAGGTACGCGATTTTGAAACGTTCGCCGTGATCCACATCGTGCAGGGTTCGCCAGCGGGCTTCTTCGTCGTCCATGTGGATCTTGGGCGAATGTTTCGCGCGATAGGCCAGCATTTCTTCAGACCAGGGGGTGTCGCGCAATTCGCGGCTTCGATATTTGTCCAGGTTGATGGCGCAGCGTTCTGGCGTGGGGTTTTCCGTGGCCAAGCCCGTGCAGCGGATCATGCCCACCAAGGACCGGGCAATATATGCGCCCCGCGACCAGCCGTACATGACCACTTTGTCGCCAGGCTGATACCGTTCGCACAGCCACCGATATGCTTCGATGATGTCGTCATTGGCGCCGCCCGCAAAGAAAGTGCCGAACGCCAAGTCGTACCACTTACCGGCCCATCCAAAGCGGCTGCGCAAATCGTTGTACTTCGCCCCGACCCCGGCCACATAGTGGACAAAGACCCCTTCCGTCGCGGCGGGGCTTGCGTCCGTCGCCTGGTCTTTCAACAGGTCGACATAGGGGTCCACCAATCGCGTCACGTGGCTTTGCGGACTGTCGTCCCAATATTTGTTGTGCCGCGTGCCGTCGCACAAAATTACAAGCGTCTTGGACATACAAAGCCCCCCGGGGTTACAGGGCGTCAGAATACCAAACCTGGCGGGATCGTCAAAACTTAGGCTTGCCCAGGTGCTTGCGCAGCCGCGACGGGGTGGATTTTTTCTTGGCCTTGAACGGGTTCGCCTCGCCCTGCCCGCGCATCCACAAACGGATCGGCGTTCCCGGCATGTCAAAGTCTTCGCGCAGGCCGTTCACCAAATATCTGCTGTACGCGTCCGACATTTTTTCGGGGTACGAACACATCACCGCAAACCCCGGCGGGCGTGTTTTGGCCTGGGTCATGTACCGCAGTTTGATCCGGCGTCCGCCGGGTGCTGGTGGTGGGTGGGCTTGCATCATTCCTTCCAACCAGCGGTTCAACTGGGCTGTGGGCACACGGCGGTTCCACACGGCATGGGACTTCAAAATCGCCTCGTGCAGGCGGTCCAAGCCGCGCCCTGTCTTGGCCGAAACCGTGATCAACGGCGCGCCTTTTAATTGCGGCAGCAACCGCGCAAAGGCTTCTTTCAGTCCAGCAAGCTTGGCCTGCTTTTCATCTTCCAAATCCCACTTGTTCACCGCCACCACGACAGCCCGGCCTTCGCGTTCGGCCAGGTCAGCAATCCGCAGGTCTTGTTGTTCAAACGGGATCGCAGCATCCAGCAACACAACCACCACTTCCGCAAATTTTACGGCGCGCAATCCGTCACTTACGGACAGTTTCTCTAGCTTTTCTTGAACTTTGGCCTTCTTGCGCATGCCGGCCGTGTCGAAGATGCGCACGGGCGTTTCGTTCCAGGCCAGGTTCAGCGAAATCGCATCCCGGGTGATCCCGGCTTCTGGGCCTGTCAGCAAGCGATCTTCGCCCAATATCTGGTTGATCAACGTGGACTTGCCCGCGTTGGGTCGCCCCACCACAGCGATTTGAAGCGGGCGCTTTTCCGATGGGGCCCAATCCACCACATCTTCGTCTTCGCCGTCCGTTTCCACGTCCACTTCGACGACCGGGTCTGGGTCCATTTCGGCTTGGGCTTCGTGGGCAGCGATCAATTCGTCCAGCACCACCGCCAATTCAGCAAAGCCTTCGCCATGTTCTGCCGACACGGCCAAAGGTTCCCCCAGCCCCAGCCCATAAGCCTCCAACAGCCCGCCTTCTGCGGCGCGGCCTTCCACCTTGTTAGCCACCAAAATGACGTGGGCGTTTTTCTTGCGCAGGATGGATGCAAAAGTTTGATCCAAGGGCGTGACCCCTGCCCGCGCGTCGATCATGAACAAACAGGCATCGGCCATGCCCACGGCCCGTTCTGTCAGGCGGCGCATCCGCCCTTCCAGGCTGTCATCCGTGGCGTCTTCCAAGCCAGCTGTATCAATCACGGTGAAATTCAGATGCCCCAGCCGCGCAGCCCCTTCGCGCAGGTCACGGGTCACGCCGGGCTGGTCATCCACCAGCGCAAGGCGCTTGCCCACAAAGCGGTTGAACAGGGTCGATTTCCCCACATTGGGCCGACCGACGATGGCAAGTTTGAACGACATGGCGCGCCCTTAGCAACCTTTTGCGGCCTGCGCCACCCGCCGCGCGCGGGCCGTCAGCGATATGCGTGCAAAACCCCGTCGCGCGATTGCAGCAAAAGGGTGCGGTTCACCACGATGGGCCCCGCTGCTGCCCCACCGGGCACAGCCAACGTCCCAAGGGCCGCCCCCGTGGTGGGATCGAACATGCGCGCCACCCCGTCCGAGGACGCCACAATCAACCGCCCCCCTGCCAATACGGGGCCATAGTGCGCCACCACGGCGTCGCGCTTGCGGATCTTTTCGGTCAAAAACCGCGGCAACTGCTGGCGCCAAACGACCGATCCGTCCGCAGTGGACAACCGCACCAGGGCGTTTTCGTCGTTCACGAAGAAAACGGAATTCCCCGCCACCCACAGGTTGTCAAAGGCCCCTTCGCGGGTGGTCCACAACCGTTCGCCATCTTGCAAGTTCAGCGCCACGATGGGGCCACTGGCGGTTCCGACAAAGACCTTGTCGCCCACCACAACAGGGTCGCCTGATATGTCGCGAACGATATTAACGGCGCGGCCTTCGCGACCGCCCGAAACGGATGCCGTCCAGTTGCGCAAACCGCCTTGGCGATACGTCGACAGAACTTCGCCGCTGCCAAAGGGGAACAGCGCCCATTTGCTGGTGACGGCAGGCCCCGGTCCGCCAACAAAGCCAGACACAACGCCAGGCCCAGTGATTTGCCAGCTGATCCGGCCATTGTCTTTTTCGATGGCCCAGGCTGATCCGTCGCGGGCCGAAACATACGCCAGGTCGCCGAACAATGCGGGTGCAGACCCGCCGAAACTGCGCAGGTCTTGGTCCCACAAAACGTCGCCGCTGGTTTGATCCATGGCCACCACGCGGCCTGCGCCGGTCGTTGCCAAAAGGATGTCACTGTCCAC
The DNA here is from genome assembly GCA_020629235.1 of Planktomarina sp. Classification (GTDB taxonomy): domain Bacteria; phylum Pseudomonadota; class Alphaproteobacteria; order Rhodobacterales; family Rhodobacteraceae; genus Planktomarina. Next base: position 11,756 of record JAHDDS010000003.1, read on the forward strand.
GGCCAAACCACCACCGCCAATTTCCCCGGCTTGGTCCAGTTTGGTGGGCATCGGCGTGCGCCACAACACAGTGCCGCTGTCGCTTGTGGCCGTGACTGTGCCCAGGCTGTCTTGGGTGAAGATGCGCCCGCTGCGGGCCACAGGTGCGGCCGATGTGCGGTTGCGCCGACTGTCTGCAACACCGATCTGGGTGGACCACGCCAAGGACAAGGATTGCCCCAGGGCCGGATGACCGACCCAGTGTTGCGGGGCGCCATTCACATGGGTCCAACTGCTGTTGGCAGACGCGGCACGCACTTGGAACGCAGGTGCACTTGCAAGGGCAGCAGCATCCGCTGGCACCGCTTCGCCGCGCGTGGTCAGGCGTTCACCGTCAACGACTTCATCCTGGCTTTGCCCGCAGGCCGCCAAAATCGCCAAACTGACGACTGCAATTCCCCGTAAGACCCCCATGGGACCCCTCCTGGCTGTCACTGGTTGTCCGTAGCAGATTCCGTATCTTCTGCCAACTGGGGCGCAACACCTAGGGCCACCAGCACCTCGGTCATGCGCTGCCCTTGCGCGGCAGACGTGCCCGCGTCTTCGATATGGGCCTGCAGCAAGGCCACTGCGGCGTCCCGGTCGCCCGCATCCAAATGGGCCGCCACCAGGTATTCCACGGCCACGTCGCGGAAGATTGCGCCAGGCTGGGCCAGAGGTGACAGCAAATCGATCCGATCTTGCACGCCAAGATCACTGTCGGTCGCGGCCAATTTCAACTGCGCCAGGCTGCGGATGCGGTCCGACACGTCGGGGTCTGATGCCACCGCGCGCAATTTGTCTGCGGACGCAGGATTGCCAGGATCGGCGGCCAAGAACTTTTCGACAATACTGGCCCCATCGGCAGTGGCCAATGCGTCCAGTGCGGCGGCACGATCTTCTTCATCTTCGGTTTCCAGCGCGGTGAAAATGGCGTCCCCCCGGTTCGCGTTTTCAGACGCGACAGACGACTTGCGGAATTCGTTGAACGCGGTCCCGCCCACCAACAGCACCACCACCAACACGGCAATCCAGCCATATTTGCGAAAGGCTTTGAACAGCCGGTCGCGCTGCACCTCTTCCGTGACTTCGTCGATAAAACTGTCTGTTTCGGCCATGGCGCACCACCGTTTCTTTGCGTTGCGCAAGGATATGGGCGACCTGACCGTCGGGGGCAAGCCGAAACCCTTCAACAAACTGGCAGATGGCGGCCCACGGGGGCTGACGTGGCGTGCGATTTCCAGAATGCGCTTGCGCCGCCCCGCGAAATCTCGCACAGCGGTTGTACGCGACAATAGCCTGCTTATTTCTGATCGACACAGGCCTTTCGTCCGTAGTCAGGAAAAGCACGAGGTTCAAATGCGCATCCTGCCGATTATTGTTGCTGTTTTTGTGGCCGCCGCCATCTATATGTTCGTGTTTCAGCGAGACATGATTATGCCCGGCGCGGGCGCAGAGGCTGAACCCGCAGCCGTTTCCGACACCGAAACCGAACAGGCGGACGACCCGGACGACACCTTGGTGCGTGTGGTCGTGATGCGATCCGTGGCCCAACCATTGGACAGCCGCGTTTTGGTGCGCGGCGAAACGCAAGCGGCGCGCGAGGTGAACTTGCTGGCTGAAACATCCGGCACAGTGATTTCATCGCCGCTGCGCAAAGGCACTTTTGTCAAAGCCGGACAGGCGATGTGCGAACTGGACCCCGGCACCCGCGACACAGCGCTGGCCGAAGCCCAAGCGCGGCTGGCTGAAGCGCGCGCCCAAGTGCCAAGTGCCCAGGCCAGGTTGCAAGAAGCCCGTGCCCAGGTTCCCAGTGCGGAAGCCCGCATGGCCGAAGCCCGGGCCCAAGTCCCCAGTGCCGAAGCCCGATTGCAAGAAGCCCGCGCGCGTTTGGAAGAAGCACAGATCAACGAAAACGCTGCATCCAAATTGAAACAGGGCGGCTTTGCATCGCAAACGCGTGTGGCGTCAGCCTCTGCCGTTTTGGAAGCGGCCTTGGCTGGGATAAAGTCTGCGGAAGCCGGCATTGAATCCGCCCTGGCCGGGGTACGGTCTGCAGAAGCTGGCATGGAATCCGCCAAGGCCAACATCAGCACCGCCGAAGCAGGCATCGAATCCACCCAAGCCGCCATCGAAAGCGCAGAAGCCGGTGTGGCGTCGGCCGCCAAAGAAATCGAACGCCTGACCATCCATGCCTCTTTTGACGGGATCTTGGAATCCGACACCGCGGAACTGGGCAGTCTGCTGCAACCCGGTGGGCTGTGCGCCACGGTGATCCAACTGGATCCCATCAAGTTGGTGGGGTTTGTGACAGAACTGGACGTTGGGCGCATCAGCGTGGGCAGCTCGGCGACAGCGCGCTTGTTGAACGGCACGGAAATCAACGGGAGCGTAAGCTTTGTGTCCCGGTCGGCAGATTCCACCACCCGGACGTTCCGCGCGGAAGTGGAAGTTCCCAACCCAGACCTGACCATTCGCGACGGGCAATCGGCCGAAATCACCATTTCCGCCGAAGGCACGCAAGCGCACTTGGTGCCAGGATCGGCATTGACGCTGAATTCCAGCGGGCAATTGGGCCTGCGGGTGTTGCAGGCGGACAATGTGGTGGTCTTCAAGCCCGTGTCCGTTTTGCGCGATACGATCGACGGCATGTGGGTCAGTGGCCTGAATGACGCCGAAGATGTGATTGTCGTGGGCCAAGAATTCGTGGAGGCAGGCACCACCGTCGCCCCCACCTTCCGAGAGGTCACCCAATGACCGGCCTTGTCGATTGGGCCGCCAGCCGCGCGCGCATGGTGGTGGCGTTCATCATTCTGTCGTTGGTGGCGGGCACACTGGCTTATGTCACGTTGCCCAAAGAAGGGGAGCCTGACATTGAAATCCCCGCGCTGATCATATCGCTGCCGTTTCAAGGGATTTCTGCGGCAGACAGTGAAAAGCTGTTGATCAAGCCGATGGAAACGGAATTGGCGGATTTGGACGGTTTGAAAACTATGTCCAGCACCGCCGCCGACAACTATGCCAACATCGTTCTGGAATTTGAATTCGGCTGGGACAAAGCCAAAATCATCGCCGATGCCCGCGACAGGCTGAACAAGGCAGAAGCGAATTTCCCCAGCGGCGCGGATCAATATTCCATTGAAGAATTCAACTTTTCCGAATTCCCCATCATCATCGTGTCCCTGTCCGGGGACGTGCCCGAACGCACGCTGCTGAAACTGGCCCAAGGGTTGCAAGACCGAATGGAAGGGCTGGAACCGGTGTTGGACGCCGCCTTGACCGGACACCGCGACGAGATGGTCGAAGTTCTGATCGACCCCTTGAAGCTAGAAGCTTACAACGTGACGGCGGGCGAATTGATCAGCGCCGTGGTGAATAACAATCAGCTGGTGCCTGCGGGGTCTGCGGATGCCAACACATCAAGCTTTGCGGTGAAAATCCCGTCGTCGTTTGACGAAACCCAAGACATCTATGACCTGCCGGTGAAAACCAATGGCGACCGCATCGTCACTTTGGGGGACATCGCTAAGATCGGCCTGACGTTTGAAGACCGCACCGGGACCGCGCGCTTTAACGGCGAAACGACGGTGGCGGTGCAAGTGGTCAAGCGCAAAGGGTTCAACCTGATCGACACCGCCGCTTTGGTGCGTGAAGAAGTGGAAAAAGAACGCCAGCTTTGGCCCGAAGAATTGCAACGCGCCGTGACCGTGACCGCATCGAATGACCAATCGCGGCAAGTGGAATCCATGGTGAATCAGTTGGAAGGGTCGGTGCTGACCGCCATCGCCCTGGTGATGATTGTGGTGCTGGCGGCCTTGGGCATCCGGCCTGCCCTTTTGGTGGGGTTTGCAATCCCCACATCGTTCTTGCTGTGCTTTGTCCTGTTGGGCCTGATGGGCGTGACGATTTCCAACATCGTGATGTTCGGCTTGATCTTGGCCGTGGGCATGTTGGTGGATGGGGCCATCGTGGTGGTGGAATACGCCGACAAACGCATCGACGCAGGTGCCGGCCCCATGGAGGCATATACCGACGCCGCCAAGCGCATGTTCTGGCCCATCGTATCGTCCACCGCCACGACCCTGTGCGCGTTCCTGCCCATGCTGTTTTGGCCGGGGGTGCCGGGGCAGTTTATGGGCATGCTTCCTGTGACGTTGATCTTTGTTTTGTCTGCGTCCCTTGTGGTGGCCTTGATTTATCTGCCTGTGCTGGGGGGTGTCACCACAGCCATCGCAAAATTTGTGGGCGATCGGACTGAATGGATTGGCCGCGCACCGCTGTATCAACATCTGTTGCTGGTGGTGGGGTCTGTCGTTTTGATGGGCTTGGCGGCGGCCATACTGTTCGGGGTCCAAACTGGGTTCACCGCCGTCACTCCAAACTTTGACGGAAGCACCGTCGCTTCGGTGTTTGTCACAGTGGTCCCCACGCTTTTGGCCTGGACAGCCATAGGATTGCTTGGCGTTGGGGGCCTTGCGCTGTTGGTTCTGGGGTTCGCTGTTCTGCTGCTTTCGCTGTCGGCCATTTTCACCCGCATCCGATTGTTTGTCGTTTGGGCCTTCCGCAAAATTTTCCCGGCCAGGTCTGGCAGGGTAAAATCTGACGATGGATACAACGCATTTGGCAGCATCATCCATTTCATCACCGGCAACCCCGTCATGCCTTTGGTGATCGTCTTTGCCATGGTGGCCTTCGTGGGCAGCGTGTTTGTGTATTTTGGCAAAAACAACAACGGCGTTGAATTCTTCGTGGTGACCGAACCCGAACAGGCCATCGTCTATGTCCAGGCCCGCGGGAACTTGTCGTTGCAGGAAAAAGACGACCTGTTGCGCCAAGCAGAAGACGTGATTTTGACCCAACGCGGTGTGCAAAGCACCTTCGCTTTTGCCGGGGACGGCGGGTTGAATGCCAACACGGGCGGCGCGTCTTCGCCCTTGGACACCATCGGTCAGGCCCAAATTGAATTGATCCCTTGGGAAGATCGCCCGGTGCAGGAAAACACTGAATACATCTGGGGCTTCATTCCTTGGACTTCGACCACGCCCACATCGGACCTGGACGGGGATGTGATCATCGCCGAATTGCAAGACCGCTTGAACCAAATACCCGGCATCCGGACAGAGATTTTGAACCTTGCCATGGGGCCCGCATCGGCCAAACCGGTGCACCTGCGCCTGAAAGGCGACGATTGGGCAGCGTTGACGCAAGCCACGCAAATCGCCCGCGCAAAGTTTGATGACACTTTCGGGTTGACCCAAGTGGAAGACACCCTGCCCCTGCCCGGCATCGACTGGCAGATCAATGTGGATGTGGAAAAAGCGGGCCGCTATGGCGCGGACGTGGCCACCGTTGGCACCATGGTCCAGCTTGTGACCCGGGGCATTTTCTTGGACACCATGCGCGTGCCCAGCTCGGAAGAGGAAGTGGACATTCGCGTCCGCCTGCCCGAAGAAGATCGGGTTTTGTCCACCCTGGACACGCTGAAAGTGCTGACGTCTTCGGGCTTGGTGCCTTTGGCAAATTTCGTGACCCGGGAACCCATCCCCCGCTTGGCGCGGATCAGTCGGGTCAATCAACAGCGATATTTTGATGTAAAAGCCGGGGTCGGCGCGGGCTTGACCCAGACCGTTGTGGACGATGCGGGCGAAGAACAGGAAGTCTTGGTCAATCCCACCGAACGGATCGAAACCCTGACCGCCTGGCTGGACACCAAGCCCCTGCCCCCGGGCATCGAATGGGAATGGACTGGTGACCAAGAAGATCAAGCCGAAAGCGGCGCGTTCCTAAGCCAAGCCTTCATGGGGGCGTTGGGGTTGATGTTCATCATCCTGCTGGCCCAGTTCAACAGCATCTACAATTCCGTGCTGGTGCTGCTGGCGGTGATTTTGTCGACGACGGGCGTGCTGATCGGGATGCTGATCTTGAACCAACCGTTTTCGATCATCATGACCGGCACGGGCATCGTCGCCTTGGCGGGGATCGTGGTGAACAACAACATTGTGCTGATCGACACCTATCAAGAATACAGCCGATACATGCCAAAAATTCAGGCCATCGTGCGCACGGCAGAAGCACGGATCAGGCCAGTTTTGCTGACCACGATCACGACCATGGCGGGGCTGGCGCCCATGATGATCGGGCTTTCATTGGACTTCTTCGGCGGCGGTTACACCATCGACAGCCCCACGGCGCTGTGGTGGAAACAACTGGCCACCGCAGTGGTCTTCGGCCTGGGGATCGCCACGGTGCTGACCTTGATGTTCACCCCCGCCATGTTGGCTTTGCGGGTTTGGGTCACCACCTATGCGCTGTGGTTTGCCCGTCTGTTGGCGCGCCTGTCCATGGGGCGGTCCAGCGCAGCCGCGCGCGATTGGGCGTTGCGGCGTCAGGCCAAGGCCACCCGCGCCGCAGACATCATCTGGGATGATGATCCGGGCCCAAAAGTCACAGCCATCCAAAGCCCGGTGAAAGCCGCGGAATAGCCGTCAGGCGGCTTCTTCGGACTGCAATTGCCACAGGTGGGCGTAACGTCCGCCCTGGGCGATCAGCGTGTCATGGGTGCCGCTTTCCACCACTTTGCCCTGTTCCAGAACGACGATCTGGTCCGCGTGGATTACCGTGGACAGCCGGTGGGCAATGGTGATGACCGTGCGCCCCTGCCCCATGGCGATCAGGCTTGTTTGAATGTCGTGTTCGGTTTCCGTGTCCAGTGCCGACGTGGCTTCGTCCAACAGCAGGATCGGCGGGTTCTTCAACAGGGTCCGCGCAATTCCCACCCGTTGCTTTTCCCCGCCCGAAAGCTTCAGCCCCCGTTCGCCAACTTTGGTGTCGTATCCATCGGGCAAAGACATCACAAAATCATGGATCTGAGCTGCCTTGGCGGCTTGGATGATATCGTCGCGCGTGGCCCCGTCGCGGCCATAGGCGATGTTGTAAAATATCGTGTCGTTGAACAGCACCGTGTCTTGCGGCACCACCCCGACGACCTTGTGCAAACTGGCCTGTGTCACGTGCCGCAGGTCTTGCCCGTCCACCAACAACGCCCCTTTGGTGACGTCATAGAACCGAAACAACAGCCGACCAATGGTGGACTTGCCTGACCCAGACGGCCCGACGATGGCCAAGGTTTGCCCGCGGCTGACGTCCAGATCCACGCCGTTCAAAATCGGCCGCGCAGGATCATAGGCAAAGTGCACATCGCGCAGTTCCACCCGCCCTTCGGTGATGGTCAAATCCGGCGCATCCGGGGCATCTGCCACTTCTGCCGGTTCTTCCAACAGCGTAAACAACTCGCCCATGTCCACCAAAGCCTGGCGCATTTCACGATAGACAAAGCCCAAGAAATTCAGCGGCATCAGCACCTGCATGATATAGGCATTCACCGCCACGAAATTGCCCACCGTGGACGTGCCATCCATCACATCCAAGGCTGCCATCACCATGACTGACACCAAAGCGGTGTTAATGATGACGGCTTGGCCGATGTTGATGAACCCAAGGGAATAGGCGGTTTTCAAAGATGCGGCTTCGTACTTTTCCATGGCCCCGTCATAGCGAGACGCCTCGCGCCCTTCGGCGGCGAAATACTTGACCGTTTCAAAATTCAGCAGACTGTCGATGGCCTTTTGGTTGGCGTCGTTGTCTTGGTCATTCATCACCTTGCGGATTTTGACCCGCCATTCCGTGACAACCGCTGTGAACCAGACATAAATCACCACCGCGCCCAGGATCACAAACAGATACCGCGCATCAAACACTGTCGCCAAAACGATGGACGTTAACGTCAGTTGCAAGATCAGCGGCCCCACGGAAAACAGCGCAAAGCGCAACAGGAACGACACGCCCTTGATGCCGCGTTCCATGGTGCGGTTCAGCCCGCCTGTCTGCCGCCCAATGTGGTATCGTAACGACAGGCTGTGGATGTGACGAAAGGTGACAAGGGCAATCTGGCGCAGCGCCCGCTGCCCCACCTTGGCGAAAACCACATCGCGCAATTGTTGAAAGCCCGTTTCCATCAACCGGGTCAAACCATACAGGACCGTCAGCCCCACTGCACCGAAGGCCAGCAGTTCCATCTCGGTCGCTTGGCCCGACAGCGTGTCCACAGCGCGCCCAAACACCAACGGTGTGATGGCCGCGATGCCCTTGGCGATCAGCAAAGCGGTGATGGCCAGCACGACCCGCACCCGCATTTCGGTCTGCCCTTTGGGCCACAAATACGGGATCACCCGGCGGACGACCCGCAGTTCGGCAGCATGGGTGGTGCCCGCTTCAGGATCACCAGATTGAAGGGTGGGTGTGGGTTTCAAATCAGACGCCTTGAAGGATCAATTGGGCATATCAAAGACTTGTCCCGGATAAATCAAGTCCGGGTCTTTGATACGATCCTTATTGGCTTCAAAAACCTTCACAAAATCCAAGCCGCTGCCGTATTTTTCTTCTGCCAAAGCCCACAGCGTGGCCCCGGGTTGCACGGTGACGATCTTAAGGTCGCCGCCTGTTTCAGCCCCATCCGATGGCGGGATCAGCGCGCGCAGGTCGGCCGGTTCTTCGCGCTTAAACGGGGTTTCCACGCGCGACGCCACCGATCCGTCTGGCTTTATTTCGTCCACGCGCAGGGTATAAACCCCGCTGTCCACCTGGGGCAGCGCGGTTGTCCAATACCCGGCGTCGTCGATGCGCGACGTGGTGATGGGTTTGTTGTCCAAATAGACGCGCACAAATCCGTCCCCGGCCCCGCGCCCCCCCAAGGCCACATCGCCCTGGTTGGTATAGCTGATGGTGTCCAGCGCCACGACGTCCACGTGCGCCGGTTCGCGGGCGGATGGCAAAACCTTCAGCCCGGTTTCGTCCGCCATCAACAATCGCGGTTGGGCCGCCGCTGCAGGGGTGTCCGGGTCTGCGTCCTGAACCGATGCTGCGGGCAAAGTGTCATCGTCAACCGCCGGGCTTTGCAAATCCGCGACCGTTGCGGGTTCAATCAATATCTGTTCCACCGACACGATGGTGCGATCATGGGCAACAATGCCCGTCGCCGTGTCCAAAGGTGTGTGCACCAAGCCCAGAACCTGAACCGCCTGGGACGGGGGCAATTCCGTCATCATTACGAACCGCCCGTCTGGCCCCGCCTCTGCCGTGGCGCTGTCCAACACGGCACCGTCCAAGCGCAAAGCAACGGTCCCCGCGGACCCCGCCTGCCCTGCGATCACGGACAGACCATCGGGTTCAATGCGAACAACGTCAAAAGTGGGGGCAATCTGCTGCGCGGCTTCTGCATCTTGGTCGTCTTGGGCATCTGCAGAC
>JAHDDS010000003.1:21176-74823 GCA_020629235.1 Planktomarina sp.
GTCGGCGGCATCGGCGCTTTGGCCCGCACCTGTGGTGTCATCCAGATCGGATTGTCCGTCTTGGGCTGTGATTTCAGGGGTTTGCCCGTCAAAATCGCCCCCAGGCCCAACCCAAGGCCCATACCAAACAGCCGCACCGCCCCCAAACGCCAACAAAAGCAGCACCAGGAATTTGCGTCTGCGCTTCTTTTTGTCACCTTCTTCCGCCATGGGGCAGCCTCAGCATTTCAAACATCCCAAGGCCATGGTAGCCACGCCTTGTATTTCAGCAAGAACCAAGTGGGGCCCCATGACCAAACCGTTTTCCGTCTGTGTCTTTTGCGGCGCGCGGCCTGGGGCCGACCCGGCCTTCATGAAGGCTGCCCAAGATTTGGGCACGGGCCTTGGCCAGAACGATTGGCGCTTGGTTTTTGGGGCCGGCGACATCGGGATGATGGGTGCCGTGGCCCGGGCCGCAACGGACGCGGGCGGCCCCACCTTGGGGGTGATCCCAGAACACCTGGTGGGGTTTGAAGCAAAGAACCAAAACATCGGCGACGCCATTGTGACCGATGACATGCACAGTCGCAAAAAGCTGATGTTTGTGAACTCGGACGCGGTGGTGGTTTTACCCGGCGGGGCCGGATCGCTGGACGAATTTTTTGAGGTGCTGACCTGGGCCCAGATCGGTCTGCACAATCGCCCGATTTTGCTGCTGAACATCCAAGGGTATTGGGACCCGCTGATCCAATTGATCGATCACGTCATCGCGCAGGGTTTTGCAAGCCCCACCCTGCGCGGGCATTTCCAAGTTGCTGATACTGTGGCGGACGCTTTGGCGGTGTTGGCGGACAATATCCCCGGCTGACACTGGGCGTTGACTTGCGCGCACCAAACGAAAAAGGGCGCCCCACTGGGACGCCCCTGAACCACAATCGCCGCGCGGATTACATCCGGCTGGCCACGTTTTCCCAGTTCACCAGGTTGTCCAGGAAGTTGGTCAGATACGCCGGGCGTTTGTTGCGGAAATCGATGTAGTATGAATGTTCCCACACATCGCACCCCAGCAAGGCTGTCTGGCCAAAGCACAATGGGTTCACACCATTTTCCGTCTTTGTGACCGCCAACGACCCGTCGCCGTTTTTCACCAACCAGCACCAGCCGGACCCAAATTGGCCCGCACCAGCGGCTGAAAATGCAGATTTGAAATCATCCACGGACCCGAAGCTTTCCACCAGGGCTTTTTCCAGATCGCCCGGCATTTTGCTGTCGCCCGGCCCCATCATTTCCCAGAACTGGTTGTGGTTCCAAAGTTGGCTGATGTTGTTGAAGATCCCGTTTTGCGCCACGGCGGACTTGTCATAGGTACCGACGATAATTTCTTCCATCGACTTACCGGCCCATTCTGTGCCCTCAATCGCCTTGTTGCCGTTGGTGACATAGGCGTTGTGGTGCAGATCGTGGTGGTATTCCAATGTCTCAGCGCTCATGCCTTTGGCGGCCAGCGCGTCGTGGGCGTAAGGAAGATCGGGAAGTTCGAATGCCATGGAAGCGTCCTTTCAGTGTTGCTGACCCGTAGGTAGCTTGCCCCCTGCCCGGGGACAATAGCCGCGCTTCATTTGCCACCGCCCGTCAGGCGAAAACCTCGCTTCCTTGGGTGGCTGATGCGCACAAGATGCCCCAGGCATAGTCGCCCACCGACCGAAAGCACACCAAACCGATGTCTGTGTCATTGGCCATGTAAACGGCCCCCGCAATTTGGCCAATCCGGGTGCGCCGAAAATCCCCGACCGCAAAACTGGCGGCGGATGTGTCAAAAGGTGCAAGCTTTGCCAAAACCTCGCGCGCGGCGGGGCCCTTTACGGTGAAAGCGGCGCGGGCGTCGGACACGTCCACCACCAAAGCGTGCAAGCGGGCCAACGCGGACTTTAAGTCTGCCGTAATGGTTCCTGCATCTGCGGCGGGGCAAAACACCATGGCTTCGTCCGGTGACATCCACGCCAAAACGCGCATGCCGTCTTCGGTGGCTTTGCCAGTTTCGGGCACGGCCAGGCCGGTGGCTTTCTTGAATGCAGCGGCCACTTTGGGGTCGGCCAAGTCCGCGCGTACGGTGATCATGCCCTGCCCGTCGATTTGTTCGACGGTGGCGTATCCTTGAAAGCTGCGGTCAGACATTTTGCTTCTCTCCGTCGGGGTCATAAAACACCGGGCTTACGATCTTGGCTTTCTTGTTGCCCCGTTCAACCCCTGTAAATTCAATGACTTCGCCCATGCGGTTGGGTCCGTTGTGCACCAGCCCCATAGCGATCCCATGCCCCAATGTTGGCGAATGATAGGTGGATGTAACGCGCCCTTGGGTGTTGCGCTGCCCATTGGCGTTGTCGCCGTCTGCGATGGCATAAGCCCCGTCTTCCAGCACCGATCCGTCCAGGGTTTGCAAGCCCACCAACTGCCACCGGTCAGGATTGTCCATGAACGACCGTTCTTGGGCGCGCTTGCCAAGATAGTCGTCCTTCTTCTTGGAAATCGCCCAGCCCAGGCCCAAATCTTGGGGAATGACGGTGCCGTCGGTTTCGTCCCCGATCATGATAAAGCCCTTTTCGGCCCGCAGGATGTGCAAGCATTCGGTGCCATATGGCATCACGTCGAACGCTTGGCCCGCGTCCATCAGCATGTCCCAGAACGCTTGGCCTTGGTGGGCCGGCACAGCGATTTCATAGGACAATTCGCCCGAAAAACTGATGCGATAGGCCCGGCAATCGATGCCGCCCAAGGTGCCATCGGCCCAAGCCATGAACGGCAACGCGTCTTTGGACACATCCATGCCACCCAATTTTTCCAATACTTTCCGTGCGTTAGGGCCCACAACTGCAACTTGGGCGTATTGTTCGGTGGCGTTCACCACCCAGACTTTCCAGTCCCACCATTCGGTTTGCAGCCATTCTTCCATGTGGGCGTGGATGCGGTCTGCACCGCCCGATGTGGTGTGGCACAGCCAGGTGTCGTCGTCGATGCGCGCCACCACGCCGTCGTCAGAAAGGAACCCGTTTTCCGAACACATCAGCCCGTACCGGCAGCGCCCCGGTTTCAGATTGGACATCATGTTGGTGTACATCATGTCCAAAAACTTGCCCGCGTCTGGCCCTTTGACGATGATTTTGCCCAGTGTCGACGCATCCAGCAGGCCCAAGTTGGTGCGGGTGTTCATCACCTCGCGCGCCACAGCGGCCGCTGTCTCTTCCCCCTTACGCTTATAACAATAAGGCCGCCGCCACTGGCCCACCGGTTCCCAAAACGCGCCGTTGGCATCGTGCCAGGCGTGCATCGGTGTTTTGCGCAGCGGTTGGAAATGATCTTTGGTGGCTTCGCCCGCCAAAGACGACATGGAAATCGGGTGATACGGTGGGCGGAACGTGGTGGTGCCCACGTCCGGAATATCTGCATTCAAAGCTTTAGAAAGTATCGCCAGACCGTTGATATTGCTCAACTTTCCCTGATCAGTCGCCATGCCCAAGGTGGTATACCGCTTGGCGTGTTCGACGCTTTCGAACCCTTCTTGGGCCGCCAGTTGCACGTCGCTGACTTTCACGTCGTTTTGGAAATCCAACCAGGCTTTGGACCGCAACGCATACCCCGCCCCTTGGGGCATCAGCCAGACAGGTTCCAGCGCGTTTTCGGTGGCGTCAAAGGCCGTGGGCGCTTTGGTGTCCAGGGCGGCATGGCCGGTGGCCGCCGCTGCCGCCTGGCCCGCTTTGTGGCCGTCATGCAAAATTTGCCCCGTTGCCAAATGCCCATTTGCAGCGCCCGCAGCGATAACCATTCCTTCACCATTGGCCCCCAAAGGTGGCCGCGTGCCATCTGGCCGAAACATCGCAGCGGCGTCATCCCAGGTCAATTTACCGCCGCAGTGAGACCACAGATGCACCACGGGCGACCAACCGCCGGACATGGCAACCGCGTCGCAGGCGAGTTCTTCGAGGACTGCGCCACCACCCGCTTGCGCACAAAGCGCAATTCCGGTTACGCGTTTGCCCCCTTTGACCTTGGCAACCGCTTTTCCGGTCAAAACCCGTATACCCAATTCTTGCGCCCGAATGGCCAACGCATCGCCCCCTTTGGCGCGCGCATCGACGATGGCGGGCACGTCCAGCCCCGCCTCTTTCAGCACGATGGCGGTGCGATATGCGTCGTCGTTGTTGGTGACCACCACCGTACGATCGCCCACGGCGACCCCGTGGTTCACAACGTAGTCGCGCACCGCACTGGCCAACATGACCCCGGGAATATCATTGCCCGCAAACGACAGCGGGCGTTCAATGGCCCCTGTGGCGGTGATGATCTGGGGCACGCGCACCCGCCACAATCTGTGGCGCGGGCGTCCGTCGCCGGGGGTGTGATCGGCCACCCGTTCATACCCCAAAGCGTACCCGTGGTCATAGACCCCGGCCCCCATGGTGCGGGTCCGCAGGGTGACATTTTCCATGCCTTCAAGCGTGGCCACAGTGGCGTCGATCCAGTCCTGCGCAGGCTGGCCTTCGATCTGCACACCGTCCACGGGCGCGCGCCCACCCCAGTGGGCGGTCTGTTCCACCAACAGCACTTTTGCACCTGATTGTCCTGCCGCCAGGGCCGCTTGCAGCCCCGCGACACCGCCACCCACCACCATCACATCGCAGAAGTGATAGAAGTGTTCATACCGATCTGCGTCCACCGCTTTGGGCGCTTTGCCCAGCCCGGCAGATTTGCGGATGAACGGTTCATAGACGTGCTTCCACAGGGGGCGGGGGTGGATGAACATCTTGTAATAAAAGCCCGCCGGCAAAAACCGCGACAGTTTGGCATTGATCGCGCCCACATCGAATTCGAGCGACGGAAAATGGTTCTGCGACCCGGCCACCAAACCGTTGAACACTTCAGTGGTGGTGGCACGCGCGTTGGGTTCAAACCGCCCTTCCGCGCCCAGGTTCATCAGCGCATTGGGTTCTTCGGCACCCGACGCCACAACGCCGCGCGGGCGGTGGTATTTGAACGACCGCCCCATCAGCATCTGATCATTGGCCAGCAAGGCCGAGGCCAGGGTGTCGCCTTCAAACCCGGCGAAGTTTTTGCCGTTGAACTTGAACTTAACGGCGCGGCTGCGGTTCAAGAACCGGCCGCCATTGGACAGTCGCGTGCTCATGCCAAAGTCCCTTTCGCGTGGCGGGAACGGAGTTGAGTATTTTTAAACAAAAGAAGGATCACGAGAACGCCCCCCATGCCCAACCAGGGCGCTTTTTGGTGATGGCATCGGTGATGTGTTTGGGTGGTTCAAAAGTCTGGGCAGAATACGTGCCGAACACTTCCATGCTGGCGGTGCAGCGCGCGGCGTGAAACCACTTGCCGCAGCCAGACGCGCAGCGCCAGCGTTCGAAATGCACGCCCTTGGGGTTCACGCGGTTGAACAGATAGTCTTCGAAATCCTGATCATTGGACCCAGGCCCGAAGCGTTTGAGATGCGCTTGCCCGCCGTATCCCAATTCGGTTTCGTCTTTGTCTTGGCCGCAATACGGGCAGTTTAGGGTCAACATGGCATGGCCCCCCCCTTGGCGGGGCGCTGCGCCCCGGATTTAGAAGAAGTAGACTTGTTCCGCCACAGGCCTTGGGTCGCCCCAGCCGGTGCCGTTGGCCAAAACTTCGCCCATGGTCCAAAGCACCGTGGCGCTGAAAAACCCCACGATAAGACCCGCGATCTTGGCTTTGTGACGAGAGAAGAAGCTTTGCATTGCGTCGCGTCCTTTGAGTTCCAGTGTGCGCAGACGGCCCAAGGGGCCGGTACCTTCGAAAAGGTAAATCGCACAGCACGCGGATCAATGGGTCTGACGCTGCGAATTTCACAAAGGGCCGTCATCAATGCGCCACCCCCGCAGCCACGGATTCATCAATGAACCGCCCTTCGCGGAACCGATCCAGGCCGAATTCTGCCGTCAGGGGCGAATGGCCCTTGGCCATCAGCTCTGCAAAGCCCCAGCCTGATCCGGGAATGGCTTTGAAGCCCCCCGTGCCCCAGCCGGAGTTGATGAAGCAATTGCCCAAAGGTGTTTTGGACAAAATGGGGGAACGGTCGCCGGTCACATCCACGATCCCGCCCCAGTGGCGCAGCATTTTCAGGCGCGCGATCATGGGGAAGGTCTCGATAAGGGCGCGCACGGTTTCTTCCAAGTGATGGAAGCTGCCGCGTTGGTGGTATCCGTTGAAGCTGTCGGTGCCGCCGCCGATGACCATTTCGCCCTTGTCAGACTGCGACATGTAGCCGTGGACGGTGTTGGCCATCACCACGATGTCCATGCAGGGCTTGATCGGTTCTGACACAAGCGCTTGCAGGGGCACCGATTCAATGGGCAACCGGAAGCCCGCCATATCCGCCACCACGCCGGAATGGCCTGCCACCACGATGCCCAGTTTTTTGCACCCAATATGGCCGCGCGTGGTGTCGACGCCGGTGACGGTGCCGCCGTCTTGGGTCACGCCGGTGACTTCGGTTTTCTGAAGAATATGCATGCCCATGTCCGAACAGGCCCGCGCATAGCCCCAGGCCACGGCGTCGTGGCGCGCTGTGCCGCCGCGTGCCTGCCACAGGCCGCCCAACACAGGATATCGCGGCCCGTCGATGTTCATGATGGGGCAGATTTTCTTGACCTGCTGCGGTCCAATGAATTCCGTCGTCACGCCCTGCAAACTGTTGGCTTGCGCCGTGCGTTTATACCCGCGCACTTCATGTTCTGTCTGGGCCAGCATCAACACGCCACGTGGGCTGAACATGATGTTGTAATTCAGATCTTGGCTGAGCGTTTCGTAAAGGCTGCGCGCCTTTTCATAGATGGCCGCCGATGGGTCCTGCAGATAGTTGCTGCGGATGATGGTGGTGTTGCGGCCCGTGTTGCCGCCCCCCAGCCAGCCTTTTTCGATGATCGCCACATTGGTGATGCCGAAATTTTTGCCCAGGTAATACGCCGTGGCCAGCCCGTGGCCGCCCGCGCCGATGATCACCACCTCATAGTCTTTCTTGGGTTCGGGGCTGGCCCAAGCCCGGTCCCAGCCCTTGTGTTGGCGGAACGCTTCGCGGGCAATGGCAAAGGCAGAATATCGCTTCATCGTCGAATCCCTCTGACGGTGGTGATACGGGTATGGGGCCACACCGATTTTTGAGGAAGACTGCCCGCGTCGCAAGTGGACTTTATTGCGACATATAGCCTATGACCCGCCCAGGTTGACGGGTGCGAGGGCGGGCATGACAGCGCAATTTGTGGCATTTGCAGCGGGCTTGGTGGCGGCCACCGCCTTGGTGTGCGCCCTGGCCTTGGTCTGGATGCGCCGCCGCAGCGCAAGCGGGAACGCCAGCGTAGACGTGTACAAAGACCAGCTGCGCAGTTTGGACAAAGACTTGGCGCGCGGCGTGGTGTCGGCAGAAGACTTCGACAGCCTGCGCGCCGAAATTGGCCGCCGCGCCCTGGCCGCCCACAAAGGGGAACGGGCCGACCCTACCCAAGGCCACCCCTGGCGCGTCACCCTGGGGGTCGGTGCCCTGGCGGTGGCGGGTGCCATCGCGGTCTATCCCAGTTTGGGCGCCCCCGGGGCCAGCGACGCGCCCTTGGCCAAACGCGTGGCCCAGTCACAAGACATCCGGCTGAACCGCATATCCCAAGCCGCCGCAGAAGCGCAAATCACCCGGCCCGCCGCCCAGGCCGACCCGCAGGATGTGCAACTGTTGGACGAGTTGCGCACCGCCCTGAAGACCCGCCCCACATCGGTGCGCGGCTTTGCGTTGTTGGCGGACACCGAAGCGCGGTTGGGCAACCCCGTGGCCGCGCACGAAGCCCAAGCCCGGGTTTTGGCCCTGCGCGGGGCCAACGCCACTGCCGCCGATCACCAAAGATACGCCGAATTTTTGATCGTGGCGGCCAACGGATATGTGTCCCCCGAAGCGGAAGCGGCCCTGCGCGAAACCTTGCGCCGCGATCCCAGTGCCCCCCTGGCCCGGTTCCGTTTGGGCACGCTTTACGGCCAAATCGGGCGCAGTGATTTGCAGTTTCGCACCTGGGACCGGCTGGTGCGCGAAGATGACCCTGCCCTGCCCTTCATGGAATTTGTGCGCCAGCAGTTGCCCGCCCTGGCCGAACGCGCGGGCGTGCAACGCTATGCCCTGCCCGCAGGGCCAGGGCCAAGTGCTGACGACATCGCTGCCGCGCAAGACCTGTCAGATGCCGACCGCCAAGCGATGATCGAAGGCATGGTGGGCAACTTGGCCCAACGTTTGGCAGACAGCGGCGGCCCGCCTGCTGATTGGGCGCGCCTAATCACATCCCTTGGCGTTTTGGGGCGGCGCGATCAGGCCGCTGCGGTCTGGGCCGAAGCCCAGCAAACATTCGCAGACGCGCCCGCCGCCTTGGACCTGCTGGCACAAGCCGCGCAAACGGCGGGGCTGACCCCTTGATTTTCGACGATTTCGCCGACTTCAACGCCGCCACCGCCCCCATGGCCCCCTGGCTGGGGTTGGATTTTGGCACCAAGACCATCGGCGTGGCGCTGTCGGACCGACTGTTGCAAACCGCCACCCCGCTGGAAACGGTGAAGCGCAAGAAGTTCACCGCCGATCTGGCCGCGCTGCAGGCCATAGCAGCCGACCGCGATGTGGGGGGGATTGTTTTGGGATTGCCGCTGAACATGGACGGCACCGAAGGCCCGCGCTGCCAATCCACCCGGGCCTTTGCGCGCAATTTGGACGCACCTTTGGGGCTGCCCATTGCGTTTTGGGACGAACGCCTGTCCACTGTTGCAGCGGAACGCGCATTGTTAGAGGCGGATACCTCTCGCAAACGTCGCGCCCAGGTGATTGATCATGTGGCGGCGGCCTATATCTTGCAAGGCGCGCTGGACCGGCGCAGACATTTGGTGGAAGGGTAGGACATGGCAGGCAAGGACGATCAGGTCTGGTCCCGGGCAGAGGTGGAAAGCCCCTGCATCAAACTGTGTTCCATCCACCCAGAAGCGCGGATTTGCGTGGGCTGTTTTCGGTCCATGGACGAAATCGGTGCGTGGTCGCGTCTCAGCCCCGAAGACCGGCGCGCGATAATGGCCGATCTGCCCAACCGCGCCCCCAAACTGCGCAAACGCCGCGGCGGACGGGCCGCGCGCCAAAGCTGACGGGCGCGATTCAAGGCATTATTTGACGGCAGAATTGCGGGCTTCTTCAGGGGGCGCTTAACCAGCGGGCCATCCCGCCGGGCATGTCGGGGCGAAAATACAGGATCACCCGCCCGTCGTCTGGGGCCGTCGCGCGCGGACCCCAAGGTGCCACCCCGTGCAATGCCATGCGGTGGACCAGGTACGCCTGGCCTGGGCGCGCCGCCACAATCACGCGGCGGCAGGTGTCAAAGCACTGCTTGCGGGCTGCGGCGTAAATCTCGGTCACGTCCACTTGATCCCATGTGTCGGGGGCACGGTCGGCGAAAGCTGCTTGGAACGCGCGGCGCATGACCGTGTGGCTGCCGTCCCAAACCACCATGGGGCTGGCATCGGCGCTGCAGTCTGTCACCGGCAGACCCAGAACAAAGCCGTGGGGTTCCTTCAAAAACCGCCGCTTGTTGGGCCCCACGGGCAGCAATCCGTCCACATGGGCCGCATCGCGGGTCTGGCGGAACCTGTGTGCGGCGTCACTTTCGTCGGGGTCTTGGCGGGGGTATCCTGGATACACAGCCGAAATCTGCGCCCGGTCCCAAGTCACTGGCCCGTACATCTGGCTTAATGCGTCCACCGTTGCCCCGCGCAAAGGTCCCGCCCCCGCCACAGCACCGGCGCCGTCGTTGGGCAACGCATTCACCCCCGCGTACCAGGTGCCGCCGTGGCGCAACCAGGCTGCGCGCTGGCCCGGATCGTGCGCGGTTTGCAGCGCCGTGGCGGTGGCGGCCTTGGCCCATTGGGCCAGGTCTGCATCTTCGAACGGGCCGGCCCACCCCCGGGTTGTCAGGTCGGTCAGGTCCATATCGCCTCGCGCAGCATGTTCAGGGCCACCAACAACAAGAATACGCCAAAGGTGCGCTTCAGCGGCCCAGGATCCATTCTGTGGGCCACCTTGGCCCCCACCGGCGCCATCAGAAACGTCAGCGGAATGATGATCGCAAAGGCAGGCACGCTGATGGCCCCAATGCTGTAGGGCAGCTGCGGATCGTCCACCGCCACCAGCGCCCACGCCAGCGTCGACGGCACCGCGATGGCCAGCCCAAACCCCGTGGCCGTGCCCACCGCGCGGTGGATGGCCACGCCCTGCAGGGTCATGGTGGGCACGCCCAAAGACCCGCCGCCAATGCCCAGCAACACTGACAACAGCCCCAGCACCGTGCTTTGCCCCCAAGCCCACCCGCGCAGGGGCAGGCTTTGGGCCACCACCCAAGATTTTTTGCCAAACGCCATATACAGCCCAATGCCGCCGCCCAAGACGCCAAAAACAACTTGCAGCGCTGTGGACGACAGCCGCGACGCCACCAAAACCCCCAAGATGGCCCCGCAGGCAATCCCCGGGGCCCAGGCGCGCAAAATCGCGAAATCAACGCTGCCTTTGGCGTGGTGGGACTGCATGGATCGCGCCGTGGTCACGACGATGGTGGCAAGCGATGTGGCCAGGCAAATTTGCATCACCCCTGGTCCATCAAAGCCCAGGGCCGTGAAGGCATAGAAAAACGCGGGCACCAACACGATGCCGCCCCCCACCCCCAACAGCCCGGCCAGGAACCCAGCCAACAGGCCGATACCAACCAAAAGGACCAGCACGGGGGCAAAAATTTCCATTGCCACGGCGCTATGCGCTTTCGGCCACGGGGGCGGCAATGTCGTGCATTTGCGCCACCAAAGTTTCATAGTCGCGGACCGTGGCGTCGTCTTGCGCGCCCAATTCCGACAAGCTGCGCCGCCAGTGGCGTGCGCCGGGCTGGCCTGCAAACAGGCCCAGCATGTGGCGGGTCACATGGTGCAGCCTGCCGCCGCCCGCGATGTGCGCCGCGATATAGTCCACCATTGACTGGGCCACGGTGATGCGGTCGACCTGCGGCGCTGTGCTGCCATAAACATCAGAGTCCACCCGCGCCAGAATGCCGTACGGATCATGATAGGCCGCCCGCCCGATCATCACGCCAGAACACGGCCCATCCAAATGGGCCAAGGCCGCATCCAGCGACGCAACCCCGCCATTCAAACTGACGTGCAACGCCGGAAAAGCGCGCGCCATGGCGGTCACCAAAGCGTAATCAAGCGGCGGAATATCGCGGTTTTCCTTGGGGCTGAGGCCTTGCAACCACGCCATGCGCCCGTGGATTGTCACCCGTGACACGCCAGCGGCTTCGATCTGCGCCAAAAAGTCTGGCAAAATATCCTGTGGGGTTTGATCGTCCACCCCGATCCGGCATTTCACGGTGATCACAGCACCATCCACCTGCCCCATCGCATCTACACAGCGGGCCACCAGGTCGGGCGTTTTCATCAACACCGCCCCAAAAGCCCCGGACTGCACCCGATCGGACGGGCAGCCGCAGTTTAAATTCACCTCTGCAAAGCCCTGATCCACCGCGATTTTTGTGGCCTGTTGCAACAGATCGGGATCGCTGCCCCCCAGTTGCAATGCCAGCGGGTGTTCCGCTGCACTGTGCCCCAAAAGCCGGTCCAAGTCGCCATGCACAACCGCAGCAGCGGTCACCATTTCCGTGTAAAGCAACGCCCGCGCACTGATCTGACGGTGGAACATGCGGCAATGGCGATCGGTCCATGCCATCATGGGGGCCACAGACAGCCGGGCGGCTGCCGCCAATGGATCACTGAAACTGCGTTTGGGCCCCGTCATGGGCCCGGTGTCGCAAACTTTTGGGCGCGTGCCAAGGGGGGCAAAGTTGCTGTCAGCCCACCGCCAAAACAGCAGGCCAAGTCAAAGCCCGAAGCCAAACCCCTGAAGCGTCCGCTTGATGGTGGCCCGCATGGATTTCAAAAGGGGCTGATGGTCCATGGCCACCACCACCTGCGCTTGCATCGACTGGTGTGACAGCGCCATCGACCTGTCCAGTTTGGCCAAAGCATCCAGTGCGGCGGGCGTGGGGCTGATCTGAAGGGCGACAAAACCGGGTCTTTGTCCCGCGCCGCCGATGGCATCCGGCCCCAAAGTGCCGCGCAACGCCGCCCCTGCCCCAGGTGCGCCCAAGACGGAAAAACGAACGGTCGCCTGTGGCCCCATTTGGGCTGCGTCTTGCGGCGTGACCCAAGTGAAAAGCTGATATTCTTTGGGATGGTCACTGGCGATTTGGGCAATGATTTCAGCCCGCGCCCTGGGCCTGTCGCCTTGGGGCGCGCGCAGACGGATCACCCGTCCAGACTGGCTGGCTGTGATCCTTGGGGCGGACACCAATTGCGCCAAAGCCGCGATATCGCGTTCCAAATCCGCGATCTGATGCGTCTGTGCGCGTGCTTGGGCGACGGCGGCTTTGCGGGCGTCCAATCGGGCGGCGTCGCGGTCTGACACCGCGCGGTTCAAGGCGCTTTGCAAGCTGGATTTTGCCAGAAGCGTGTCCACCAGTCGGCGCACGGCCAGGTGATTTGCGCCGCCATCGGTATCCGCTTGGCCCAATTGAAGGCGTTTTGACACCAAGGTCAGCCGTTGCGACAGGTTGGCAACCGTCGATTGGTGGTTTTGAAGCCCCAAGCGACGGTGTTGATGGTCCAAAGCGCAGTCTTCGGCTGCGATGCGCAGTTGCGCCTTCACCTCTATGCCTGCGCCGCTGGCCCAGCGGTCCACCTGGGCCGCAGTCTTGGGGTCCAACAGGCATTCGCGGGCGAATTGCATCACCAAAAGCTGTCGGCGCAGGGTCTCCAGGCCCATGGCCATGGCGGCTTTGTCCAGCACCGCAAGGGTTTGTCCTGCGCTGACCTGTTGCCCGTCTTTCACCAAGATCGATTCCAACTGCGCATGTTGGGGAAGCACAACTTCAGCGGGGGACTGGCCCAACCGGATTTCCCCGTCAAAGCTGCGCAAATCTGCGATGGACACCTTGCGCAATTGGTGGGCGGTCAGCCCCCAACCGATCCAAAAGATGGCCAGGGTCAGGCCCAGCCAGAATGCGGCCCGAAGGTGCGGAACGGCCCTTGGTCTGGTGCGATCCATGGGTCAGACCTTTGCTGGGGCTGCGGGCGCGTCCGCGGCTTTTCGCGGATCGTCCGATTGAATTTTCAACGTCAAAGTTCGCCGCCCATCCTGCGTCGCCTGTTCAAAATCAAGCACCCCTGCCAACACCAAGGCCAGCGGGCTGCGGTTGGATTTTTCGGGGGCATGGGCGTCTTGGGTGGCCCTTTGAATTTGACCAGAGCTGAACAGCGGCCCGTCGTCTGTCAGACGCAGGACGCAGTGGCCCACAAAGTGTTTGAAGTCGAAGGCCAAGGTCGCGTCGCGGTGATCACCGTGCTGACATGCCAGGGCCAACAGTTCAGCGCCCAAGGTACACAGCCGGCGGCGGTTGGCTTCATCACCCTTGCGGCGAAACCGGGTGCGCAGCCAGCTTTCCAACGCTTCTTCCGCGTCCAAAACCGCGTCGCAAGTGAACCGTTGCCACCCGGATCCGCGCCGGGCCGACACTTCGCCCGCGGGGCCGATATCAACCCGTCGGCCGTTTTCCATAACCATGAAGACGTCGCACATGTCGCGCAACGCGCGGTTTTCCGTGATCAAAATCACCGCCCTGCCCGCGCGCTTTTCTTGCGCAAGCCGTTGGGCAAAATGCTCCATGACGTCCGCTGAACAGTGATCTTCGGGCCGATCAAAGATATACAGCGCGGGCGATAAAAAGAAGCTGCGCGCGAATTCAACAGTTTTTTGATCGGTGCGCGACAACGTGGTGGCATCTTCTGCGGCCAATATTCGGTCCAGTGTTTCGCTGGACGGGGTCAAGGTTTCCAACACCTGGCGCACACGCACAGCGTCGCGCTGGCCATTGAAACTGCACAGGTTTTCCAAGGCCGATGCTTGGATCAAAGCGGGGTTTTCGCCCACATGGACGGCTTGAACCGGACCGCGCATCAAAGACCTGTCCCACAGCGATTGCCCATTGTGTTGCACGCACCCTGTGACGGTCATTGCGTCCATGCCAAAGGGGTCCATTATGGCTTGGGCCAAGACAGATTTGCCCTGGGACGTGCCGCCCAGAAGACCAAGAATTTGCCCGGGCTTCACCTCAAAATCCACAGCTGCCAGAAGTTTGCGCCCGTGCGGGTCGACAACGGACAGCGCGTCCACCACCAAGCCATTGTGATCCAGACTGGTCTGCCTTTGCGGGGGCAATGGCGTTTCGCGCACGTTTGTTGTGGCGTCAAATTCGGAGGTCCGCGTCAATGACGCAGCCATTTGGCGGGCCACAGCAAAAGACGCCCAAGCGCTGCACAAGACCACGGCGGGCACGGCGGCGGCGGCCACAACTTGGGACGCGGCCAACCAGCTGGCCAATCCGCACGACACCAAGACGGACACCCAAACGGCCATTTCTGTAAAGGACCCCATCAGCGGGTTGGGGCCTGCAGATTTTTGCGCCAATGCCAGGCCCTTGCGGTCACGGCCCGACAGAAAGCCCACAGCTTCTGCCCCATCAAAATCCCAAGCGGGTTCGACAGGTGCAAGACGCTGCGTCACCACCATGCCCAAACCCGCCAAAGCGGCAGCAATGGGGATGCCCAGCCCCACCAATGGGTTCAGCGCGCTGAGGGCAATGAAAACCAATACGCCCACCACCGCGTCTGTCAAAACCTTGGACTGTTTACGTGCAAACCGGAAGCCGCCCAGGGCTTTGGACGCGCCAAAGCCCACCACCACAAGACCGATGACGGGCACAGCACCCACCGCCAGCAAAGCCATCAGCCCGTAACTGTCGCTGCGCGCCACGATCAAATCCTGCAAAAACACCGTAACTGTGGCCAGGCCCAGCACACAAATCCCAGTCAACACCGAAAACAGCAGGCTGATGTACCCGCCCCAAACGGGCAATCCGCGATCGCGCAGCTGCATTTGGCCCTGCCCTTCAGCGGGCATTTGCGCGCCCCCAGACGTTTGCGTGTGCGTGCCTTTCAAACGACGTGCCCATCGTACCATAGCCCCGGCCCCTTTTATAAACGTACCGGGACGTGTGTAGGCCACGGCCGTTAACAATCCCCTGTCGCGGCCCAAACTCATTGCAAAGATTTTGAGATAACTCGTGCCCAGTTTTTGGGTGCGCTGTGGCGGGTTTGTTAACGGGTTCAGCGATAGATGTTCGGCTGAGTTTCGTTGCAATCGGGTGGTTTGATGAAAAGCAATCGCGGGACATCTAAGACGTCATGGCGCTTTGGTGCGGCGGTCTTTTTGACAGTGGGCATCGTCTTGGCCGGCGCGGCCTGGAGTGTCAGTTCAACAGCGCGCGACGTGTTTTTATTCCGCGAGGCGGAGGAAATTCCCATCATCGCTGGCGGCAATTTGGACAAAATCCCCGCATTGATGCGGGGCAACCGTCCTGCCGCCACGTCCAGCCTGATCGAAGGTGTTGCGGCCCGCCAAAAGCCGCCGCGCATGTGCGAAATGCCCGAAGACTATTTCGAAACACTGGACCTGACGCCAGGCCGGGACCCAGGCTATGACAAGCGCAATGCTTATGTGCGCAAGTTTCGCGATCGGCGGGGGTTTTTAACTGCGCGCGAAATGGCCGCGGCCCGGGTGGCGTGGAAGTATTTTGAGCTTTACACCCAAGAAGACACCGGGCTGGCCAATGCTGTGGGGAACTTTCCGTCCACCACGCTGTGGGACACCGCGTCCTATATCGCTGGGATGGTGTCGGCCTATGAACTTTGCATCATTGAAAAGCCTGAATTTGACCGGCGGATCATGAAACTTCTGACCACGGTCAAGGGGTTGGATCTGTTCCGCAAAGAAATGCCCAACAAAGTGTATCACACCAAAACCGGGGCCAAGGTGGATTACACCAACAAACCGGGTGAAATCGGATTTTCCGCCTTGGACATCGGACGGTATTTGGTGTGGATGCGGATCTTGAAAAACCGCTATCCCTATCTGGGCAACACCATCGACAGCACATTGTTGAAATGGAATTATTCCAACATCATGGACAGCGAAGGCGTGATGTTCGGCGCGTTTGTCCACAAAGAAACTGGCGAAACAGTCTATGCCCAAGAAGGCCGACTGGGGTATGAAGAATACGCCGCGAAAGGGTTTGCGCTGTGGGGGTTCCAGCCGCGCTTGGCCCACCGGGCGGAACCGTTTTTGACGGCAAGTATCTTCGGCGTTCAAGTCCCCTATGACGGGCGTGACCCGCGCGTGTTCCATTCCCAAAACTATGTTGTGACGGAATCTTACCTGCAAGACGGGTTGGAACTGGGCTGGGACCTGCCCCACGACGACAGCAGCCCAGAATGGCTGCACACAGACGGTTGGCGCGCGGAATTTGCCGATCGAATTTACCAAGTGCAGGAAAATCGCTGGCGGCAGACCGGGTTCATGACGGCCCGGTCCGAACACAACGTCAAAGGCCCGCCGTACTTCACTTATGACACGATCTTTTCTGACGGCTATCCTTGGAACACCGTCACCCCGCGTGGCGATTATGTGCCGGACCACGCGGCGGTATCCGCCAAGGCCGCCATTGGATTGTGGGCCATGTGGGACACTGAATACACCGACACGCTGTTTGACGCGATCATCGAACTTTATGACCCAGAACGCGGCATGTTCGAAGGGCTGTATGAACGCGGACAAGGACGGGTGGAAATTTTCACGGCCAACAACAACGGCATCATCCTGACATCGCTTTTGCACAAGGTTCAAGGCACCATCCTGACCGCGTTCAAGGGCGAAACCGAGGTGTGGTTCACCGCGTTTCGCGATCAAGACATTCGCCAAAAACGCAATATGCCAGACCCCCCCACCAAAAAGGACTGGCTGCCCGCTTTGCGCCATTCCGTTCAAGTAGAGGCTGAATTCTGATGAAACCACTTTCCTTTGCCACTGCGGCCCTGACGGCCGCACTTTTGGCCAGCCCAGCCTGGACCCAAACAGAAACCGCCGCGTCCTTCACATCGGAAAACGCGATCCTGGACACGGGCATTGCCTTTGCCATCGGCGCCCGCGAAGCACAGCAGAACTTGCGCGGATCCTTTGGCTGGTCCACCTTCCAAGAAGGATTGGTGGAAGGGGTCTATTTCCGGTTCGATCCGGACGGATACGCCCGTTTTTCGCCGTCGCCTCGATTGGACACGGACGTGTTCGAAGTGATCTGCCGGCCCCGCACCTATACCTGCATGGCGCGCAAAGACGCGTTGTCGATCATTCCTTTGCCCAATGGCAAAGTGCAGTTGAAATTAGAAGACGTGCGCCCCGGTGATGGATTGTATCTGTCTGATTCCAAATCAGAATTGCAACTTCCCGACCGAATTTTGCAACCCTTAGAATTGCAATTTGAAACGCTTCTCAGCGCCGGTGGGGAATTGATCGTCCGGCGCGGCGAAAAAGAAATTCTGAAAACATCGCTCAGCGGATTTGGGGCGGTTGTGCCCTATCTTCGGTGGATATCAGCGCGCCAAGACTACACCGTTTTGCCGCGCACCTGGCCCGTGCCCAATGCCCAAGGCAGCGCAGATGGGTCCATCACCAACGCGGTGGGCTGGGCGTCGCCC
The DNA here is from genome assembly GCA_020629235.1 of Planktomarina sp. Lineage (GTDB taxonomy): Bacteria > Pseudomonadota > Alphaproteobacteria > Rhodobacterales > Rhodobacteraceae > Planktomarina. The sequence goes on from JAHDDS010000003.1 coordinate 38,871, forward strand.
ATGCCGCAGCCCCAGGCGATCCAGCAAGTGGGCCCGGGCGCGCAATATGTGAATTCGGTGCAAGCGGACCCCGGCGAACAGGTCACGGTCGATTTGCAAGAATTGCGCACCCTTTTGGCCGAACGGTCCAACGCGGGTGAGCCAAGCAATCCGCCCGCCGCAGCCCCTGTGGCTGAAGACAGGACCGCAAAATTGGAACGCACTGTGGCCGAACTGATGGCGGAAATCCGGTTGCTGCGCACTGCAGGACGCGCCGACGACGTGCCCGCCCCCCAAAGTGCCGCGGCCCCATCGCCACTGTGGACTGACCCTGTCGCACAGGTGGCCCCCATGCAGCCGCAAGCTGTTGCCGATCCCGCGCCGGATTTGACAGCCCGGCCAATGGCAGCCCAAGCGCTGCCCACGGAAGTGGATCATTTGGATTATCTGGTGAACAAAATGGGCTTGGCCCCCAAAACAGCCATGATCTTGTTGCAAATTGTGGGCACCGGCACTGAACAAGGACCGCAAAGCGATGCGATGGAACGCAGTTATCACGACAGCTTGGCGGTGACGATCTTGAATGAATTGGAACGCGACCTGGCCCGCGCCGATGCCAGTGATTTGGCAACGGCATCAGGCGATCTGACGGACACCAAAAAGCAAATGGATCCAGGACAATTGGACCCGTTGCAATCCAGCGCAACAGTCGAAAGTGATGGCCCGCTGCTGGCCGATCTGGTCGACGTTGACAGTGCAGTCGACGGTGTTTCCACGGACACGGGTGTGACAAACGAAAACCCAATGTCCAAGCCCGCGCGGCTGGATCTGTCTCAGTCAGAATATCAACCGCTGACGGCCTATTTCAAATCAGTGATCCAGGCTGATCCATAAGGCCCGCGCCAACACAGTTTGCGGTGCGGGGGCCAAACCCGTGCACTGTCAAGCGCCATCCGTTATGACCCGCGATAGGTGGAATATCCAAACGGGCTGAACAACAGCGGCACGTGATAGTGTGCGTGTTCGGCCATGGCAAAGCGCAGCGGAATATCTTCCAAAAACAACGGATCGGGCAACGCGCTGCCCTGGGTGCGCAAATATTCGCCCGTATGAAACACCAACTCGTAGCGGCCCGTTGCGAATTCGGCTTCTGGCAAGATCGGGGCGTCCGTGCGACCGTCAGCGTTCGTGGTGGCCTGGGCAATTTGATCCCAGCCTGCCCCAGTTTGCCGCGACAAAGTGATGGCAATGCCCTGCCCCGGAATGCCCAAAGCGGTGTCCAAAACATGGGTTGTCAAAAATCCAGCCATTGGCAAATCCCTTGCGCTGCGTAATGCTTGGTTCACAAACCCCAAGCCCGCGCGAAAGGCAAGCAAATGAACCGGTACCCCCGCGATATGTCAGGCCACGGCCCAACGCCCGTGAACGCGCAATGGCCCCAGAATGCGCGCATCGCCATCCAAATCGTGGTGAACTATGAAGAAGGCGGCGAAAACAATGTTTTGCACGGCGATCCCGCGTCCGAGGCATTTTTGTCCGAAATCGTTGGCGCCGCCCCTTGGCCCGGCCAGCGCCACTGGAACATGGAAAGCATCTATGAATACGGTGCGCGCGCCGGATTTTGGCGACTTTACCGGATGCTGCAAGACCTGCCGGTTACCGTTTTTGGCGTGGCCACTGCGCTGGCGCGCGGGCCCGAACAAGTGGCCGCCATGGCACAAGCGGATTGGGAAATCGCCAGCCACGGATTGAAATGGATCGACTACAAAGACGCCACCCCCGACGCGGAACGCGCAGATATGTTGGCTGCAATCGACCTGCACACCAACGTGGTGGGCCACCCGCCCCGGGGATGGTACACGGGGCGCTGTTCGGAAAACACAGTGCGCCTGGCAGCAGAAACCGGAATTTTTGACTATGTCGCCGACAGTTATGCCGACGATCTTCCATTCTGGACGGAAATGGGCGACCGCGCCCAATTGATTGTCCCGTATACACTTGATGCCAACGACATGCGCTTCGCCACGGCCCAAGGCTTTAACGCCGGGGACCAATTTTTCACGTACCTGAAAGACAGCTTCGATGTTCTGTATGCCGAAGGTGGGCGCATGATGTCGGTGGGTTTGCATTGTCGGTTGGCGGGCCGGCCTGGGCGGGCGGCGGCGCTGCAGCGGTTTTTGGAATACGTTCAGAGCCATGACGACGTCTGGTTTGCCACCCGCGCGCAGATCGCCGATCATTGGTCAAACACCCACCCCCACGTGCGGTGGGACCGCCCCAGTGCCATGGACCGCGACACCTTCGTGGCAGCATATGGTGGCATTTTCGAACACTCGCCCTGGGTGGCGGACCATGCCCACCGGCTGGAACTGGGCCCCCACCACGACTGTGCCGTGGGTCTGCACAACGCCCTGTGTCGCGCATTTCGGGCGGGCGGCGACGGGCGCCGGCTGGCCGTACTGCAAGCCCACCCAGATTTGGCCGGAAAACTGGCGGCGGCCAAACGCCTGACCCGCGACAGCACCGCCGAACAGGCCAGCGCCGGGCTGGATGCGCTGACCGACGGCGAACGCGCCACATTTGAAAAGATGAACGCGGATTACACCGAAAAGTTCGGCTTTCCCTTCATCATTGCTGTGCGTGATCACACCAAAGCCAGCATCCTGGCTGCCTTCAAGCAGCGTCTGACCCAAGACCGCGACACCGAATTGGCCGAAGCATGTTACCAAGTCGAACGCATCGCGCTGCACCGTTTGAAAGACACCCTGCCCCGGTGATTAAAGCCGCAAAGCCGGGTGCCGATTGACGTCCTTGTAAAGCAGGTATTTGAACGGTTCTGCCCCCGTGGCGTAACACCCCTGCGGGCAGAAGGCGCGCAGCCACAAAAAGTCGCCGGCGTCCACCTCCATCCAGTCTTGGTTCAACAGATAAATCCCACTTCCCTGCAAAACATAGATCCCGTGTTCCATCACATGGGTTTCTTCAAACGGGATCGACGCACCGGGCCGCAACGTCACGATGTTGACGTGCATATCGTGGCGCAAATCGTCCGGGTCCACAAAGCGCGTCGTGGCCCAGGCGCCATCGGTTCCGGGCATTTGAACCGCGGCGGCGTCATCTTCGTGGGTCACAAAACTGGTGGGGCTGTCCAGACCGTCTGCGGCCACAAAGGCTTTGCGCACCCACTGAAATCTGCAGGCCGCGTCCGACGCATTGGCGAAAGCCCACGCGGCCCCGGCGGCAAGATAGGCATAGCTGCCCGCCACCACCGCGTGATCCACCCCGTCCACGGTCAAAGTCCCGGTCCCGTCGGTGACAAAAATCACGCCCTGGGCGGTCTTATCGGGTTCGGGCGCTCTACTTCCGCCGCCTGGGGCCACTTCCACTGCGTATTGCGCAAAAGTTTCGGCAAATCCCGACAGCGGGCGGGCCAAAATCCAAGCCCGGGTGTCTGTCCAATGGGGCAAAAAGCTGGCGGTGATGTCGCTTAAAACCTCGCCCGGGACCACGGCATAGCTTTCTGTGAAAACCGCCCGGCCTTTGGTGCGCTGGCGTTGCGGCGGCAAACCGCCTTTGGGAAATGCGTATTGGGTCATGGGCGCACCTTGGCAAAATCGGCAGCATCAATCCAGAACAATGACGTTATGAATACCGTTCGGGTCCATGCCATTGGGCATCGGAATACCGGTCCCCGCTGACCCACCCCATGGGCAACAAATCTTCGATCTTGTCGACTTCAGCATGGGTCAGTCGCCGCGCAGCCCCTTGCGCCAAATCGCGCAGCCGATCCACAGACCGCGTGCCTGGAATGGGCAAAACATGGGCACCCTTGGCCAGGGTCCACGCCACCGCAAGCCCTGCAGCCGTCAAGCCCAGATCAGCAGCCAAGGCCCGAAACGACGCCGTGACCGCGATATTCGCCGACAGGTTTGGTTCCATAAAGCGCGGATTGTTCTTCAAAAACGGCATGGTTTCGGCCCGGCTGCGCGGGTGGGGATCGTCGGTCAGAAGGCTGCGCCCCACTGGCGAAAACGCCACCAGCGTTGTGTCGGTGTCCGCGCAAAATTGCGTCACCCCAAGTTCTGGCAGGCGTGTTTGCAAGGAATATTCCGACTGCACAGCGGCCATGGGCGATTGGGCGTGAATGGCGCGCAACGTGGTGGGGGACACTTCTGAAAAGCCGAAGGATTTGATTTTGCCAGCTTGGCGAAACCCATCCAAAGTCCCCACCACATCCGCCAGGGGCACTGAACGGTCGCGGCGGTGGATGTAGTACAGATCAACCGCGTCCACCCCCAGACGCGTCAAGGACGCATCAAGCGCGCGGGCCAGATACGCGGGTGTGTTGTCAAATGGTGTGTCCGCCGATCGGTCCAGGGATATGCCGCCTTTGGTGGCCAAGAAGAACTGATCGCGCGCGCCGGGGGTGGCTTTGAAAAACGCGCCGATTTCGCGTTCCGACCGTCCGTTGCCGTAAACATCTGCCGTGTCGATGTGGGCAATGCCCAGGTCCAGAAGATTGTCCAGAATGGCGCGAATTTGCGCGTCTTCCACGGGCCCGTAGAAGTCTGAAAATGACATGGCCCCAAAGCCCATGCGCAGCATTCCGTTTTGGCCAAGGTCGGACAACTTCATCGGCGTTTCGCTTTCTCTATCACCGCGATGGCTTGGGCCACGGCCGCGTCGATCGTCAGGGCGCTGGTGTCGATGCGCACGGCATCGACTGCGGCCACCAATGGGGCTGTCGCGCGGCTGCTGTCGCGATCATCGCGGGCTTTGACATCGGCCAAAACCCCGGCGCGGGTGACGTCCATCCCCTTGCCCGCCAATTCCAGATACCGCCGTTCCGCGCGCACTTCGGCGCTGGCGGTGACAAACAGTTTCACCTGCGCGTCGGGCAAAATCACCGTGCCGATATCACGCCCGTCCAAGACAGCACCCCCGTCTTGGGCGGCAAAATTGCGTTGAAAGTCCAGCAAGGCCGTGCGCACATCGGCCATAGTGGCGACCCGGCTGGCGGCCTGGGCCACCTGTGGCGTGCGCAGCGCGGCTTCGTCAAATTGTTTGGGGTCCAAAGACTGCGCCACTGACACTGGATCATCGCCGCGCAACACCCCTTGCCCCACGGCCCGGTACAACAGGCCCGTGTCCAGATGCGCAAAGCCAAAATGGCGGGCCACGGCTTTGGACACAGTGCCCTTTCCAGCGGCGGCAGGGCCATCTATGGCGACGGCAAACTTCATGTCGCGGGGCGTTCAAAGCGGGCCCCCAACCCGCCCATCAGGTCTTCGAAAATCGGGAAAGACGTGGCGATGGGTCCGGCATCGTCCACGCTGACGGGCGCATCAGCGGCCATGCCAAGGATCAAGAACGACATGGCGATGCGGTGGTCCAAATGGCTTTCACATGTGGCGCCCCCTGGCACAGACCCGCCCCGTCCGTGCACGTGCCACCAGTCTTCGCCGTCGTCCACGGTGACCCCTGCGGCGCGCAGCCCGACGGCCATGGCGTCGATCCGGTCGCTTTCCTTGACCCGCAGTTCTTTGACCCCGTGCATGCGCGTCACCCCTTCGGCGAAGGCGGCCACGACAGACAAAATCGGATATTCATCAATCATGGATGCGGCGCGTTCTGGCGGCACATCTATGCCCTTCAGGTTGGGGGAATATTTCGCCCGCAGATCGGCCATGGGTTCGCCGCCTTCGTCGCGCATGTTTTCAAAGGTCAAGTCAGCGCCCATATCCTGCAAGGTGTAAAACAGACCCGCGCGGGTGGGGTTCAATCCAATGCCCGGCACCACCACGTCTGACCCTTCAACGATCAACGCCGCGCACACCGGAAACGCGGCAGACGATGGATCGCGCGGCACGGTGATGGTCTGTGGCTTCAATTCGGGCTGGCCAGTCAGGGTGATGACGCGGCCTTCGTCCGTCACCTCGGTGCTGATTTTGGCCCCGAAGCCCGCCAACATCCGTTCGGAATGATCGCGCGTCGCCTCTTTTTCGATCACCACGGTTTCGCCAGGGGCATTCAAGCCCGCCAGCAAAACGGCAGATTTGACCTGGGCAGAAGGCACCGGGCTTTCATAGCGCACCGGCACGGCGTCTTTGGCCCCCACGATCGTCAACGGCAAGCGCCCCATGGACCGGCCATAAGCCTGCGCCCCAAACAACGACAGCGGTTCTGTCACCCGCCCCATGGGGCGTTTGTTCAAGCTTGCGTCGCCCGTGAATGTTGCGGCAATGGGGCTGGTGGCCATGGTGCCCATAATCAAGCGCACGCCAGTGCCGGAATTGCCGCAATCAATCACCTGTTCGGGTTCGGCAAACCCGCCGACCCCAACACCGTGCACCGACCAAGCCCCGCCCCCAAGACGCACCACGTCAGCGCCGAAGGCCGCCATGGCTTTGCCAGTGTCCAGCACATCTTGGCCTTCCAACAAGCCTTCGATCTTGGTTTCGCCCACCGCCATCGCCCCCAAAATCAAGGACCTGTGGGAAATGGATTTGTCGCCTGGCACCTCTGCCGTACCCGAAAGCGGGCCGCAGGGATGGGCGGTCAAGGGGGTTGGTTCGCCGTGCGCTGACATTGCTGTCCCTTTCAGAATTCATCTGGGGATAAACCCGGCCTCAAGAAAGGTCCACAGGAACTTCTTTTGTTCCCAAATACTCCCGCCGGAGGCAAGGTTGCCCCACGGGCGCGGCCCACCCTCACGGGCGGCGGATGAACGTCAGATAGTGGGGCGTGCGCCCTTCGCGCAGGGCCTTTTGTTCGTATCGTGTCGACAACCAATCGTCCCACGGGGCGCGCCAATCGCCTGGGCCTTGCGCCGTCCAGTCAAACCCCGCTTTGGGCACTTCTTGCAAGGCTTGGCGGACATAGTCTTCGATGTCGGTGGCAATGCGTAAGGACGCCCCCGCCTGCATCACCCCATGCAACGGCACCAGGTGGTCCTGCGTGACAAAGCGGCGGCGGTGGTGGCGGGCTTTGGGCCAAGGGTCAGGGTACAACAAAAACGCTTTGGCCACGGATTGCGCGGGCAGCACATCCATCAAATCGCGCGCGTCCCCCAGGTGCAGCCGGATGTTGGTCAGGCCCGCGCGGCGAATTTTGCCCAGAAGCATCGCCATGCCGTTCACGTACGGCTCTACCCCGACAAACGTCACGTCTGGGTTCGCGGCGGCTTGATGGACCAGGTGTTCCCCACCCCCAAAGCCGATTTCCAGCCAAAGGGGCTGCCCCTTTGTCAGCGCGGCCATATCCAACGGTGATCGGTCCGGATTGTCTGCGCGGGACACAGCAGGCACGGCAAGGTCCGGCAACAGGTGGTCCAGGTCACGCTTCTGGGCCGGCTTCAGCGCCTTACCCTTCAGGCGGCCATAGAAATTTCTGTGTTCATCCATGGGAAAAAGGCGCCCCGAAAGGCGCCCTCCTTTGCTTGGTTGATCCAGGCTTTAGACCGCCTTTTTCAGCGCGTCCACCAGATCGGTGCGTTCCCAGCTGAACCCGCCGTCGTCGCTGGCGGCCCGGCCGAAGTGGCCGTACGCCGCTGTGCGGGCATAGATCGGGCGGTTCATGCCCAAGTGTTCGCGGATGCCGCGCGGGGTCAGGTCCATGCACTGGTCCACCGCTTTTTCAATCGCCGCGTCTGCCACTTGCCCTGTGCCGTGGGTGTCGACGTAAATCGACAGGGGTTTGGACACGCCAATGGCATAGGACAATTGCAAGGTGCAGCGTTCCGCCATGCCAGCGGCCACGACGTTTTTCGCCAAATACCGCGCGGCATAGGCCGCCGATCGGTCCACCTTGGTGGGATCTTTGCCAGAAAACGCGCCGCCGCCGTGGGGGGCAGCACCGCCGTATGTGTCCACAATGATTTTGCGCCCCGTCAAACCGGCGTCCCCGTCTGGGCCGCCGATGACAAAGGTGCCGGTGGGGTTGATCCACCATTCCGTGTTGGCAGTGATCCATTCTGCGGGCAGCACCTCGCGGATATAGGGTTCCACCACGCCGCGGATATAGGCGCTGTCTTGATCTTCACCGCTGTGCTGGGTGGACAAGACGATGGATGTGACTTCCACCGGTTTGCCGTTTTCATACCGCAGCGACACTTGGCTTTTGGCGTCAGGGCGCAGATCAGGTTCGGACCCGTCTTTGCGCACCTCTGCCAATCGGCGCAAAATGGCATGGGAATATTGGATCGGTGCGGGCATCAATTCGGGGGTTTCTGTCGTGGCGTATCCGAACATGATGCCCTGATCCCCGGCCCCTTCGTCTTTGTCTTCACCGGCGTCCACACCTTGGGCGATGTGCGCAGATTGTTCGTGCAGCAGGTTTGTCACTTCCACGGTTTCCCAATGGAATTTGTCCTGTTCATAGCCGATGTCTTTGATGCAATCGCGGGCAATGGCGTCGATACGCCCCAGGTAGTCTTTCAGTTTGTCTTGATCCGACAGCCCCACTTCGCCACCGATGACGACACGATTGGTGGTGGCAAAGGTTTCGCACGCCACCCGGGCGAACGGTTCTTCTGTCAAAAAAGCGTCAAGCACTGCGTCAGAAATGCGGTCGCACACTTTGTCAGGGTGCCCTTCGGAAACGGATTCCGACGTAAAAGTATAATTCGATCGTGCCATTGGAGGTGCTCCATTAAAGGTTATTGCGACGCCAGGAAGCCGTTGTCGCGCCCTTGGCCATAGTGGCTGGCACAGAACGCGTCAAGCAACGTTAACTTGTCCGCCGCCGCACGGTTGCGGCACCCAAGGCCAGCATCACGATCACCAAGATCGGCACATCGCCAATTATCGCATACATCGTGGGTGCCAGCGCGGGCGGCAATGGCGTGTCCAGGGCACCCGTTTGTCCAAAATCCACGTAATCCAGCACTTGGCCGCGCCCGTCGATCATGGCGCTGATGCCGCGATTGGCAGACCGCACGATGGGCAATCCCTGTTCGATGGCCCGGGCCTGGGCTTGGGCAAGATGTTGCGCGGGCCCGCCCCGGGTTCCGAACCACCCATCGTTGGTCATCAAGACAATCGCCCTGGGCCGCTGGGGGATGCGCCGCACAAAATGCGGGAATATCCCTTCATAGCAGATCAACACTTGAACGTCGCCGATCCCGCGCACGGTCACGGTGTGCGGATCAGGACCCGCCGTAAATCCGATGCCCGCACGATCGGCCAGCCCGGTTAAGCCCAAACGCCGGGCCAACGGCGTCAGCGGGATATATTCACCGAAGGGCACCAGTTTGGATTTGAGGTAGATTTGATCACCGCGCGCCGGACCTTGCGGATCCAGCAGACTGGCGGCGTTGTAAAATCGGTCCATGTCCGGGCTGTGCTGATGCCCCACCAAGACTGGGGCACCGTTGGCGGCTTGCAAAATCTCTTCCCGCGTGGCCGAAAGTGGCAAGGTCAGCGCGGATTCCGGCCACACCACAAGATCGACGTCACCGGCCCCAGCGGTCAAGGCCACGTGACGCTGGTACATCGCTTCGCGCGTTTGCGGGGCCCATTTATCCGCTTGCATCACATTGGGGCTGAGGATGCGCACCCGTGGCCCGTCAGCCGCCGCCCCCGTCCAGGCCAGCGGTGGCACCATCACTGCTGCGGCCAAAACGGCCGCAGCCCCAACGCGCAAAGGCACCGCGCGCGCCACCAAGGCCGCTGCCCCCAACAGTGTCAGCGCGCTGACCCCATGGGGGCCGACATACCGCGCCAGTTGGAACGCCTGACTTTCAATCCAAATATATCCCACCAACCCCCAGGGCAGCCCTGACAGGACATAGGATCGCGCCACTTCCGCCAACGCAACAGCCAAGGCCAAGGACCACAGATCGCGCGACACCCGGCCCGCCAAACCCCAGAACAGCGCCAAACCGCCTGCCATGGCAAACAAGGCCGGTGCCGCCATCCACCCGTGACGCGCAACGTCCACCAAGAACGGTTCCACGATCCAGACCATAACGTGCCCAAAATACCCCAGACCCAGGGCCCAAGCCGCCCAGAACCGCCCTGCCCCAGCACGGCTGTTGGCCAGCCAAAACCCGCCCGCCAGGGCAAGCACGGTGACAATAGTGAAATAATGGGGCGCATGCCCAAATCCCGCCGCAGCGCCCAAGGCAGTTTGAACCAGGCAAACCGTCCAAAGGGGCCAGTGGGCGGGACTAAGCTTCGGTCTGGGCGACCACATGGGCCCGCAGGCGTTTGATGTGGCGCGAATCCGCGTCGACGATTTCAAACTCGACCCCGGCAGGGTGCTGAACAACTTCCCCACGCGCGGGCACGCGGCCCGACAGCATGAAGACCAGCCCGCCCAGGGTGTCCACCTCTTCTGGGTCGACATCTTCGGCTTGGGTCAAATCCATGTTAATTTCCGCTTGGAATTCATCCAGCGGTGTTTTCGCAGCCGCCAGATAGCACCCGGGCTTTTCCAAATTCCAATACTGACCTTCAGCGACGTCGTGTTCGTCTTCGATTTCGCCCACCACCTGTTCGATCAAGTCTTCGATGGTCACCAGACCGTCAGTGCCGCCGTATTCATCGATCACCAAGGCCATGTGCTTGCGATCGGCCTGCATTTTGGCCAGCAAGACGCCAATAGGCATCGACGCGGGCACATACAGCAAGGGGCGCAGCATCTTGCGCAGTTGCAACCGGCCGCCATTGCCATTGAACCCGTGGCGCAACGCCAAGTCCTTAAGATGCACAAATCCCATGGGGGTGTCCAAGGTGCCGTTGTACACAGGCAGCCGGGTCAATCCGCTGTCCCGGAAGGTACGCACCAAGTCGTCCTTGGTGATGGTGACGGGCACCGACACGATGTCCGCCGACGGTACGGCCACGTCTTCCACGCGCAAATCGCGCAGGTTGGCAATGCTGGGGGTCGTCTCGAACGGGTTTGCGGTGGGCTGGGCATCTTCGGCCTGGGGCAAGTCGCCGCCCCGAACGGCCCACTTCAGCCGGGCCCACAGGCCAGGTTGGGTCGCGGGACTTGAGGGGTCTTCGCCGGGTTCATCGCCCGTAGGGGAAGGATGGGTCGTTGCCATGATACTCATACCGTCAATTGCCCCTCATATGGGTTGGGAATGCCCAAAGTTTCAAGCAAATTGATCTCTATTTCTTCCATAAGGTCGGCATCGGCATCTGTCTGATGGTCGTATCCCAAAAGATGCAACAATCCGTGCAGGACCAAATGGGTGACATGGGCATCAAAGCTTTTGCCCTGGGAAATCGCTTCTTGGTGGCAGGTGTCAAAGGCCAGGGCCAAATCCCCCAACTCTGCCGTGGTGGGGGTTTCTGGCGGTTGACCAGGGGTTGCGGCGGCCCGGTCTTCGCTGGGCCACGACAAGACATTGGTGGGCACCGCCTTGCCCCGAAACGCCGCGTTCAATTCCGCAATCCTTGCGTCGTCACAGGCCATAATCACCGCCGCCACCCCTTGGGGAAGATCCAACTGCGATTGTAAACTGCCCAGCAACCTGGCCCCCAAGGCAGCCAAGTCGATCTGATCCCATCGCGCATCTTCCACCACCACGTCGACCTGTGGCGTCATGGGGCATCTTGGTCATATGCTTCGATGATTGCGGCCACCAAGGGGTGACGCACCACGTCCTTGGCGGTGAAATAGCTGAAGGAAATGCGGTCGATGGTCTTCAGCAAGCGTTCCGCATCCGCCAAGCCCGACTGCACGCCGCGCGGCAAATCAACCTGGGTCCGGTCGCCCGTGATCACCATGCGCGACCCTTCGCCCAAACGGGTCAAAAACATCTTCATCTGCATAGTGGTTGCGTTCTGGGCCTCGTCGAGGACCACAAAAGCGTTGGACAGCGTGCGCCCGCGCATGAAAGCCAATGGGGCAATTTCAATGCGCTTCTCTTCTATCAGTTTTGCGGCCTGTTTGGCGGGCAGAAAATCGTTCAGCGCATCGTAAAGCGGCTGCATGTAAGGATCGACTTTGTCCTTCATGTCCCCAGGCAGATATCCCAGCTTTTCGCCCGCTTCCACAGCGGGGCGCGACAGGATGATCCGGTCCACCAAACCGTTGATGTACATGTTCACACCAACGGCCACCGCAAGGTATGTCTTGCCCGTGCCCGCCGGACCGATCCCAAAGGAAAGATCGTTTTCAAACAACGCCTTAACGTACGCTTTTTGCGCGTCTGTGCGCGGTTCGACGGTCTTCTTCCGCGTGCGAACTTCCACCGTGGTTCCGCCAAACATATCCCGTTGTTTGGGGGGCTGGGTGGCGTCAGGGGCCATGCGCAACGCGGCGTCCAGATCTGCATTGGTGACGGACTTGCCCTGTTCCAATCGGGAATACAGGTGCTGCAAAATGCGCGTGGCATCGTCGCGGGCCGCTTTGTCCCCCACCAAAACAAGCTGGTTGCCCCGCCGGACAATCTGCAGGCCCAGTTTGGTTTCAATGTGGCTTAGATTGCGGTCGAATTCACCGCACAGGTCAACCATCAAGCGGTTGTCAGGAAATTCCAAAAATGTCTCTTCCAGATCGGGCGCGAACCCAACGGCAGCATCAGCCAAACGCGTTTCCCCTTACGTTTTTGCTTTTCAAAAAGACTAGGCGGTAAATCCAAAAAGACCAAGGGCCGCGCTGATTTTTCGCAGCGCGGCCCCGGATGTTTGTTGCAGCACAGATCAATTGATCGGTGTGATTTCCGATGGGTTCTGGATGTAGTCCCGTTCGGTGCGGCGGTTCACGTCGCGCGATCCTTCGCGGAATGGGCCGTACACAACGGTTTCTGCGCCGTGGCCGGTACATACAGGTTTACCCTGTGGGTCCAAACGGGCCGACAGATATCCTTCGATGCCGTCGTCGATGATCCAGTGATCACACCCGTTCGGGTCGATCCAGATACCAGCGACAAGCTGGCTCAGGTCTTTGCCATCACGGCTGCCGTCTTTGGATTTGTCGATGCCGCCGTTGTCGGTCTCGAAGCCGCCACAAGCGGTCAAAGCCAGACCAGCCACCAAAGCTGCGGAGATTGTAGAGAATTTCATTGTTCGATGCTCCCTCAGTTCACGCAGACGATTTCAACGCGACGGTTTTTGGACATGTTGTGGGCCGAAGTGTTCGGCACCAAAGGCTGACGTTCGCCATAGCCTTCTACGCCAGCAATCCGTGCGCCCGACATTTGTGCCACGCGCGCCACCGAGTTCGCCCGGTTTTGCGACAGGCGCATGTTGTATGCGTCAGATGCGCGGCTGTCGGTGTGGCCCCGAATGATATAGGCTGCCGAAGGGTTGGACCGGAAGAAGTTCATCAAACGGTGCTTGGCGTTGCGCGACAGGTGATAGCTGTCGGTCGCGAACAATGTGTCTGAATCCAGGTTGCCACAGACGTTTGCTGTGCGACCACGACATGTCGGAATGCCTTGACGGTTCAGCTTCGGGGTCATGTACCCTTCCCAGCCGTCGTCCATAACCCAGTGTTCACACCCATCGGGATCAACCCAAATGGTGGGAACGAAACGCTGCCCAACCACGCGGCGCTGTTCGCCGTGGACGTGGGGGAATGGTTCCCCAACAGTTTGGTGCGCCATTGATGACGTGGCGCCGGTCACCAAGACCGCCGCACCCAACAACGTTGCAGCGATGGATGCCAGTTTGCTTTTCTTGTGTGCCACGAAAACCCCCTTTAGCGTTTATGTATACACGTTATGGTGCGCCCACTGCCCGGGCACACTTGATGTTGCGAGAGATACCATATTTTCGTTTTTTTCAAAACAAATTCACTACGATACCTACTGCCGTGCGGTATTTTTGCCCAGCATTGTGGTGAAAGCAGGGCCAAATCGGCGGAAGTCCGCGCTTTGTTGAACAAAATCAGGGACTAGCCGACCTTTTCTAAGAATTCGCCCTGCAGGGAATTGGAAGACGCTTGGGTGATTCTCACCTTCACCAAGTCACCTTTGCCAGCTTGGCTGGTCAAAACGTGAACGGCTTGCAAGTGTTCGGATTTGCCGACCCACTGCCCCGCTTCGCGCCCCGGCTTTTCAAACAGCACCGTCGTCTCGCGCCCCACCATGGCATTTTGCGCGGCGGTTTGTTGTTCAGACAGCAGCGCTTGTAACCGGTGCAAACGGTCGGTGGCGGTGGCGTCGTCCACTGTGGCTTTTTCAGCGGCGGGTGTACCGGGGCGGGCTGAATACTTGAAGGAATACGCCTGGCCGTACCCGACGCTGCGCACCAAAGACAGCGTATCTTGGAAGTCCGCTTCGGTTTCGCCGGGGAACCCCACAATGAAATCGCCCGACAGCAACAGATCAGGGCGCACCGCGCGCAGCCGATCAATGATTTTCAGATATTGGCTGGCGGTGTGTTTGCGCGCCATGGCTTTCAGGATTTTGTCCGACCCAGACTGAACCGGCAGATGCAGGTAGGGCATCAACTTGTCGCACTGCCCGTGGGCGTCTATCAGCGCATCGTCCATATCGTTGGGGTGCGATGTCGTAAAACGGATGCGCGCCAACCCGTCGATGTCCGCCAGTTCCCAGATCAGCCCCGCCAAACCGCCTTTGTGCCCGTGATAGGCATTGACGTTCTGACCCAACAGCGTGATTTCGCGCACGCCTTGGTCCACCAGTTGTCGGGCTTCGTCCAAGACCCGCGCGCTTGGGCGGCTGACTTCGGCGCCCCTGGTATAGGGCACAACGCAGAACGCGCAGAATTTGTCGCAGCCTTCTTGCACTGTCAAAAATGCCGCCGGCGCGCGTTTGGCCTTGGCGCGCGCGGACAGGTGATCGAACTTATCTTCCAGCGGAAAATCGGTGTCGATGGCGCGCGCCCCGCCGTCCAGCGCTTTGGCCATGGCGGGCAATTTGTGATAGCTTTGCGGCCCCACCACCAGGTCCACCATGGGTTGGCGCTTGACGATTTCCGCGCCTTCGGCCTGGGCCACGCAGCCCGCCACCGCAAATTTCAGGTCGGGCTTGGCGGCCTTCAACCCTTTGTATCGGCCCAATTCGGAATAGATTTTTTCCGCCGCTTTTTCGCGGATGTGGCAGGTGTTCAGCAAAATCATATCTGCATCTTCTGGCGCGGCGGTGGGCTCATACCCCTGCCCGCCCAGCGCTTCTTGCATACGTTCACTGTCGTACACATTCATTTGACAACCATATGTCTTTACAAAAAGTTTCTTCTTGCCTGCCATAGGATGCCACCAAAGTTGCGCGTTTGGGGCCAGATATCCAATGCGCCCTTCACTTGCAATCATCCAACCGCTAGGGTCGGGCCAAACAAATCAGGTGCGTCAGCTGTGAATTTTTCCTCTTTTTCCCTGTTTTTGCATTGGGCTGCCGAAAATCTCGGCAAAGGCCCCCACGCGATTGTTCTGTGTGAAGACGACGCAGAAATCCCGTCCACCGTGGAACACACGTTCAAGTGTGGATTTCGCAAAGTCATCGTGATCGGGGAAAACCTGCCGAATTTGGGCGACAATCCGAAGGTGGTGTCGGTCAACCACCGCTTTTCCAATCAGGCCGAAGCGGTGGACCTGGTCAACCAGATCATTCCCTTGGCGGCTGGTCAGTGGCTGTATTACTGCTTTAATGCCGAATACCTGTTCTTTCCCTTTTCTGAATCGCGCAGCATTGGGGAATTGCTGGTCTTTTGCACCGAAGAACGCCGCGAAAGCGTGCTGACGTTCACTGTGGATCTCTATGCGCGGTATCTGTGGGACAGCCCCAATGCCATCGACCGGGGTGACGCGTATTTCGACCGGTCCGGATATTTTGCCACCAGCCGCAAAGACGAATGGGGCAATGATTTGGACAGACAATTGGATTTCTTCGGCGGGCTGCGGTCGCGGTTTGAAGAACATGTGTCACAAGCGCGGCGCAAGATCGACCGCGTCGGCATCTTCAAGGCCAAGAAGGGCCTGACCTTGGCAGCCGATCACACGCTGTCAGACCCAGAGATGAACACCTTCGCCTGCCCCTGGCACAACAGCCCGACAGCTTCGATCGCGTCTTTCCGCACAGCCAAGGCACTGAAGCGCAACCCATCCAGCACGTTCGAAATCGACAGCTTTTATTGGCACGGATCGGCCCAATTCAATTGGAAAAGCCAGCAGTTGATGGAAGCGGGATTGATGGAACCCGGGCAGTGGTACTGACACGGTAATGTAAGTCGGATCGCGCTGATGTGGCGATTTGTCGGGGCGTCAGGTGCGGCGCAAGCGGATCACCACATCCACCTTTGAAATTTCGGACCCTTCGGGCGCATCGGGCAGGCTTTTGATTTCAAGCTGGGCGGAAGGGGCATCGGTCAAGGTCGCGCTGTCTTCCCAAAAGAAGTGTGGGTGGTCAGACATATTCGTGTCGAAGTAACTTTTTGCCCCGTCCACCGTGATTTCGCGCATCAACCCGGCGTCGCAAAACGCCCGCAAGGTGTTGTACACCGTGGCCAAAGACACCTTATCGCCCGACGTCGCGCTGGCTTCAAACAGGCTTTCGGCAGTGACGTGACGGTCCATCCCGTCCCCCACCAACAGTTCCGCCAGGGACGCACGCTGTTTGGTGGGCCGAAGCCCGCCCTTTTCCAACCAAGACAGGCTGCGCGCGCGTGGGGTTATGGTGGTTTGGTGTCCCATACTCATCACCTATGCCCGATAAGCGCCCAATTCAATGCAAAAAGACCGATCAAGCTGACGCAGCGTCGCGCCGCAGGGTTGTGTTCAAACCCTGTGGGGTTATAGACCAGCGCAACGCAGTCAAAGCCCCAGCGGCACAAAACGAAAGCCCACGCATGTCCGACCTGTATCCCCGCAGCTTCGATAAAGACGACCTGCTGAAATGCGCCCGCGGCGAATTGTTCGGGCCAGGAAACGCGCAGCTGCCCGCCCCGCCCATGTTGATGATGGACCGCATCACGGACATCAGCGGCGATGGTGGCCTGCACGGCAAAGGGCACGTTGTGGCAGAATTCGACATCACGCCGGACCTGTGGTTTTTCGACTGCCATTTTCCGGGCAACCCCATCATGCCCGGCTGCCTGGGTTTGGACGGTCTGTGGCAGCTGACCGGCTTCAATTTGGGCTGGCGCGGCTGGGAAGGCCGCGGGATGGCCTTGGGCGTGGGCGAAGTGAAGCTGACCGGCATGGTCCGCCCCGACCGAAAAATGCTGACCTATCACGTGGATTTCACTCGCGTGATTGACCGCCGCTTGAAGATGGGCGTGGCCGACGGGCGCGTGACAGCGGACGGAGACGAAATTTACGTGGTCAAGGACATGAAAGTCGGTCTGTCCACGCAAGACGCATAGAAGGGATCACCATGCGCCGTGTCGTCATCACCGGAATGGGCATTGTATCGCCCATCGGCAACAACACTTCGGAAGTGTTGGACAGCTTGAAGTCTGGGCGGTCCGGTATATCGGCCGAACCCATCTATAAAGAAAGCGGGTTCCGGTCCCAAGTCGCGGGCATCCCCAACATCGATGTCAAAGAATTGGTGGACAAGCGCGCGCTGCGGTTCATGGGACCCGGCATGGCGTACAACTATATCGCCATGGAACAGGCCATCGCCGACGCAGGCCTGGAAGAAAACGAAGTGTCGAACGTGCGCACTGGGCTGATCATGGGATCAGGCGGGCCGTCCACGTCCAACTTTTATCATGCCCACAACACGGTGATTACCAAAGGTGGGCCGAAACGCA
Source organism: Planktomarina sp. (assembly GCA_020629235.1). Classification (GTDB taxonomy): domain Bacteria; phylum Pseudomonadota; class Alphaproteobacteria; order Rhodobacterales; family Rhodobacteraceae; genus Planktomarina. The sequence continues at coordinate 56,525 of JAHDDS010000003.1, forward strand.
TGGGCCCCTTCATGGTGACCCGCTGCATGAGTTCGGGTCATTCCGCCACCCTGGCGACCCCGTTCAAAATTAAGGGCGTGAACTATTCCATCACATCGGCCTGTGCCACATCCGCCCACTGCATCGGCAACGCCATGGAACAGATCCAATTGGGCAAGCAAGACATCGTCTTTGCCGGCGGCGGGGAAGAAGTGGATTGGACCCTGTCGTGTCTGTTCGACGCCATGAACGCCATGTCGTCCAAATACAATGATACGCCCGAAACAGCATCGCGCCCCTATGACGCGAACCGCGACGGGTTTGTGATCGCAGGCGGCGCGGGTGTCTTCGTCCTGGAAGAACTGGAACACGCCAAAGCGCGCGGGGCCAAAATCATCGCCGAATTGACCGGATACGGCGCCACATCCGACGGGGCAGATATGGTGGCCCCATCGGGCGAAGGCGGCGAACGGTCCATGCGCCAAGCGCTGGCGATGCTGCCCGAAGACCGCAAGATCGACTACATCAACGCCCACGGCACATCGACGCCCGCAGGCGACGTGGTAGAGGTGGAAGCCATCCGCAACATCTTCGGCCAAGGCAATACCCCGCCCATCAGTTCCACCAAATCGCTGACCGGGCATTCCCTGGGGGCGACATCGGTGCATGAAGCGATTTACTCCTTGCTGATGATGCACAACAATTTCATCTCAGCCTCGGCCAACGTCACGGACCTGGACCCTGCCCTTGATCCTTCTGAAATCGTGACCGAACGGCGCGACGACGTTGAATTGGACACGATTTTGTCCAACAGCTTTGGCTTTGGGGGCACCAACGCTACACTCATCCTCAGCAAATTTCACGGATAAGAACCATGTCAGACCTGCTGCGCGGCAAACGCGGATTGATCACCGGGATCGCCAACAACCGATCCCTCGCCTATGGCATTGCCGAAACCTTCATGGCCGAAGGCGCGGAAGTGGCCATCGGCTGCCAAATGGACGTGTTCGGCGAAAAAGTGACAGCGCTGGCGGACACCATGGGCGTGGATACGGTCGTGGATTATGACGTGCTGAACGATGCATCCACCCAAGCGGCGTTCGACACGTTGGGCGACAAATGGGGCACCATCGATTTCGCCATCCACGCCATCGCCTATTCTGACAAATCGGAATTGACGGGCCGGTTCACCAACACCACCCGGGACAATTTCAAGAATTCCATGGATATTTCCGTCTATTCCTTCATCGATATGGCCAAGAAAGCGGCCCCGTTGATGACAAACGGCGGCAGCCTGACCACGCTGACTTTCCAAGGCAGCCACAAAGCAACCCCGTGGTACAACGTCATGGGTGTCGCCAAGGCTGCGTTGGAATCGTCTGTTCTCTATCTGGCCAACGACTTGGGCCCCGAAGGCATACGCGTCAACGCGGTGTCCCCCGGCCCCATGAAAACCCTGTCGGGTGCTGCCATCGGCGGCGCGCGCAAAACATTCCGCTGGACCGAAGCCAACACACCGCTGCGCACAAATGCCAGCCAGGGCACCGTCGGGGGCACCGCCGCGTATCTTGCGTCAGATTATGCCGCCCACACCACGGGCGAGGTAATCATGGTGGACGGCGGCCTTCACATCATCGGCATGCCGCAACCTGACAACTTCTGATGGGGGCACGCCGCGTGGCGGCAGGGCTGCTCGATATGGCCCTGTTGGTGCTGCCTGGCCTTCTGCTTGCCGTCTTTTCTGAAACGGCAGCCTTCATTTACATCGCGCTTTTCACCTTCACCGCGACGCTGTATTTTGCCACCTTCCATGTCTTGCGCGCCCAAACGCCAGGAAAGCGCCTGTTTCACCTGCGCGTGACCGGTACGGGCTGCATTTTGTGCCGCGAGCTGCGCAAATGCGCCGTTCTGTTTCTTCCCATGATCGCCACAGCCGCGCACCTGGTGTTCACCCGCGCGCCCCTGACGCCGTGGGATTTTTGGTGGCTTCGGGTCACCCAAAGCGGTCTGCTTGTCCTGGCTATTTGCTTCGTGCTTTTCCCAATCATCACGCTTTTGTTCAACAAATCCCCCCATTGGGACCGCGCCACTGGCTTCACCGTCGTGCCCAATCCCCCTTCACTTTGAGGGCAAATACCTCGGGGGTTTGGGGGCAGCACCCCCAAGGCCCGCGTGGCCCGAACGCAAAAACATCACGCGCGGCCCCGCCGGGCCGCACCGCGTCAAAACACCCCCCTTGCGCAGCACTTTCGCACCGCGATACCCTGCCCCCGACCCAACAGGAGATCGCCCCATGAACGCCCCCCACCCCGTGCGCCATTCCGGCCCCAGCTTGGCCCCGTTCAAATGGGACGACCCGTTTTTGTTGGACGCACAACTTGGGGAAGACGAACGCATGCTGCGGGACGCAGCGGCCACCTTCGCCCAAAACGAATTGCAACCCCGCGTGGTGGATGCCTTTCGCGAAGAAACCGTGGCACCGGACCTGTTCCCGTTGATGGGGCAAGCCGGTTTGTTGGGGACGACAATTGCGGAAGAATACGGCGGCTTGGGGGCGTCTTACACCGCTTATGGCTTGATCGCGCGCGAAATTGAACGCGTGGACAGCGGTTATCGGTCCATGATGTCCGTGCAATCGTCCCTGGTGATCTATCCCATCAACGCCTACGGCAGCGAAGATCAAAAGAAGAAATATCTGCCGGGCCTGTGCGCCGGGGACCTGATCGGCTGCTTTGGTCTGACCGAACCAGACGCGGGATCTGACCCAGCCGGCATGAAAACCCGCGCGGAAAAAACCGCCAGCGGGTACAAGCTGACCGGATCCAAGATGTGGATTTCCAACGCCCCCATTGCTGACGTGTTCGTGGTGTGGGCCAAATCAGACGCGCATGACGGCAAAATTCGCGGTTTCGTGCTGGAAAAAGGCATGAAGGGCCTCAGCGCGCCGAAAATCGGCGGCAAACTGTCATTGCGCGCTTCGGTCACCGGGGAAATCGTGATGGACGGGGTGGCCGTGGGCGAAGACGCGCTTCTTCCCGGCGTGGAAGGATTGAAAGGCCCGTTCGGATGTTTGAACCGCGCGCGGTACGGCATTTCTTGGGGCGTTATGGGGGCTGCTGAATTTTGCTGGACTGCCGCGTTGCAATACGGGCTGGACCGCAAACAGTTTGGCAAGCCCTTGGCTGGCACACAGCTGTTTCAGAAAAAGCTGGCCGATATGCAAACTGACATTTCCCTTGGCTTGCAAGGGGCGTTGCGGCTGGGGCAAATGATGGATGACGGCACTGCCGCGCCAGAGCTGATCAGCCTGATGAAGCGCAACAACTGCGGCAAAGCCTTGGACATTGCCCGCCAGTCGCGCGACATGCACGGCGGCAACGGCATCCAAGAAGACTACCAAATCATGCGCCATGCGATGAATTTGGAAACCGTGAACACCTATGAAGGCACCCACGACGTGCACGCCCTGATCTTGGGGCGGGCACAAACGGGCGTCCAGGCGTTCTTCTGAACGCCTGCTGCCCTGTTCGTGGCGTTACACGAAAATGCGGTCGCCGAATACGTGATGCACGATGTCTTCGCGGCGCAGGCCCATTTTGGCCAGGTCTTCGTCAGACTTGTCCAGCAGGTCCATGATGCGGTCCCGGCGCGACTGCGCTTCAGCGAAAACAGCGACCATGTTGCCCAGTCGGCTGCCGATGCTGTGCAATACGGCTGCAGGATTGAAGGCGTTAGATACATTTGAAACGAGTGCCATGAGGTTCTCTCCATTTGCTGATGCCCATGATATGGGAACCCTTCGTCAAAAGAGGAGACCAAAATGCTGCAATGCCGCTATGCACCTGCAGCATAGGGTGTCTGCCTAAATTTTCAGCATACCCACGCGCACAAAAAAGCCTGGCACAGGCCAGGCTTTCTTAAGTTTATCAAAGCTTTACGCGGCTGATCAGTCTTCAGCGACAGCTTCTGCTGGGGCGTCGTCGGTTTTCTTTTTGGACGCCATACCTTTGACGGCTGCGATGATGCGCATGGCGAACAGGCCCAAGATGCCACCGATCAGCAGCCAGAATGCGTTGGCGGATACGCCGGTGATGTTGGCCAAAACGGCAACACCCAACAGCAAAATTGCAAACGTCAAAGCCCGGTTTTCACCCGCTTCGATTTGGATGTCTTTGGTTTGCAGCTTCTGCAAAAATCCGCTGACCGTGCCTTCCACCATGGGTGTGACGAACCCTGCGATGATTGCCAGAATAAAACTCATGTTACTTTCCCCTTTCAAAGACGGCATTTGCCCGTCATTTTGAAATCTATCTGTCCGGATGCCCCGGATTCCTCAAGGGGGCAAAACGCGTTGGACTTCCCCCCGTGGCACAGATGCGCCATTTGCCCTGGAAGGGTCATGCGCGCCAGGGTATGCACAGAATATGACCGACATTTTGACGATCCCCCGCCCCGACGATTGGCACCTTCACCTGCGTGACGGCGCGATGTTGCAAGGCATTTTGCCGGAAACCAGCCGCCATTTCGCGCGGGCCATAATCATGCCCAACTTGGTGCCGCCCGTGGTCACAGCTGCCGACGCAGCCGCATACCGTGATCGGATCTTGGCAGCGCGTCCCAAGGGCAGCGGGTTCGAACCGTTGATGACGCTTTATTTGACCGAAGACACCGACCCAGACGATGTGCGCGCGGCCCACGCCAGTGGCCTTGTGACAGCGGCCAAGCTGTATCCAGCCGGGGCCACCACCAATTCCGCCAGCGGCGTGCGGAATTTTGACAAGGTCCTGCCCGTGTTGGAAGCCATGGCTGACATCGGCATGCCCATGTGCGTGCACGGGGAAGTGACGGATGCAGACATCGACATTTTCGACCGCGAAGCCGTGTTCATCGACCGTGTGTTGGACCCGTTGCGCCGCCGGGTGCCGGACCTGAGGGTGGTAATGGAACACATCACCACCCGCGACGGGGTGGACTATGCCGCCAGCGCACCGGGCAAACTGGCGGCCACCATCACCACGCATCACCTGATCATCAACCGCAACCACCTGTTGGTGGGGGGGGTTAAGCCGCACTATTACTGTCTGCCCGTGGCCAAACGCGAAGACCACCGGCTGGCGCTGGTGGCGGCGGCCACATCGGGCAACCCGTCCTATTTCCTGGGCACGGACAGCGCGCCCCACATCGACCCGCTGAAAGAAAACGCCTGCGGGTGCGCGGGCGTGTTTTCCGCCACCAACACCATGGCCTGCTTGGCTGAAGTGTTCGATGCAGAAGGTGCCCTGGACAAACTGGAAGGCTTTGCCAGCCGCCATGGCCCAAAATTCTATGGCTTGCCCGTGAATGAAGCCACCTTGACGCTGACCAAAGGCGACCCTGTCACCTATCCCGACAAGATCATCACCGGGGACGGACCTGTGACGGTGTTTGATCCCGGCTTCCCGCTGCATTGGCACGTCAGCGATTGATCCTGGCTGCGCCCCTGTCTAAGGACAGCGCAGCCACCAGCAAAGGAACCCCGCCATGATCCCCACCGCCTTTCCTGCCAAAGAAGAAATGGCCCGCCTGACTGCGCGGATGTTGCTGGAAATCAAAGCGGTGCACTTCAATGCCGACGAACCGTTTACCCTGGCATCGGGCAAACCGTCGCCCACGTATATCGATTGCCGCAAGCTGATTTCGTACCCGCGCATCCGGTCCACGTTGATGGATTTTTTGACCGTCACCGTTATGCGCGACGCGGGGTTTGAGGCGTTTGACAACATCGCTGGCGGTGAAACCGCGGGCATCCCATTCGCAGCACTTGTGGCCGAACGCATGGGGCTGCCCATGACCTATGTCCGCAAAAAGCCCAAAGGATACGGGCGCAACGCGCGCATCGAAGGGGCCATGACCGAAGGCGAACGTGTGTTGTTGGTGGAAGACCTGACCACAGACGGCGGCAGTAAGCTGTCGTTTGTGGACGCCATCCGCGAAACCGGGGCCACCTGTGGGCACACGGCGGTGATTTTCTACTACGGGATTTTCCCACAAACGGAAAAAACCTTGGGCGATCACGGTGTGGCCTTGCACCATTTGTGCACGTGGTGGGATGTTCTGGCAGAAGCCAAGGCCCAAAAGGCGTTTGATGCCAATACCTTGGCCGAAGTGGAGGCGTTTTTGAATGCCCCCGAGGACTGGCAAAACGCCCGTATGGGATAAGTTTTTTGAAAAACGCCCTGTGAATTGGTGGGGATAAGTGCCCCGATTCTTTTCGATTTGGGGTTAGATTTTGCGGCTTTGCTTTGCTAACCTACTACATACAGTGGTTGCTGCGCGGACGGACCCCACGGGCGACATCCAGCCCACAGGCTTGTCCACAGACCTGTTCAACGGTGCGGCTGCGTTAACCCTGTGTTAATCCCCCTTAACGGGGAGGGAGCAGCAATGAACGACATTTCAAACATCCAATCGGCCCAAGTGGACGGTGAAGTCACCCCCGGCCTGCCCCATTCCATTGAAGCTGAACAGCAGCTGTTGGGGGCGATCCTGACGAACAATGACTTGTTCGACCGCATTTCATCCACCGTGCGGGCCGACCATTTCTTTGATCCTGTCCATGCCCGTATCTTCGACACAATTGCCGCGCGGATTTCGAAAAACACCCTGGCCAGCCCCGTCACTTTGAAGTCATTCCTGGAAGATGATCCCGGCTTGGCCGAACTCGGCGGGCCGGCTTATCTGGTGCGCTTGGCGGGATCCGCCATATCGTCCTTTGCCGTCAAAGATTATGCCACCATGATCTATGATCTGGCGGTGCGGCGCGAATTGATCGGTGTGGGCAATGAAATCGCCGACAAAGCCGCGCGCGTGGATGTGGACAGCGAACCCAAAGAACAAATCGTGGAAGCCGAACAGCGCCTTTACGCCCTGGCCGAACAGGGGCAGACCGAAAGCGGGTTCCAATCCTTCCTGAAAGCCGTAACCGACGCCGTGAAAGTGGCCAATGCCGCATATCAACGCGACGGCGGTTTGGCGGGCGTGTCCACGGGGCTGACAGACATGGACAAAAAGCTGGGCGGGTTGCACAAATCCGACCTGTTGATCCTGGCCGGGCGTCCGTCCATGGGCAAAACGTCCTTGGCCACCAACATCGCCTTCAACATCGCCAAAGCGTATAAAAAGGGTCTGACCGCCGACGGCCAAGAAGGGGCTGTGGACGGCGGGGTCGTGGGGTTTTTCAGCCTGGAAATGTCAGCAGAACAATTGGCCGCGCGGATTTTGTCCGAAGTGGCGGAAATTCCATCGGACCAAATCCGGCGCGGGGATTTTACCGAAGGCGAATTCCGCCGCATTGTGGACGCCGCCAAGGATTTGGAATCCGCACCGCTGTATATCGACGACACCCCTGCCCTGCCCATCAGCCAGTTGGCCGCCCGCGCCCGCCGCTTGAAGCGGACCCACGGGCTGGACTGCATCATCGTGGACTACTTGCAGCTGCTGCGCCCCGCCACCGCCAAAGACAGCCGCGTGAACGAAGTGTCGGAAATCACCCAGGGCCTGAAAGCCGTGGCCAAGGAATTAGACATTCCCGTCATTGCCCTGTCCCAATTGTCACGTCAGGTGGAAAATCGCGAAGACAAACGACCGCAATTGTCGGACCTGCGCGAATCCGGGTCGATCGAGCAAGACGCCGACGTGGTGATGTTTGTGTACCGCGAAGAATATTACAAAGAGCGTGAAAAGCCGAGCGATTCAGATTTGGAAGCCATGGCAAAATGGCAAGACGATATGGAACGTGTCCACGCAAAGGCGGAAGTGATCATCGGCAAACAGCGGCACGGCCCAATCGGCACCGTGGAACTGGCGTTTGAAGGCCGCTTTACGCGGTTCGGCAACCTGGCCAAGCCGTGGCAGCAGGGTCAAGTGGACCAGTTTTAATGGGGTACTTACCGCCTTCCGGGGACAGAATTCACATTATCTTTTGGCCGTAAGCCATTGAAATAAATCACTCTCCCGGCGTAATTTTCTTTTTCTGGAACGGATAAATGAACTGACGCCAATACCCGCGCGGTACGTCTTCGCCTGCTACGCCGTATTTGTCCGGCCACTTGTTTTCCGGCAAATGGTATGTGCCGAACAGCCAATCAAACAGCGGGAAATGCACGGCGTAATTGATGTCAATCGCTTCCCGTTCACTCCCATGATGCCAATGGTGGAACCGCGGCGTCACCAGCCAGCGTTCGACGAATTTCAAATTCCAGCCGACGTTGGAATGCACAAAACTGGAATAGAAATATACCACCAGCAGATACGCCTGGATCGCTTCAGCCTTGAACCCAAGGGTGAACATGGGCACGGCGGTCAAACCCCGCAGGATCGCGATTTCCAGGAAATGCATGCGGGCCCCTGCCAGCCAATCCAAGCGTTTTGTGGAATGGTGAATGGAATGGAACCGCCACAGGAACGGCACCGTGTGAAAAATGCGGTGGACCCAGTACTGCACCAAATCGGTGGCGAACATGATAATGATCACCTGCACCACAAACGGCAGCCCGCCGATATAGGTGCGGATGTCCGTCAAATCGAATGATGTGTTCACGAAATTTGCAGGCGCCAGGGTCAAGAACGACAAGATTTGCACCAACATTGAAGAAACGAGGTAGTAAAACAGATCCTCTTCCCATTCCGGGCGGAACACAGTCTGATCACCCTTGTGCGGGAAGAACCGTTCCAAGGGGATGAACAGAAAGCCGATGACGATCACGTTGATCACGAAATAGTCCAGTCCAAAATACAGCGACTGGCGGCTGATCCCGATGGCTTCTGCGTCCACCGACGACAAAAGCGCGCCGATCACAGCCAAGGCAAGGCCGAAAAACCCCAGCACTTTGCGCCGATCCAACAGCAACGACAAAAGCGCCAGCCCGTATCCAATGGCCAGGACGACCCGCAAGGCAATGGTGGAATAATCCTTGGCATGTACGCCCGCAAATTCGGGCATGGTAAAGGTTTCCGGGAATGCGCGGATGGCGATCAGACAGAACGCGGTGATGCCTGCCAGAATGGACAGAGTCCCCGAAATCCAACCGCTGCCAAACGGGCGTTTGTCGCGCGGGCGTTCCAGTTCTTTAACAAGCAGTTTCCACATGTCACGATCCCTGTTTATACTTGATTTCACGAATATGAACGCCGCTCATGAATTGCAAGGGTTTTCTGAATGATGACACGACGCGGGTTTGGTCTGGGGGCTGTGGCCATGGCAGGCACACCTGCCTGGGCGGCGGCATCAGATTTCTTTGTGCCGCCCGAAGAAGCCCCCCATCAGGCCACTTTCATGCAGTGGCCCAACGATCCATCCGTATACCCGGATCGTCATTTTCTGCGAATGGTGCAGGATAACATCCTTGATATCGCCAATTCCATTGCACAATTCGAACATGTCATCCTTTTGGCCGCCCAAAGACACCACGCGGTGATTTCACCCCGTGTCGGCGACCGTGTCACCTTGTGGGACATCCCAACAGAAGACCTTTGGGCCCGGGATTCTGGGCCCTTGTTCGCAGTAAACGCCCACGGGCAGCAGCGCGTGGTGTCGTTGAACTTCAACGGCTGGGGCGGAAAACAAATCCACCGTCGTGATGGCCAAGTCGCCCGGCGCGTGGCAGCCAAGGTCCAATCGCCATTGATCGACAGCGGCCTGGTGGGCGAACCCGGCGGCCTGGACCACGACGGACACGGGACCTTGATCGCCCACGAAAGCAGCTGGGTCATAGGCAACCGCAATCCTGGTCTGTCGCGCACCGAAATTGAACGCCGGTTGGTGGCGGCTTACGGCGCGGACCGAATGGTGTGGGCCCCAGGGATAAAGAACGAAGATATCACAGATTTCCACATCGACAGTCTGGCCCGCTTTACGGCCAAGGACCGCGTGCTTATCCAGTTGCCAGAAACGATAGAAGATCATTGGGACCAAGCGATGTGGGACACCCACGATATTTTGGCCGATGCGGGGCTGGGTTTGGACATTATCCCAACGCCCACGCGGCCACGGGTGCGCCACGCGGATTTTGTGGCGTCTTATGCCAATTACTATGTCTGTAACGGCGCGGTCATCTGCGCCCAATTCGGCGATGCCCGGACAGATGAAATCGCGGTGGACGCCCTGCAGCGCCATTATCCAGGTCGTGACATCATCGCACTGAACGTGGATGCTTTGGGCGAATTGGGGGGCGGCATTCACTGCGCGACCCAGCAGTGGCCCGCATGATGAATTGGTTGCGCGCGAATGGCGAAGCGTTGCAGGGCATCGGCAGCATTTTGACGGCGTTCCTGGCGCTGTTGGCCTTGGTGGGGGTCAAAATCCAAGTGGACGCCCAGGCGAAGGTTGCGTCGGCCCAGGCGGCACGGGAAATCTATCGCGAGTTTTTGACCCTGTCGGTGGCGCACCCAGACCTGGCAGACCCAGGCGATTGCCCCGCGTTTTCAGACAAGGGCGCCGTTGAATACGCCTTTTACTTCGAACACATGCTGTACACGGCAGAAGAAGTGATTGCCGCCGACGCCACTTGGTCGGAAAGCTTCGACCATATTTTTGAAAACCACGGCGCTAATCTGTGCGAAACCAAGGACTGGGCGGGATATACCCCCGCCGTCCAAGCCCTGATCGCGCGCGTGTCGTTGGACATTTGCCCCAGGCGCGAAGCTTGTCCGGACGATGAATAAGGCTTGACCCCGCTGACCGTGGTGCGAAAACGCCCCCCATGGCTGGTGGAACCCTGACAATTGACTTGAACGCTGTGCGGCAGAATTGGCGCGCGCTGGATGCCTTGTCTGCGGACACGGTGGCGACAGCGGCGGTGGTCAAAGCCGACGGGTATGGGCTGTCATCCGCCAAAGTGGCCGCCACCTTGGCCGATGCGGGGGCCACTTGGTTTTTCGTGGCCATCGCGGAAGAAGGCCCCGCCGTGCGGGCCGCCGTTCCGCAAGACGCCAAGGTGTGCATATTCGGCGGTCATATGGCCGGTGACACGGATGTGCTGCGTGCCCATGATCTGACGCCGATGCTGAATTCCGTCGAACAGATCGACCGCCATTTGACGGCGTTGCCAGGCCACGCCTTTGGCATTCAGTTGGACACCGGCATGAACCGCCTGGGGCTGGAGGCCGACGATTGGGCCCAGCACCGTGACCGAATTTTGGCCCAATCCCCCGTTCTGGTGATGAGCCATCTGGCCTGCGCCGATGAACCCGACCACGCCATGAACGCCATGCAATTGGCCAATTTTCACGCCATGACGGACGGGATCCCCGTGCGCCGGTCCCTGGCGGCCACCGGCGGCACGCTGATGGGCCCAGACTTTCATTTTGATCTGACCCGTCCGGGTGTGGGGCTTTATGGCGGGTTCCCGTTCGAAGATGCGGTGGCGGTTGTGCACTTGGACCTGCCCGTCATTCAAACGCGGGCCGTCGCAGTGGGCGAAACGGTGGGATACGCCGCCGGATGGACCGCACAGCAACCGTCGGTCATTGCCACGGTGTCATCGGGATACGCCGACGGCCTGATCCGCGCACAGTCTGGGCGGGGTACGCTTTACGCTGGAGATGTGCCCTGCCCCATCGTGGGTCGCGTGTCGATGGATTTGATCGGGGTGGATGTCACCCATTTGGACCATGTGCCCGATGCCCTGACCATCTTGGGGCCGCATCAAGGCGTTGATGCCGTGGCCGATGCTGCGGGCACCATCGGGTATGAAATTCTAACCTCGCTGGGGCATCGCTATGCCCGGCGGTACGTGCCCGGATGATCGGGTTTCTGGCCTCTGTCGGTGCCACCACACTTGCGCTGCTGGCGGGGTTGGGACGCCTGATGATCTTTGCCGCCAGCAGTTTGGCCGCCATCGTCCGCCCGCCCTTCTATGGGCGCGAAGTGGCCTTGGCGCTTTTGAACGTTGGCTATCTGACGTTGCCGGTGGTGGGGCTGACGGCGGTGTTCACGGGGGCGGCGTTGGCGCTGCAAATCTATGCCGGGGGCGCGCGCTTTAACGCCGAAGCCGTGGTGCCGCAGATCGTGGCCATCGGTATGGTGCGCGAATTGGGGCCGGTGCTGGTGGGTTTGATGATTGCCGCGCGCGTCACGTCGTCGGTTGCCGCAGAAGTGGCCACCATGAAGGTCACAGAACAGATCGACGCCTTGGTGACCCTGTCCACTGACCCCCTGCGGTATCTGGTGGCCCCGCGCGTTTTGGCGGGCCTGGTCAGCGGGCCGGTCTTGGTGGCGGTGGCCGATGCATTGGGGATCTTCGGGGGGTTCTTGGTGGGCACCCAGGCGCTGGACTTCAACCCCACCACCTACCTGCGCAACACCGTGGATTTTTTGACCCTGCCCGATGTGACGTCATCATTGGTCAAGGGCGTGGCCTTTGGCGGCATCGCCACATTGATGGGCTGTTATTTCGGATTGAATGCTGGGCGCGGTGCCCAGGGCGTGGGGGCCGCCACCAAATCGTCAGTGGTGGCCGCAGCAGTGCTTATCTTGGCGGCAAACTTTGCCCTGACAGCGGTGTTCTTTACAGCATGATCGATCTGCGCGGCGTTCATAAATCCTTTGGCCCCAACCAAGTGCTGCGCGGCGTGGACCTGCATGTGCCCAAAGGCCAGTCCATGGTGATCATCGGCGGGTCTGGGACGGGAAAATCGGTTCTTTTGAAATGCGTCTTGGGCTTGGTAACACCCGATGCCGGCACCATCACGGTGGATGGCACGGACGTCACCCGGTCGGACCGGGATGCGTTTTTGGCCCGCTTTGGAATGCTGTTCCAAGGGGCAGCATTGTTTGACAGTTTGCCGGTCTGGCAAAACGTAGCATTCCGTCTTTTGCGCGGCTCCCTTAAGCGCCCCAAGGGCCAGGCCCGCGCCATCGCCATAGACAAGCTGCAACGCGTGGGCCTTGGCCCCGAAGTGGCGGACAGGTTCCCCGCCGAACTTTCAGGGGGCATGCAAAAACGCGTCGGGCTGGCCCGGGCGATTGCCACCGACCCCGAGATCATATTTTTCGATGAACCCACCACCGGGCTGGACCCCATCATGGCGGGCGTCATCAACGACCTTATCCGCGAAATTGTAGTGGACATGGGCGCCACAACCATGACGATCACCCACGACATGACGTCTGTGCGCAGTATCGCCGATCAAGTGGCCATGCTGCACGGCGGGCAAATCCGGTGGGTCGGTGCAAAGGACGCGGTTTTCGATTCGGCAGACCCTTACGTCACCCAGTTCGTGAACGGCCTTGCGGACGGCCCGATAGAGACCTTGCGCTGAAAATCTAATTCCCTCGAATTGTTTCGCACCTGTGGACAACCTTCGATTAACCAACATTAACAGTGGGTTACGGAAATACGGGCTGTGATGCAAAGAACACAGTCTGCCTTGGCCCGCCTGCTTGGGGGAACCGCTGGGCGGTTTTCCCGTTAAGCAGAACCTGCGCCATCTGTAAAACAGTGACTGAGCAGTACCTCGGGGGGGACCGAATGACTTATGCGATCAAAAAGCGGCGTCCGTTTTTGACTTTTATTAACACGGTGTCCGCACTGTATTTCTTGGCATTCGCTATTTTCGCCATTGCATTGACCGTTGCGTCGTTCATGGGGTTCCTGCCCTGGCTGAAGCTTGAGATTATGACCGTGACTGGGTCGGTCGACCTGGGCCCCGCCCTGCAAGTGGGGCTGACTGTTCTGGCCGTGCTGTTTCTGGGCCTGATCCCATCGTCGTTCCGCGTTATGTCGCTGGAAAATTCCCACCGCGATTTCATGATCACCATGGAAGACGTGCACAAAGCGTATCTGCTGGCCCACGCGGAAGACCGCGCTGGCGTGTTCAACATGGCATCCGAATTTGACAGCGTCCGCGAACGCATCGACTTCATGCGCAACCACCCCGACCTGGACAAACTGGAACCAGAGGTGCTGGAAGTGGCATCCCAGATGAGCCATATTTCCCGCGACCTGGCGGATGTTTATTCGGACGAAAAAGTTCAACGGGCCCGCGCAGTGCTGCGTCAACGCCAGGTGGAGTTGGAACAGTTCAACGACCAGTTGTTCAATGCCCGCAAACGGTCGGATGAAATCAAGCGCTGGTCTGACCAGTTGGAAGCTGAAACCAACATTTCGCGCCAGCAGTTGGCAGTGTTGAAATCCGATCTCGGCGAATTGTTGCCTGCTTTGGGCCTGCAATTGACAGCCGCTTCCCCTGAAACCGCAGACATGGCAGAAAATGATCAGTTTGCAGTGGGGACATTGGACGACGACCCCACAAACGTCGTGGCAATGGCAGGGAAACCTGCGGGCTCCACTGCAGCGGAATAACGCGCCCCTCTCCAAACTGGGCGTCGCATCGCACCCCGCGCCGGTCAGCGCGGGGTGTTTGTTTTTGCCAACCCCAAAACATTGCGATAGTTCGGGTCCATGGCGGTGAAATATCTCAATCTTGTGCTGTTGATCGTGTTCCCGATCTCTTGGTTTGCGCCCTTGTTAAAGGCTGGGCTGCTGCCGCTGTTCGGACTGTCCGAAATCTCAGTCATTTCTGGCCTGCAGGCGCTGTGGGAAACAGACGTTCTGCTGGCCTTGCTGGTCACCGCCTTTGCGCTGTTTGCACCCATGCTGAAGACCATTGGCCTGGCGCTGGTGCACTTCGGTCTGGCGCGGCGCAGTTTGACCCCGGCCTTGGGGTGGTTGGGCAAGCTGGCCATGGCTGACGTGTTTTTAATCGCGCTTTATATCGTGGTGGTGAAGGGCATCGGCGTCGGCAAAGTGGAAACGGCGTGGGGCCTGTACCTGTTCACGGCCTGCATCCTGACCAGCATTGTCGTGTCCGGCCTGACAATGAAGAAAGCTGGGTAAGATGGCAAAAGCCAGCAGCAAAGCGGGCTTCACCTGCGCGTCGTGCAACGCGACCCATGCCAAATGGGCCGGCCAATGCGACGCGTGTGGGGCCTGGAACACCCTGGTGGAATCTGGGCCCTTGTCGGCGGGCCCGTCGAAAACCCTGGGCGGCAAGCGCGGCAACCTGATTGACCTGGGCGATTTGGCCACCCAAGACCCCGCCCCGCCCCGCACCGTCAGCGGTGTGGCAGAATTGGACCGCGTGCTGGGGGGTGGCCTTGTGGCTGCGTCTGCACTGCTGGTGGGGGGTGATCCGGGCATCGGGAAATCCACATTGTTGCTGCAAGCGGCAGCCCGCTTTGCCCGGGGCGGATTGAAAGTCATCTATGTCAGCGGCGAAGAAGCCCGCGCCCAAGTGCGCCTGCGCGCCGACCGTCTGGGCCTGACCGAAAGCCCTGTACTGTTGGCGTCTGAAACCAATTTGCGCGATATCTTGACGACCCTGGACCAGGAAAAACCGGACCTGGTGGTGATCGATTCCATCCAAACCATGTGGGCCGATCACATCGACGCGGCCCCGGGATCCGTCAGCCAGGTGCGCGCCACAGCCCACGAGTTGACCAATTTCGCCAAACGCCGCAACGTGGCCATGGTCATGGTGGGCCACGTCACCAAAGACGGCCAGATCGCTGGCCCCCGCGTTGTGGAACACATGGTGGACACGGTGCTGTACTTCGAAGGCGAACGCGGCCACCAATTCCGCCTTCTGCGGGCCGTGAAGAACCGCTTTGGCCCCGCCGACGAAATCGGCGTGTTCGAAATGACGGGCAAAGGTTTGGTAGAGGTCAAGAACCCCTCTGCCCTGTTTTTGTCCGAACGGGGGGCCGCCACGCCGGGATCGGTCGTGTTTTCCGGCATCGAAGGCACGCGGCCTGTCTTGTGCGAATTTCAGGCCCTTGTGGCCCCGTCGCCCCACGCCCAGGCCCGGCGCAGTGTGGTGGGCTGGGACGGCAGCCGCCTGGCCATGATCTTGGCGGTCTTGGAATCGCGCTGCGGCGTCCCGTTTTCTGGCCTGGATGTGTATTTAAACGTGGCGGGCGGCATGCGTGTCAGCGAACCTGCGGCCGATTTGGCGGTGGCCGCCGCCCTGTTGTCGGCCCGCGCGGACAAGCCCCTGCCCCAAGACGGGGTACTGTTTGGGGAAATTTCCCTCTCTGGTGCGTTGCGGCCCGTGTCACAAGCGGATAATCGGTTGAAAGAGGCCCAGAAGCTTGGGTTCTCCACCGCGATTGTCCCGACGGCAAAGGCCAAGGCAACGCCAGACGGAATTGCGATAAGCCAGTACGACACACTGGCAGAATTTGTCAGCACCACATTCGGTGCATTTGACGCCTGAAGGGGGGCATCGAAGTGGAAGGTTTCACAATCGTCGACGGCGTGGTGGCTGTTGTTATCGTTATGTCGGCGCTGCTGGCGTATTCGCGTGGTTTGGTGCGTGAAGCCATGGCCATTGCAGGCTGGATCGTCGCTGTTTTGTTGGCCTTTGTCTTTGCCGACCGCGCCCAACCCTTGGTGAAACAAATCCCCGTGGTGGGCGACTTCTTGGGCAGCAGCTGCGAAATGCTGATCATTGTGTCGTTTGCGGTGGTCTTTGCCATCGCTTTGTTGGTGTCGTCGCTGTTCACGCCGCTTTTTTCCAGTTTGATCCAAAATTCAATCCTGGGGCCCGCGGACCAAATCCTGGGCTTTATCTTTGGCGTTGCGCGCGGCGTGCTGTTGGTGGCTGTGGCGTTCTTTGTCTATTCCACCATGCTGCCCAACCAAGACATCCAAGCCGTCGATGGGTCGCGGTCCGCGGCGATCTTCGGGCAGTATGTCGACGACATCGAAGCGCAAGATCCTGAAGCCGCCATGGGCTGGATCCAACAGCAATACGTGCAACTGACTGCAGCCTGCAGCGAATAATTCGGGTCAAGGACCATCGCGTTCGTGACAGCTGCCCCGCAATGGCGTACACGCGGGGCACATTCCGATTCCAAGACCAGACAGACGGAGCTGCCACCCCGTGCCTGACCTGCCCCGCCACCCGTTCGACGACGATAAATTGCGCGAAGAATGCGGGGTGTTCGGGGTCATCGGCACCGCCGACGCAGCCAACTTCACAGCCCTTGGCCTGCACGCCCTGCAACACCGCGGGCAAGAAGCGGGCGGCATCGTGGCCCATCACCCTGAAACAGGGTTCAATTCTGCCCGCCGGTTTGGGTATGTGCGCGATAATTTCACATCCCAAAAAGTCATGGACACCCTGCCTGGCGATCTGGCCATCGGCCATGTGCGCTATTCCACCGCTGGGTCCAAAGGGGCCACGGCCATCCGCGACGTGCAGCCGTTCTTCGGCGAATTTGCCATGGGCGGGGCCGCCATCGCCCACAACGGCAACATCACCAACGCCGACGCGCTGCGCAAAGAACTGATCGAACGCGGGTCCATCTTTCAAAGCTCATCCGACAGCGAATGCATCATCCACCTGATGGCGCGATCCCTGCAACGCAACATCCCCGAACGCATGGAAGACGCCCTGCGCCGGGTCGAAGGCGCATTTTCCGTTGTGGCCATGACACGCACCAAGCTGATCGGTGTGCGCGATGCCCTGGGCGTGCGCCCGCTGATGCTGGGCAAGATCGGCGACGGGTATGCCCTGGCGTCTGAAACCTGCGCATTGGACATCATCGGCGCGGACTTTGTCCGCGAAATTGAACCCGGCGAAATGGTGGTGATCACCAAAGACGGCATCGAAAGCCGCCGCCCGTTCCGCCAAGCAAAACCCCGCTTTTGCATTTTCGAACACGTCTATTTCAGCCGCCCCGACAGTATTTTGGGCGGCCAATCGGTCTATGAAACGCGCGAGGCCATTGGCCGCGAACTGGCCAAGGAAAGCCCGGTGGACGCAGACCTGGTCTGCCCGGTCCCAGACAGCGGCACCCCGGCGGCCATCGGGTTCTCGCTTCAAAGTGGCATACCCTACGGCATGGGGATCATCCGCAACCAATACATGGGCCGCACCTTTATTGAGCCCAGCGAACAAATTCGCAACATGGGGGTCCGGCTGAAGCTGAACGTCAACCGCGCCTTGATCCAGGGCAAACGCATCATCCTTGTGGACGACAGCGTGGTACGCGGCACCACCAGCCGTAAAATCAAGGAAATGATCCTGGATGCCGGTGCCGCCGAAGTGCACTTCCGAATTGCGTCCCCCCCCACCGCTTGGCCCTGCTTTTACGGTGTCGACACGCCCGAAAAAGAAAAACTGCTGGCCGCCACCATGTCCGAAGACGAAATGCGCCACCACTTGGCTGTGGACAGCCTGAAGTTCATTTCCCTGCAGGGCCTTTATCGCGCTGTGGGCCGGATCGAACGCGACGACGCCGCACCACAGTACTGCGACGCCTGCTTTTCCGGCGA
>JAHDDS010000003.1:74923-89196 GCA_020629235.1 Planktomarina sp.
GGATCGAACGCGACGACGCCGCACCACAGTACTGCGACGCCTGCTTTTCCGGCGACTACCCCGTCATCCCAGCCGACAAAATCGCCGCAGGGTTCCAACTCAAAGCGGCGGAATAACCCCCTTCTTTTGTTCAAAAATACTCTGGGGTTTGGGGCAACGCCCCAAGGCATGCGGGGGCACCCGCAAAACCATCACGCGCGGGCGGCAGCCCGCACCGGTCAGATCACCACACCCTTGCGCCCTGCAAGATCTGTAAAGAACTGCCACGCCACCCGGCCCGACCTGGACCCGCGTGTGGCCTGCCATTCGATGGCCTGGGCGCGCAGATCATCATCGCCAATCGCCACGCCATGGGCATCGCAATATCCCCGGATCATGGCCAAATAGTCATCCTGCGAACACGGATGAAACCCAAGCCACAACCCGAACCGATCCGACAGGCTGACCTTTTCTTCCACAGCTTCACCCGGCGTGATGGCGGTGGATCGTTCATTTTCGATCATGTCGCGCGGCATCAGATGGCGGCGGTTGGATGTGGCGTAAAACAGCACATTGTCAGGGCGCCCTGCGATGCCCCCATCCAATACAGCCTTCAGTGATTTGTAATGCTGGTCGTCATGGGAAAACGACAGGTCATCGCAAAACAGCAGGAACCGCTGATCGGCACCGCGCAGGTGATCCAGCAAACGCCCCACACTGGGCAAGTCTTCGCGCTGCAATTCCACCAGCTTCAAAGCCAATCCTTCGGCCACCACAGCCCCGTGCGCGGCTTTCACCAGGGATGACTTGCCCATCCCCCGCGCGCCCCACAAAAGCGCGTTGTTTGCGGGCAGCCCTTGGGCAAACTGCCGGGTGTTGGCCATCAACGTGTCGCGCGACCGATCAATCCCCACCAACAGGTCCAGCCCGACGCGGCTGATGTCGGCCACAGGCTGCAACGCATCGGGGCTGGTCTGCCACAAAAACGCATCGGCCCCCGAAAAATCAGGGGCCGCCAAAGGCGCAGGGGCCAGCCGTTCCAGGGCGGCGGCGATCCGGTCCAACGGCTCACGATCCGGCAAGATCGCCCTCATCGTCTTCGTCGTCCAGCAAGCCTTGGGCGCGCAATTCAGCATTGCGGCGCTTTTCCACGATGCTGACCAGCCAGATTGAAAATTCGTACAGCCCGTACACCACGGTGAACAAAATCAACTGGGTGAACACATCGGGCGGCGTCACCAGCGCGGCCAAAACCAAAATGCCCACTACCGCGTATTTGCGCACGTCGCGCAGACCCTTGGCCGACACCAGCCCTGCCTTGCCCAGCAGAGTCAGCAAGACCGGCAACTGAAAGCACAGCCCAAAGGCAAAGATCAGCTTCAGCGAAATATCAAGCGTTTCGCGCACCGATGGAAGCACCACAGTCTTCACGGTGCCGGTCACAGCACGGTCCACTACGGGGGCATCGGTGGCCCCGATGGCCGCAGCGATGGTGGGCACGATGTCGCCAAAGCCGATGAAGAACCGCATGGCCAAGGGGGTGATGACATAATGCGCAAAGGCCGCCCCCAAAAAGAACAAGAAGGGGGACGCGAAGATGAACGGCAAAAATGCGTTCTTTTCATTGCGGTACAATCCCGGCGCCACAAAGGACCACAGCTGGTGGGCGATCACCGGAAAGGCCAGGCCCAGGCCGAACACAAAGGCGATGCGCACCTGGGTGAAAAACTGTTCTTGCGGGGCGGTAAAGATCAACTGCGCTTCCGCGCCGCGTTCTTCTAAAATCAGCGCGATGGGCCCTGCCAAAAAGTCCAGCAGCCCGCGGGACACCGCGAACATCAGCAAGAACCCCACCATGATGGCAATGACGCAGCGGATCAGCCGGGTGCGCAGCTCCGCCAGGTGTTCCACCAGGGGCGCGCTGCTGTCGTCCATGTTTTCGTCGTCAATCACGTCTTTTGGGGCGTCGGTCATGCCTTATGCCTTTTTCGCGGCGGGCTTTTTCGCCGCCGGTGTCTTTGCAGCTGCTTTCTTCGCCGCTGGCTTTTTCGCGGCGGGCTTCTTGGCCGTTTGCTTTTTGGTCGCAGTGGCGGTCTTGCCCTGCCCGGCCTTGGCACCATCGGCCTTGGCGTCTGCCGCCAGGGCCGCTTTCTTTTCTTTCAAAGCCGCTTGGCGTTCGGCCGCGTCCTTGCGCAGTTTTTCGGCTTCAGCCTTCTTTTCTTTGGCCAGCTTTTCCGTTTGGGACCCTGGGGTGTAATTTGTCCACGCTTTGGTGGGTTCGCGCACCGCGTCTGTGACGGAATTCACGCTGTCCATCGCGCCCTTCATGCCGGACTGGTCGGCGGCATCGTTCATGGCGCGGCTGAATTCGCGCGCCATGCCCCGGGCTTTGCCCACGAAATTGCCGATCTTGCGAAACAGCATAGGCAATTCTTTCGGACCCACGACGATCAAGGCGACAATGCCCACGATCATCAGTTCAGCCCAACCCATTCCAAACATGGTGGGTCCTTTCGTTCAGCGCTTCAGGGGGCGGATCAGACTTTGTCTTTGTCTTCTTCGGGGGTCACGTCTTTGGCCACGTCGGCGGCAGCGTCTTCCAATTCCTGCTTGCCTTCATCCACGCCCTTTTTGAAGGCCGTGATGCCCTTGCCCATTTCGCCCATCATGCCAGCGATCTTGCCGCGCCCAAACAGCACCAGCACCACGATGGCGATAACCAAAAAGCCCCAAGGCCCGATATTTCCCAGAAACATAGGTGTCATGGCTTGTCTTCCTTTTCATTTGCTTGCCCCGCAGATACGGGCCCACCCCGTCCAAGAAAAGGGCGCGGCAGGGGAAATGTGACTGGCGCGCCCCCTCTCCTGCCATTATCCTGTCAGGAGGAGGGACCCCACCTTGGCCCGCAAAGACCGTCTTTATGACCTGATCCAAATCCTGAAAGACGGGGCGTTGCACCGGGCTGAAGACCTGGCGCACACCACGTCCGTTTCGCTGCGCACGCTGTACCGGGATATGGACACGCTGAAGGCATCGGGCGTGCCTGTGCGCGGCGAACGGGGCATGGGGTATCAGATGACGGCCCGCTATACCCTGCCGCCCCTCAACCTTAGCCGGACCGAATTGGAAGCCTTGCACCTGGGCTTGGCTGCCGTCGGCGAAGCCAAAGACGAAGAATTGTCCGCCGCCGCACGGGCCCTGGCGGCCCGCATCGACGGCGTGTTACCCGAAGACCGCGCCGCCGCGTCGGGCTGGAATTTCGCCACCTATCCCTTTGCCGACGCCGCGCGGGGGTTTGAACACATGCCCCCCCTGCGCCAGGCCATCCGCACACAGCAGAAGATGCGCGTCACGGTGCAGGGCACCGCCAAAACCGTGCGCCCGTTGGGGTTGGACTATTGGGGTCGGGTCTGGACCCTGACCTGCTGGTGCGAAACGCCCGCGGGGTTTGAAACGATGCGCGTCGATCAAATCACCAACGTCACCGCCCTGCCCGCCACCTTCGTGGACGAGCCTGGAAAAACCCTGGTGGACTATCACAAAGACCGCCGCTGATCCTTCACTTTGAGCGGGCAAATACCTTGGGGTTTGGGGCAACGCCCCAAGGGAAATCCAGGCCACGCCAGGCAACCGGGTTCAGCGCGCGAACACCTTGCAGTGCTTGCGCGGGGCCATCAGGTAAAACTGCGTGCCGGGCTGGGGCAGGAACACGGAACTGACGCTGGCGGTCAAAACCTGGCCGCCCGCCACGTCAAAATCCACCAGTGACTGATGCCCCAAAAACCGCGCCCGGCGCACTGTGGCGGGCGCAGCCATGCCCATGGCGTCGCTTTCCAGGGGGCCGTGCCCGTCGCGATAAAATTCAATCTTCAGATGCTGGGGCCGGATCACGATGTCCACTTGCGTGCCCGTGGCATGGCCCGGCACCAAGAAAGTGCCAAAGGGCGTCTTGGCCAAAGCGCCATCAACAACAGACGGTATCACATTGATATCGCTGAAAAATCCCGCTGCCATGCGGTCCACTGGCGTGTTATAGATCGTGTAAGGCGTGCCCGTTTGCACAATCCGCCCGTCGCGCATCAGGGCAATTTCGTCGGCCATCTTCATCGCTTCGCCCGGGTCGTGGGTCACCATCAGAACGGCGGTGCCTTCTTCGCGCAGTACTGACAGGGTGGCGTCGCGCACCTCGTCCCGCAGGCGGTCGTCCAGGCCGGAAAACGGTTCGTCCAGCAGCATGATCTTAGGGGCCGGCGCAATGGCACGGGCCAACGCCACGCGCTGTTGTTCGCCCCCCGACAGTTGATGGGGCATTTTGTCGGCGTATCCCGCCAGACCAACCCGTTCCAACAACGCCTGCGCTTTGGCCCGGCACGCCGCACGGCGGCCCTTCAGCCCAAACGCCACATTCCGCCAAACATTCAAGTGGGGAAACAGCGCGAAATCTTGAAACATCAAACCGATTTCGCGCTTTTCGGGCGGCACAAACGCGGTGGCATCGCACACCAAGGCCCCGTCGACCCGCACCTGCCCGCTGTCTTGCTGGTCCACCCCGGCCACGATGCGCAACGTGGTGGACTTGCCGCAGCCGGACGGGCCCAAAAGGCACGTCACCTGCCCCGGCAACAAAGACAACGACACGTCGTCCACAGCCGTATGTCCGCCAAAACGACGGACCAAATGGCGCAGTTCCAACCGTGGGGTCATGGCAAGCCCTAGTAAAACACTCAGGCTTACCTAGTGATAAGCACCCGGCTTAGCAACAGCTGGCGGCGTCGGCCTCCTCCTCGAACGGGGATCCGGCCCCACAGCCTTCGAAGATGCCATAGTGCGTGTCAAAATCGCCGATGAAGGTGAAATGTTCGGCCAACCGCGTGTCCGCCAGCATCTTCCACGTGTTGCCACAGACCGCGAAGACCTTGCCCGTTTCGATCACGTGGTGCCCGTCCAGCTTCAACGCGTGGGGGCAGTGTTCGATGGTGCCTTTGTAAATCACGGCTTGGCCGTAATCTTCACACTCGGTTTCCAGACCGTCCAATTTCCACAACCGATATGTGGCGCTGGTGAAGGACAGCGGTGCCACGGCTTCTTCCAGCTTGGGGTTTTCGATGGTGATGGGCCGGTGCGTCACAAGGCGCGGGTCATCAAAGCCCACGCGTTTGGCAAAGGTCAGAAAATCATTCCAATAGAGCGCCCCCGACAGGCATTCGCCGTACAATACTTCGTCTTTGGCCATGGCTTCGGGCACCCGGCGGTCGGCGTATACGTCGGAAAAATACATCTCTCCGCCCGGTTTCAACAGATGATATGCCCCGCGCAGGACCGCTTCTTTGTCGGTGGCCAAATTCACCACGCAGTTCGACACGATGATGTCAAAACTGCCGGGGTCCAGGGGCAAATCTTCCAAAGATTCGATGAAGCCTTTGTGGAATTCCACGTTGGATTTGGCGTATCCGTACGCATCGCGGTGCCAGTCTTGGTGGTCGCGCGCCACGGCCAGTTGTTCGTCGGTCATGTCCACGCCGACGACGTATCCGTCTTCGCCCACAAGCTTGGACAGGGCGTATACATCGCGTCCCGCGCCGCAGCCCAGGTCCAAAATCCGTGCGCCTTTCAATGCCTCTGGCGCGATCAGGCCGCAGCCATAGTATCGGATCAGCACCTCGTCATGGATGCCCGCCAGCACCTTCTTCAGCCAGGTGGGCATTTCTTCGGGCTCGCAACAGGCGTTGGTTTGCAAATCGGCAGACGACTGAAGAACCTTGCCGTAATAGTCCTGGACGTTTTCGTGTTTCATGGCGTGGGTCCCCTTGTCTGCTGCGGTCTGATTTTGGCTGCTAGCGACTGCTGATGGCGGCCGCTTTATTGCCCCTACCCGCCAGGGGACCGCCGCGTCCAGCACTGTTGTCACCTTTCACATCCATGTGAGGGGGGCGCAGGCTGTGCCACCCACGGGACCCACAGTCAGTCAGGTGGGGCCATCAGCAGAAAATCCGCGCGGTCCAAGACTTTGCCGTTGGCGGTCACCACCACCGCCGCCGGACCGGGGTGCAGGGTAAATGTGGTGGCATTGGCTTTCAACTTATGGGTCTTGCGCAGGCTTTGCGGCGCGTCAGGGTCCACCACCAAGTCTTTCATCTTGAACACTTTTTGCGTGGTGCCCCCACCGGCTTTGGGCAAATGCAACGTGTAATCCAGGATCACCGGTTCTGCGCGGGCCGACGTCAGGTCCACATCAAACACCAGTGCAGCGCCGATGGTGGCCGCCCCGCCCACAACGCGCACTTGGCCCGACACGGCAGGGTCAGGGCGATATCCCAGGTGTCGCATGGCGCCTGGGTGGCCCGCTTTGATCAACGTGCGCAGGGCGTGACGCCGCATCCACAGCAGCTCTTTGGGGTCTTGGCGGGCGGCATCAACCCAGCTTTGAAGGCGCATCAAGACGGCGTCGGGGTGCAGTTTAGAGATGTCGTTCAGGTGGTTGGCCACCGACCGCGTCACAAATCGTGTGGGGTCGGCGTGCAACTTGTCCAGAAATTCAAGCGGCACCAGGGGGTCAAGTTCAATCTTCTTGGCCCATGGCAGGCGCGGGCGCAGTCCTTCGCTTACCAAACGGCGAACGTGATAATTGGGGTCCCCCGCCCAGTGGCGCAGCGTCGTCAGGGTCAGATTTGGATGGGTGTTGATGAACGCGCGGATGTAAAATTCCATGGAAAATCGCTGGGTCGCCGCGTGCAAAACGTCCAACGCCCGTGCTGGCGCGTCCATCCCGTGGCGCACCACCAAAATCCCAAACACAGCATGGCAAAAATGACCGAAATCATCGTCGCGCAAATTCGGGTCCAATGGCGCGGGCATGGCCGCTTCCAACTGCGCCGCCAACTGATCGAAATCCGCCACCGCCAATTGGTCTTCCAAACAATCCGCCATCCAGTCCAGGCGTTCCAGCAATTCGCGCCCGTGCAGCCCGGGCACACACCGGTCCAAAAAGACTTGCGCGTCAAATCCCACGACCCCGCGCGCAAAGTCTGCGGCCAACGCCGCCAGGGTGTCTGGATTGAACAGATGGTCTTTCAGGCTGAAACGTTCTGCCAAGATGGCCGCCTTCTTTTGTTCAAAAATACTCCCGCCGGAGGCCGCCGAACAGCCGCCCCCGCATCAGATGGTGGCGTTGGTGCCGCCGCCGTCCAACAGGATATTTTGCCCCACGATGAAGCCCGCGTGCTGGCTGCACAAAAACGCGCAGGTCGCGCCGAATTCTTCAGCTGTGCCGTACCGCCGCGCCGGGATGGTGGCTTGGCGTTGGGTCTGGGCTTCTTTCATGGAAATGCCTTGGGCGTTCATCACGCCCGTGTCCAAAGCCACAGCCCGGTCTGTGGCGTGAATGCCCGGAAGCAGATTGTTGATGGTCACACCCTTTTGCGCCACCTGGCGCGCGGTGCCGGCCACATAGCCCGTCAGCCCGGTGCGCGCAGCGTTGGACAGCCCCAGCACGGGGATCGGCGCCTTGACGGATTGGCTGGTGATATTCACCACCCGGCCCCAGCCACGGTCCATCATGGCGGGAAGGGATGCTTTCATCAGGGCGATGGGGGTCAACATATTGGCGTCCAAAGCGGCAATGAAATCGTCGCGGTCCCAGTCGTGCCACATGCCGGGGGGTGGGCCGCCCGCATTGGTGACCAAAATGTCGATCTGGCCCGCGGCCTCCAAGACCTGGGCTTGACCGTCTGCTGTGGTGATATCGCAGGCCACAGCGGTGACCGACACACCCAAATCCCGGGCCTGTTGGGCGGTGGCTTCCAACGCGTCGGCCCCGCGCGCATTTAGCACCAAATCCACCCCTTCGGCGGCCAAAGCCATGGCGCAGCCCCGCCCCAATCCTTTGGAGGAGGCGCAAACAAGCGCCTTTTTGCCTGAAATTCCCATGTCCATAGCGATATCTTCCCTGTATCCTTCACGTTGCGCCCCAGAATCCGATGTCGCGTTGACGGGACGTTCACGAATTCATAGCCTAATCCCAAGAACCGTCCATGAAGAAACGGCCCATCGCACAATGACCACACCGAAACCCGCCCCTTTGCGCACGCTGGCCGTTTTTCAGGCCGGGGACGTGGTGGTGACATCGGGGGCCAATTTTGGGGATGCGATTTCTTTTGCCGACGAACTGATCTTGGACGACGTGTATCAGATCAGCGCGGGCGCTGAAGCATCGCTTTTGTCGCTGTCGCTGATCACGGGCACGGAACGCTTCAAAGTGTCGGCGGAAACCGATTTGGGCACGCCGGGCAACACCGTTCACTTGGACTGCGCCTTGACGCTTATGGCCCCCGACGGCACCACATTTGAAGCGATGATCTTCGTGGAAGTGGAAGACCGGATGGCCATGGAAATCTATTTCCTGCCCTTGGCCGCTGTG
The DNA here is from genome assembly GCA_020629235.1 of Planktomarina sp. Classification (GTDB taxonomy): domain Bacteria; phylum Pseudomonadota; class Alphaproteobacteria; order Rhodobacterales; family Rhodobacteraceae; genus Planktomarina. Next base: position 83,319 of record JAHDDS010000003.1, read on the forward strand.
AAACCCAAAACCGATTACCGCCTTGTGGGGCTGTCGCGCGAAGACTGCATGAAACGCTTGGCGCAATCGGCGTCGGTGGCCTTCACCAAGGGCACGCACATCACCAAGGCGGACGGACGCCAGGTGCCCATCGAAGATTTGGCCCCGGGCGACATGGTTTTGACCCGCAACAACGGCCCCAAAGAGGTGCAGTGGATCGGCCAAGACACCACCCGCGCGGTGGGGGAATTTGCACCCGTCTTGATCCGCGAAGGCGTGATGAACAACAGCCGCGATCTGCTGATTTCCCCCGATCACCGCTTGTTTGTGTATCAGCGCACGGACACCGTGGGCGCGGGACGCAAACAGGTGATGATCAAAGCGCGCCATTTGGTGAACGGCGACACTGTCACCCGCCAGGAAGGCGGCTTCGTGGATTATTACCAACTGCTGTTTGACAATCACTACATCGTCTATGCTGAAGGGATTGCCACCGAAAGCACGTTGATTGACGACCGCACGCAGGCGGCCATGCCCCAAGACGTGGGGGCCCAGCCCCACGACACCACCCGCCACCAAGAGCTTGAAATCACCGATGTGGATGGCAAATCAGACTTGGCGCGCCGCCTGAAAGAAGCATCAGCCCGGTAACAAGGCTGCGGAAACTGAAACAGTTTCTGATCCGATTTCTGGCACAGACATCACCACCCCCCTGCCCTGTGCCGCCTGTTCATTTGGCCACCAACGCCAGTGCGGCAAGGCCGAAATCAAGGGTGGATGGACGGGGGCAAAATCCTTACCTATACGCACGATATGACAGACAATCGCGCGCCCCTGCCCCCCGAAGTCGCCCGTCGGCGCACCTTCGCCATCATCAGCCACCCCGACGCGGGCAAGACCACGCTGACGGAAAAATTCCTGCTGTACGGGGGGGCCATTCAAATGGCAGGCCAGGTGCGCGCCAAGGGCGAAGCGCGCCGCACGCGGTCGGATTTCATGAAGATGGAACAAGACCGGGGCATTTCGGTGTCGGCTTCGGCCATGTCGTTTGACTTTGCCAACGCGTCCAACAGCTTTCGGTTCAATTTGGTGGACACGCCGGGCCACTCTGACTTCTCAGAAGACACATACCGCACGTTAACTGCGGTGGACGCCGCGGTGATGGTCATCGACGGGGCCAAGGGCGTGGAAAGCCAGACGCAAAAGCTGTTTGAAGTCTGCCGCCTGCGCGATCTGCCGATCCTGACGTTCTGCAACAAGATGGACCGCGAAAGCCGCGACACCTTTGAAATCATTGATGAAATCCAAGAAAATCTGGCCATCGACGTGACCCCCGCCGCCTGGCCCATTGGGCGGGGTCGGGATTTTATCGGCACCTATGACCTGCTGCACGACCGGTTGGAATTGATGGACCGCGCGGACCGCAACAAGGTGGCCGAAAGCGTGGAAATCAACGGGCTGGACGACCCCAAGCTGGCTGAACATGTGCCCGCCGACCTGCTGGACACCTTTCTGGAAGAGATCGAGATGGCCCGCGAATTGCTGCCGCAGCTGGACCGCCAGGCCCTGCTGGACGGCACCATGACGCCCATCTGGTTCGGGTCGGCCATCAACAGTTTCGGGGTGCAAGAACTGATGCAAGGCATCGCGGAATTTGGGCCAGAGCCCCAGCCCCAGCGGGCGGAACCGCGCCAGATCTTGCCCGAAGAAACAAAGGTGGCAGGCTTTGTCTTCAAAGTTCAGGCGAACATGGACCCCAAGCACCGCGACCGGGTGGCGTTTGTGCGCTTGGCCTCTGGCCACTTCAAACGCGGCATGAAACTGACCCATGTGCGCGCCAAAAAACCCATGGCGATTTCAAACCCCGTTTTGTTTTTGGCCAGCGACCGGGAATTGGCGGAAGAAGCCTGGGCGGGCGATATCATCGGCATTCCCAACCACGGCCAGTTGCGCATCGGCGACACCTTGACCGAAGGCGAAACCCTGCGCGCCACCGGCATTCCGTCCTTTGCGCCAGAACTGCTGCAAAACTGCCGCGCGGGCGATCCCATGAAGGCCAAGCATTTGGACAAGGCGTTGATGCAATTCGCCGAAGAAGGGGCGGCCAAGGTCTTCAAACCGGTGATGGGATCGGGCTTCATTGTTGGCGTCGTGGGCGCCCTGCAGTTCGAGGTCTTGGCCAGCCGGATCGAACTTGAATACGGCCTGCCCGTTCGGTTTGAAGGATCGCAATTCACATCGGCCCGGTGGGTGAACGGCACGAAAGACAATTGCGAAGCTTTTGCAGACAAAAACAAGCAGCACATGGCTTTGGATCACGACGGTGACCTGGTGTATCTGACGCGGTTGCAGTGGGACATTGACCGCGTGGCGCGTGATTTTCCGGACGTGTCCTTGACCGCCACAAAGGAAATGATGCTGTGATGTCCGACACCTGGGGCGTTTCGGCCACGATCAAGGCCCCGGTGGAAGAGGTGTTGAATTTTGTCGCCTATCATTTGGATGCGGGCGCGGCCCATATCTTTGTCTATTTGGACGACAACAACCAAGAGGCCCGCAACATTCTGTGGGGCATGGACCGGGTCACGACAAAACTGTGCGACGATGCTTGGTGGGACAAACAGGGCGGCCGCCCCGAAGGCCACCGCACCCGGCAAACGTTGAACGCCCGCCACGCGTACCGTCGCATGAAGCGCTTTGCCCAATGGTACGCCCACATCGACGTGGACGAATTCATCTGGTCCCAGGGCGGCGTGCCCATCGGCGACCTTTTGGCCCGCCAGGACCCCGACACCCAGTCTTTGCGGATGCGCCCGGTGGAAATGCTGCAGGGCGACGGCACCGCGTTCAAAGAATCCATATCGTGGGACAAGGGTGCGGGGCGCAACGTGGCCCGGCGCGTCTATCCCGCCTTTGGGGAATTTCTGCGCGGGGGCTTCATGGGCCACACAGCAGGCAAGGTCGTCGTGCGCACCGGGCTGCCCGGCGTGCGGGTCAAAATCCACAACATCTTTTTCCAAGGCGACGTGAACCCGAACCAAGCCAAGGACCCCGATCTGTTTTTGTGCCACGCCCACGCCGCCAGTTGGGACCAGTTCCGCGCGCTGCTGGAATACCGCATGGAACACGGATCGTACCGCAAGGAACTTCCAGCCTTTGACGGTGTGTCGCGCTACGAATTGTTCAAAACCCTGTTGGACGAAATGGGCGATGACGGGCTGCGCGGACTGTACGAAGAAGTGTGCCAAGACAGCCCGCGCCTGCGCCAAGCGCTTGACGCAGAAGGGCTTTTGCGGATCTGCCCGCTGGATTTGGATGCCAAACGCACCCGCTGGTTTGCCGATCGTTTGCCCCAGCCATAGCGCTGGTTTGACCTTGCGGCTTCAGTCAACTATGTGGTGTGCCAGGCCCATGGGGGGCCAACGCGATGTGGGCGCGACGGTGATGCGCCCGTTTTGACCGGGCGCTGTGCCCAATAACGGATACGCATGACAAAATTCTCTGATCTGAACCTTGATAAGAAGGTTCTCAAAGCCATCGACGACGCTGGCTATACCGAACCCACCCCGATCCAGGCGGGTGCCATTCCCCCTGCCCTTGAAGGCAAAGATGTTCTGGGGATTGCCCAGACCGGAACCGGCAAAACCGCCAGCTTTACATTGCCCATGATCACACTGTTGGCGCGCGGTCGCGCCCGGGCGCGGATGCCGCGCAGTTTGGTGCTGTGCCCAACGCGCGAATTGGCGGCCCAAGTGGCGGAAAACTTCGACGCCTATACCAAATATTCCAAGCTGACGAAGGCGCTGTTGATCGGCGGGGTCAGCTTCAAAGAACAAGACATGCTGATTGATCGCGGTGTGGACGTGTTGATCGCCACCCCTGGCCGTTTGCTGGACCATTTCGAACGCGGCAAGCTGTTGCTGACCGGCGTGCAGATCATGGTGGTGGATGAAGCCGACCGGATGCTGGACATGGGGTTCATCCCCGATATTGAACGCATCTTTGGCCTGACGCCCTTTACCCGCCAGACCCTGTTTTTCAGCGCCACCATGGCGCCCGAGATTGAGCGGATCACCAACACCTTCCTGTCCGCGCCCGCCAAAATCGAAGTGGCCCGGGCGGCCACGACATCCGAAAACATCACCCAATCCGTGGTGGAATTCAAAGCCAGCCGCCGCGACCGCGAAGGCACCGAAAAGCGCAAATTGCTGCGGGCGATGATCGACCGCGAAGGCGACGAGTTGCGCAATGCCATCATCTTTTGCAACCGCAAAACTGATGTAGATATCTGCGCTAAGTCCTTGAAAAAATACGGATATGATGCGGCACCCATCCACGGGGACCTGGATCAATCCAAGCGGATGGAAACCTTGAACGGGTTCCGCGACGGGACGCTGAAATTCCTGTGCGCGTCAGACGTGGCGGCCCGGGGGTTGGACATTCCCAACGTCAGCCACGTGATCAATTTCGATGTGCCGGGCCACGCCGAAGATTATGTGCACCGCATCGGGCGCACGGGGCGCGCCGGCAACAAGGGCACAGCTTTGATGATCTGTGTACCCCGCGATGAAAAGAACCTGGCGGCCATCGAACACTTGGTGAAGCTGGAAATTCCACGCGCGGACAACCCGCTGCCCGCGTCGCAGCCGCGCGCGGCAAAGGACGACGCGTCCGACACGGATGCCGCCCCCAAAACGAAATCGCGCGGCAGATCACGGGCGAAGCCGGAAGGCCAAATCTCGGACCGGCAAGAAACAAAACGCCAAGACACCAAGCCCGCAGCCGAAGATAAGCCCGCAGCCCCTGCCCGGGACGATGCGGATCGCGGCGGAGCGCGCCGGGGCGGTCGGGGTCGCGGTCGCCGGGGCGACGACTTGGGCCCATCCCCGGTGGGGTTGGGGGATCACCTGCCGGGATTTATCGCCCAAAGTTTCGAAGAACGGATGGCCGCCAAGGACTGACGCGCAAGAATCACCGCAGCAGCGCTTTGCATTTCATTTCAGAGTGCTAAGGTACCGCTAACGCTTCCTGGGGGATCACAATGGCGGACGATATCCACTACGGCAACTTGATGCACGATGCCATGCGCAGCCTGATCGCGCGTGTTTTGCGCGACATTGAAGCCGCCGGGGCCCTGCCTGGGGACCACCACTTTTTCGTGACGTTCGACACAACCCACCCCGACGCGCGCTTGGCCGATTGGTTGAAGGATCGGTACCAAGAAGAAATGACGGTGGTCATTCAACACTGGTTTGAAGATTTGGCGGTGGATGACGACGGCTTTGCCATCACGCTGAATTTCGGGGATTCGCCCGAACCCCTGTACATTCCCTTCAAGGCCATCCGCACTTTTGTGGACCCGTCGGTGGAATTCGGTCTGCGCTTTGAAGCCCACGACGAAGACGGCACAGAATTCGATGACGAAGAACCGGAAATCCAAGTGATCCCAGACGTGGAACCCGACGACGAAGACACCGGCCCGCAGGAAGCGGAAGTTGTGTCGTTGGATGCTTTCCGCAAAACCTGACCGCCTGTCACGTTGCACCCCGGCGCACTGGGGGCTATCCCTTGGGCAAATTGATCCCAAAGGCGACCCCATGACCGACACCCGCACAGAAACCGACAGCTTTGGCCCGCTAGAAGTCCCATCCGACAAATACTGGGGCGCGCAAACGCAGCGGTCGCTGATGAATTTCCCCATCGGGTGGGAACGCCAGCCCGTGGCCATCGTCCGGGCCTTGGGCGTGATCAAAGAAGCCTGCGCGCGGGCCAATACCGATCGCGGGGCCTTGGACGCAAAACTGGGGGACGCGATCCAATCTGCGGCCCGCGAAGTGGTGGACGGCAAGCTGGACGATCACTTCCCGCTTGTGGTGTGGCAAACCGGATCAGGCACGCA
>JAHDDS010000041.1:0-11132 GCA_020629235.1 Planktomarina sp.
AGTTGGAACTGGTGAACTATGTCGAACACTATGGCCTGACGCGCAAACACCTGGGCGACGGCAAATACGAACACGTCCAACCCCACCATTCGTGGAACGCCGCCCACAAGGCGTCGAACTGGCTGCTGATCAACCTGCAGCGCCATTCCGACCACCATTACAAACCCAATCGCCGCTTTCCGCTGCTGCAGACCTATGACGATTCAGAAGCGCCCCAGCTGCCCTTCGGATACCCGGTTATGACCGTGCTGGCCCTGTCACCCACCCTGTGGCGCAAATACATGAACCCGCGCGTGCGCCGCTGGCGGGACATGTATTACCCGGAAATCACCGACTGGCTGCCATACAACAAAGGCACCAATCCGGCACCGCGTTAAGCCGCCACATCTTCGGGCAGCAAATGCCCGGTTTTGACATAGATCAAACACCCATCTTCAGAATAGGGCTTGTGCTGGGACAGATGCGGGCTGCGCATCCAGGTGCCTGCGGGGTATGTGCCGTGTTCATCGGCAAAGGTGCCGTCCAGGACAAAAATCTCTTCCCCGCCCCAGTGGCTGTGGGGGGTGAACTGCGTGCCAGGGGCCCAGCGCACCAAGGCCACATTTTCTTCCGGCCCGCTGTGCAACGGCAGCACGGACAACCCCGGCACCAAACCGGGGCGGAAGTCCGCGTTGGCCGTATCAATGGCAAACTGCGCAGTATCTGCCGGGTCAAACTGGTGCAGCTTCACCAAGATGGTGCAGCCGTCTTCTGTATGGGGCGCATGGGACGTGCCGATGGGATTGCGCACATAACTGCCTTTGGGGAAGTCCCCCGTTTCATCAGAAAACACCCCGTCCAGCACCAGAAATTCTTCGCCGCCGCCGTGGGTGTGGGCATCAAACCGGGACCCCGGCGCAAATTTCACAATCGTGGTGGCACGCGCCACTTCATCGCCGATGCGGTCCAACATCATGCGTTTCACGCCGTTGGCCGGGCTGTCCACCCAGTCATAGTCATCGGGGCGGATCACAACGCGTTGCGAAAAGTCAGAATTCAGGTTCATGGGAATCTCCGTCCATGGGACTATGGTTCAGGGCTTGGGCCAGGGCCTGCGCTGCGATGGTGTCAAATGTGGCCGTCCCCGCAAAAGATCGGCCCACCAACTGGGCGCCTTGCAGGTTTGCCAACAGCGCCAAGGCCGGTGCTGTGTCGGTCGCGCCCAGCGCATCCGTGATCCAATCGGCCAACCTGTTATGAAAGTCCCGCACCGCGTCGGTGATGCTTGGATCCAGGCTGTGGGGGGTGACGGACAAGGCCACGCACAAGCACAGCTTTGATCCATCTTCCATGGCGTCGCGGTACAACGCCACCAGGGCCTGCAGCTTTTGGGCGGGCGGGGCCGCGGCTGGCACATCGTCCAGCGCGTCCCAAAACCGTGCGGTATAATCGCGCAAAACAGACGCGGTCAAATCCGCTTTGGTGGGAAAATGATAGTGGACCGAAGCTTTGCGAATGTCCGCCGCCTGGGCCAAATCAGCAAAGCTGAACCCGTCCGTGCCCGCGCTGCGCAACAGCGTTTCTGCGGTTGAAGATATGATTTGCCGGGTTTCCATATCTACCTACTAGTAGGTTGGCACTTGCAGCGCAAGCCAAAAAAAACCCCGACCACAAGGGCCGGGGCGAAGTTATGTGTCCTGCATCAGGCACGCAGGACACGGGCGGTAACTGAATTCGTTTAGTTCGGGCGCTGGCGCATTTCGGCCCGGATTTGCTGGCGCAACAGGTCGATCAGGACCGTTTTGCCGTCGCGTTTGAAGTGCCAATAGGCCCAGCCGTTGCAACTGGGTGCGCCTTCCAAGGCCGCCCCCACCTGGTGGATGGACCCGGCCGCATCGCCCGACACAAGGGTGCCGTCGGCGCGCACTTTGGCGGTTTTGCCGCGCGGGCTGGTCAGCACTTCGCCGGGGCGCAACATGCCGCGTTCGATCAATTGGCCGAAGGGCACGCGCGGTTCTGCGCGTTTGCTGGTGGATACTTTCAGCGCGTCGCTGTCGTATTTGCGCACATCATCAATGCGGCGTTGGGCCACTTTGCGGTATGCCGCTTCACGTTCAATCCCGATCCAATCGCGCCCCAGCATCTTGGCCACAGCGCCGGTGGTGCCTGTGCCAAAGAACGGATCCAGCACCACATCGCCGGGGTTCGTCGATCCCACCAGCACGCGATGCAACAGGCTTTCTGGCTTCTGGGTGGGGTGGGCTTTTTCGCCTTGGTCGTTTTTCAAACGTTCGTGTCCTGTACAGATGGGCAAAACCCAATCGCTGCGCATCTGGGTGCCTTCGTTCAAGGCCTTCAGCGCTTCATAGTTAAAAGTGTATTTGGCGCCTTCAGATTTTGAGGCCCAGATCATCGTTTCATGGGCATTGGTCAGCCGCTTGCCGCGAAAGTTCGGCATCGGGTTTGACTTGCGCCAGATCACATCGTTCAGGATCCAAAAGCCCGCGTCTTGCAGGGCGGTGCCCACGCGGAAAATGTTGTGGTAACTGCCAATGACCCAGATCGCCCCATGGGGTTTCAGCACCCTGTGGGCCGCCTTCAACCAGTTGCGGGTGAATGTGTCGTAGACCGCAAAACTGTCGAACTGGTCCCAGTGATCGTCCACCGCATCCACCTGGCTGTTGTCCGGCCGATGCAGGTCACCCTTCAGCTGAAGGTTATAGGGCGGGTCGGCGAAAATCAGATCGACGCTGCCTTCTGGCAGGTCGTTCATCGCTTTCACACAGTCGCCCGAAATAATGGTGTTTACCGGCAACGCGGGGTCGCCGTTGGTCTTGGAATTAACCGTCATTTCTGCCTCTGTCCCGGCGCGGTTGTCCACGCTCAGTGATTGACCAGAAGATGAGTCATCGCTGATTCTGGGTCAAATTTTTTAATCAGAAATTTTTTCAGAAATTTTCTTGATACAAGATGTTGTGTACCGGTTTGAAGCTGCGTCTATGGTGTGGGGTTACACCCAAATCTGACAGGGCTTTTTTGTGCCACGGCGTCGGATATCCCATATTTGTCTCCCAGCCATAGCCGGGAAACTGTTGCGCCAAATCACACATGACCAAATCTCGCCTGATTTTGGCCACGATTGATGCCGCTGAAATCGACAAAGATCGGGTGTCGCCTTTCACAATCGGGGTGGCTGGGACGTTCAAATCGCGGGGCACGCGGTTGCCGTCCACCAGGACGTGATCCACCGGGGCGGCCAAGGCCCGCACGGCGCGCACCATGGCCAGGTGGGACGCCTGCAGGATGTTGATCTGGTCGATTTCTTCCACCGACGCGGACCCGATGCCCACTTCTGCGCGCTGCGACAGTTCTTCGGCCAGGCGTTGGCGCTGGCGCAGGGTCAGCTTTTTGCTGTCGTTCAGGCCGTCTGGGATATCGGCTGGGTTCAATACCACCGCGGCGGCAAAGACCGGACCGGCCAGGGGGCCGCGCCCCACTTCGTCCACCCCGCAGATGCGGGGGTGGCCCTGGGCGATCAATGCGGTTTCAAACGAAAAATCCGGCATGGGTCAGGCGTAGTCCCGCAGCGAAACATCCGCAAGTCAAAGGGGGGAACGGGACCCATGTCCAACACCCGTTCCCCCCAAACCCGACTTAAGGCTTACGCCTTAGCGGGAACTCATCCGATATCCGAAGTGGCGCAAACAGCGCGCAGCGTACCCGCGCCGCACCTTGCCTTGGGCATTTTCAATGCGCGTGCGGCACTGGCGCGGCAGGTGATCCACATGGGCGTACTGCCGCTGCAGACACCGCCCCCCGAACAGGCCCACGCGCCCATCCCAGGTGTTGACGCGTGTGTAACAGGCGGCGGGCAAAACCTTGCGGTCAACCTGTGCCGGCGCCGGCGTCGCGGGGGCCTGCTGGCGCTTGCGGTCTTTGCGTTCTTTGATGGCATAGATCGCCAATCCCCCCAGCAGCAGCGGCACCAAAACATCGCGCGGGCGCTGTTCGGCCACAGCCGGGCTGACGGCAGACAGCGACACCAGGGCCGCGCAGGTGGTGGTCAGTATGAAGGTTCGCATGGTGTGTCCTTTCCAAGGCTGGCGTGATGGGGAAAGGATGGGCGCGCCCGGACGTGTCAGGCAATTTCGCCGCGCGGTTATCGCATATCGCCCCGGCGGTTATTGAATAACCCCCGCCCCTGGGCCAATGTCGCGGGCATGAGATATGTTCTTTTGACCCTGACCCTTTGTTTCGCTGCGGGAACGGCCCAGGCCGCGTGCTTTGCCCATTACAAGGCCAAGCAGGACGATCCATTGCAGCTGCACTTCGGGATCATGCAGATTGACGATGCCGCCTGCGCGCCGGGTCCCGCCAGCGCTGCGGTGAACGCGCGGCTTGCCCCCAATGGGTGGACCCTGCTGAACATCGTGAAAACCAGCCAAGACACCCCCACACAGCAGGAGCAATCGAACGCCGGTGCGTATTTCCTCCGCTTCTGAGGTGCGCCGCAGCAGCGGACGCATCATAACCTTGGGCCTGATTGCCATCGTGGTGATCTTGGTGCTGGCGGGCGCATGGCTGTTGCTGACGCTGCCCGATGCCAATGCCTTTAACGCCCGCGTCGAACGGATCTTTGTGGAAAACGATGCCCTGACCAGCGGCGGCGAAATCCGGCTGTTGGAAATATTGGCCCAGTCCGGCACCGCGTTTTCGGACACGCTGGCCAGTTACCGGGTGGTGATCTTTGTGCTGTTGGTCTTTGCCACGGCGCTGTTGGTGGCGGCCCTGGTGTTTTTGGTGATGCTGGTGACGCTGAACCGGCGCATGGCCAAGATCGAAGCATCGGGCCTGCAGATATCGTCCTTGCTGATCAGCCGGGAAGAAAACATCGCCATTTTGAACAACCAAGAATACAAATTGACCGAAGCCGCCTTGGAAACCCTGTCTGTCTTGGCCGAAGCGCGCATGGACGGGGACATTCTGTCGGGGGCCGCTTTGGAAGGCGTGATCAGCGGCAAATCCGCGTCCGAGTGTGAAGAGGCCGCGGGCGCCGTGCGCATCAAACGCTTGCGCGACGCGTTGGGCAACCAATTGATCAGCCAGCTTTTGGTGAAGAACGTGGCCCGGCGGGGATACGTGTTGGCCATTGATAAAGACGTGATTGAAATGATCTGATTCGCGCGCGCCCTTGGGGCGGCGGGGCGTGACAGGGCGTGTCTGGGGCGAAATCCAAATGTTTCGCACGCGAAACAAATTCGCCTAAGCCGTTGAATCCAGGCCTGCCTGTTTCGAAAAAAGCGGAAAAATTTCGATGCGGTCGGTGGGGTCAGGGAAAATTAACTTTTCTTCCTTCGACGCACCCCGCCCGGTGGAACCACCGGGCAGCGCCGGTCCGCCCCCACGGGGCGGCGCTTTGCGCCCCCCCTTCGGACCTTGGCTGCCCTGCGCGCAAACCTCGTAATTTTGGGCCGCACCGCCTATATCATATTCATGAACAGACGCGACTTTGCCAAATCCATGGCCGCCAGCGCCGCCCTGCCCCTGTTGCCAGCGGGCTTGGCCACGGCCGCACCTGCCATCAAACCCATTGATCTGATGTGGGCCAAAACCATCGCCAAGGCGCAAAACAACGGCAGCGCGTCTTTGATTGCGCAGTCGCTGAACGTGCCCCCCGCCGTGGCAAACGCGATCCAGGATAAGCTGGTGGCGCAAAACGTGATCCGCGCGGGCGCCCTGCCCGGTCAAACCGTGGCGGTGAACCCCACCTTCACCGGCGGGCATTTGCGCGTCGCCGCACAAGCGGTGAATGCCGCGACGCACCAGACGGCCCAACACCACGCCCAAACGCTGGTGGACACGGTCTTGGCGGATGAAGACGGCGACACGCCGGACCCCGCGCGTGACCTAAAACCTGACACCCTGCCTGAAGATTAAGCGTCAGGCCCGGGCCCGTTCGCGGGTGGGGTCCACAAAGGGCACATCGCAGACCGTGCCGGACAGGCGTTTCATGTGCCCATCCATTTGCCCCACTTCAAGCTTGGTGCCTGTGTCTGAAACCTCGATCGCCAGGCGGACCATGGCGATGGCGCGTTCCAACATCGGCGACCGGGTGGCCGATGTCACCACCCCCACGGGGCGTTCGCCTTGGAAGATATGCGCGCCGTGGGCGGGCACGTCATCGCTGTCCATCAACATGCCCTTTAACGCGCGGCGCGGGGCCAGCTTGTTGCGTTCCAACGCGGCGCGGCCCACGAAATCGGTCTTCTTCATATCCACAGCAAATCCCAGGCCCGCTTCCCAAGCATCCACGTCGGTGGCAAATTCGGCGTTGGCGGCGGCAAGCCCCGCTTCGATGCGGATGATGTCCAGGGCGTGGCCGCCCATGGGTTCGATGCCGAAGTCTTGGCCTGCGTCCATGATGGCGTCCCACAGGGTCACGGCATCGTCTGGGGCGCAGAATACTTCGTACCCCAATTCGCCGGTGTATCCTGACCGTGCCAGCATGAACGGCGCGCCTTCGCGGTCGCCGATGCGGGCCACGGTGGCCCCAAACCAACGCACGTCGTCCAAGGCCGGCACATGGGGCTGGGTAAAGCAAATCTTGCGCATCAGATCGCGGGACTTCGGCCCTTGGATCGCCAGGTTGGGCAAGGCCGATCGCATGTCGTGGATGCGCACGTCCATGCCGTCTGCCAGGGCAGTCATGTGGCGGGCAGATTCCTCTGTCCCGCAGCACCAGCGGAACACGTTGGGGGCCAGGCGGAACAGGGTGCCGTCGTCGATCAACACGCCTTGGTCATCGCACATCAAGGTATAGTGCCCGCGCCACTGGGGCAGCTTGGCCACGTTGCGGGTGGTGGCCCTTTGCAGCAGCTTTTCCGCGTCAGGGCCCAGGATATCGTATTTGCGCAAACCGCTTAGGTCTTGGACCGTCACGGCATTGCGACAGGCCCAATATTCCCCCAGCGTTCCGACCCCAGGGTACTGACTGGGCAACCACAAATCGCGCGCGGGCGCGTACTGCGTGGTCAGCTTGGATGTGGCGGGATGGAACGCCGAATTCTGGGACAGGGTCATGGGCGCGTCTTCCTTTTCGCGGTACGCCACAGCCCGCCGAATGGGGGCCTGTTCTTTATAGATGCGCACGTGCACATCGGTGGGGTTCCAGCCGTTGATGGGGTCCACGTCGTCTGGGCACGCGGTGGACACGCACACCAGATCATCCATCGCCTGCATCGCCACGTAATCGCCCGGGCGCGACCAGGATTCTTCCGTCTGAATGCGGTTGTCGGCGTGATCGATCCAGGAATTGAAGAAGAAGTTGATGGCCGGCCACGCGGGCCGGGCCTTTACCCCGTACGGGTCCATCGCATTAGAGATATTGTCCGAACAGTTCACATGACCCGGAAAGCCGCGTTCTTCGTACCCCCGTGCGGTACAGGCCAGGGCAAACGTGTCGTGCCGCCCCACCGTGTCTTGCACCACGTTCAACAGGGGGCGCATGTTCTGGTCAAAGAATTTGTCGAACAGCCCTGGCCCCGGGTACGCGCCCCCCACCATGGACCGGGTGACGGTGCTGTCGATCATCTGTTCTTCGCCCGCGTCCAGGCCCCCGGTCCGGAATGCCATGAAGTCCGAACACTGCTGACCGGCCACATCGATGACCTGAACGTATTCGCCCTTGTTCAAGCGGTATGCTTTGGCGGTGGCGCGGGGGATGGTGAATTCTTCGCGGATTTCGCCCAGGGGGTCTGGCAGCAGCAAGTTTGACTGCACCGCCCGCTGCACATGCACCCGGAACGCCCCGGTGGAATGGCCGTCCACGTGGGACTGCACGGGGCTTGGGTTGATGATCCACATGTCGCAGGCGGCGGTGGCGGACAGCACCAACAGGTCTTCGTCCGATGTGATGGCAGCGCCTTGGGGCACAGCCGCCCCACCATTGGCACTGACCCACCCCAAGAACGCCCTGCTGTCGAACAACGCTGTGTCCAACGCCTGGCCCGGGGGCAAGCCGAAGCTGGCCAAGGCATCGGCCCCGTCTGGGCCCACAGCCACGATCCAAGGCGTTGTGTCCACATCCAAGCCCGTCAGCGCCAGGGTATCGCCCGGCTGGACTGTCAACCGCACAGCCGCGCGGGGGTCGACAAACTGAACGGTGGCGGCGTGGGGGGCGCGCATGCCGTGAAAGGCACGGCCTGGTGACAAGGTGGTCCCGTTTTGGAACCCATGTATCAACGACGTCTGCAACACGACGGCCATCTCAAAGTTGTCCTGCGCCAACACGTGACGCAAGGACAAGTGGCACCGTGTCTGGCCCGAACTGTCAAGGGTTTATTGGGCTGACCCCAATAAATCAGGCGTCCTGGCGCACCACTTGGCGTTGCGTGCCCAGCCCTTCGATGGTCAGTTCCATCACGTCGCCGGGTTTCAAAAACACCGGATCGGGTTTCATGCCCATGCCCACGCCGGGCGGTGTGCCCGTGCTGATGATGTCGCCCGGGTGCAGCGTAAACAGTTGGGACAGGTGTTCGATGATTTCCGCCACGGTGAAAATCATGGTGGACGTATGGCCCGTCTGCATCCGCTGGCCGTTCACATCCAACGACATGGACAGGTTCTGGGGGTCCGGAATTTCATCGCGCGTCACCAGCCACGGGCCGGTGGGGCCGAATGTGTCGCAGGATTTGCCCTTGGTCCATTGCCCGGTCAGCTGGGTTTGAAAATGGCGTTCAGACACGTCGTTCACGATGGTATATCCAGCCACGTAATCCAGGGCATTTTCTTTGGACACGTACTTCGCTTCGGTCCCGATCACCACGCCCAGTTCCACTTCCCAATCGGACTTGGTGGACCCGCGCGGCATCACCACATCATCATTGGCCCCCACGATGGCCGAATTCGCTTTGAAGAACAGGATGGGGTGTTCGGGGATGGCGGCCCCGGTTTCTGCCGCGTGATCGGAATAGTTCAACCCGATGCACAAAAACTTGCCGAACCCTGCGATGGGCACGCCGACCCGGGGGTTGTCTTCCACGGCGATCAAGCTGTCGGTGTCAAAACTGCGCAACCAGTCCAGGCTTTCGTCCCCCAACAGGTCGGGGGTCAGGTCTTCGATGTACCCCGCCAAGCTGCGCAGCACGCCTTGGTCGTCGATGATGCCGGGTTGGGCCATGCCCTGGTCGCCGTATCGTACAAGTTTCATGTGCTTGCCTTTCTGCTGGGGATGGGGGGATCAGTGATTGTCGCGCGGCATATGGGTGCGCGCCACATCGCGGTACTTGGCCGCGTCGCGCAGGGTCATGCCTTCGTCCAGGCGGCCCACCATTTCACGGAAATACTGCTGCCACGGCGTCTGGCTTTCGGGCATGGCATATCCCCCTGCGGCCAGAAGGGCGGCGGCGCGGTCTTTCAACTCTGCCTCGGGGACCAGCATATTGGCGGTGCATGTGTTCAGGTCGATGCGCACCCGGTCGCCCGTTTGCACCAGGGCCAGCCCGCCCCCATCGGCGGCTTCTGGGCTGGCGTTCAGGATCGACGGCGACCCCGATGTGCCCGACTGCCGCCCGTCGCCCACACAAGGCAAGGCGCGAATGCCTTGCTTCAGCAGATAGGACGGGGCGCGCATGTTCACCACCTCTGCCCCGCCGGGGTATCCTTTGGGGCCCGCGCCGCGCATGAACAAAACGCACGTTTCGTCGATGCCTTCGGACGGGTCGTCGATGCGGTGGTGGTAATCTTCCGGCCCATCAAACACCACCGCGCGCCCTTCAAAGGCGTTCAGGTCATCGGGATTGGACAGATACCGGTCGCGAAATTCGTCCGAAATCACGGATGTTTTCATAATCGCGCTGTCAAACAAATTGCCCGACAGATTGATGAACCCAGCTTCCGCCACCAAGGGCGATTTGACGGTCATGATCACATCGTCATTGGTGGTGCGTTTGTCGCCGCAGTTGTCCTGCATCGTACGCCCATTGGCGGTGATGGCGCCTGGGTGGGGCAACATGCCTTCGGCGATCAGTTCGCCGATCACAGCCGGCACCCCGCCCGCGCGTTGGTAATCTTCGCCCAGGTATTTGCCCGCCGGTTGCAGGTTCACGATCAGCGGCACGTGGTGGCCCAGGCTTTGCCAATCGTCATTGGTCAACTCAATGCCCAGGTGCTTGGCGATCCCGTTCAAATGGATGGGTGCGTTGGTGGACCCGCCGATGGCGGAATTCACCACCACGGCGTTTTCAAATGCTTCACGCGTCATGATGTCGGACGGGCGCAGGTCTTCCCACACCATGTCAACGATGCGGCGGCCCGTGTCGTATGAAATCTGGCCCCGTTCGCGGTACGGCGCGGGGATGGCCGCCGACCCGGGCAGTTGCATGCCCAAGGCTTCGGCCAGGGAATTCATCGTGGTGGCGGTGCCCATGGTGTTGCAATACCCCACCGATGGGGCGGACGCGGCGGCGATTTCCATGAACCCGTCGTCGTCGATATCGCCTTTGGCCACCAATTCGCGGGCCTTCCAAATCACGGTGCCGGACCCGGCCCGTTCGCCGTTCCACCAGCCGTTCAACATCGGCCCCACGGACAGGGCAATGGCGGGGATATTCACCGTGGCCGCCGCCATCAACAAGGCGGGGGTGGTCTTGTCGCACCCGATGGTCAGCACAACCCCGTCGATGGGATACCCGTACAAGGCTTCTACCAACGCCAGATAGGCCAGGTTGCGGTCCAGCAGCGCCGTGGGGCGTTTGCCGGTTTCTTGGATCGGGTGGACCGGCACTTCCAGCGGGATACCGCCCGCCGCGATAATCCCGTCGCGCACGCGCTTGGCCAGCTCAATATGGTGGCGGTTGCACGGCGACAGATCGCTGCCCGTCTGGGCAATGGCGATAATCGGCTTGCCGCCCTGCAGTTCTTCGCGCGTCAGGCCATAGTTCAGATACCGTTCCAGATACAGCGCGGTCATTTCTGGGTTGTCGGGATTGTTGAACCATTTGCGCGAACGCAGGTCTTCGGGCTTCATCTTTTGGGTCATGGCACTGTCCTGGTGGTGTTGGCCGCACTGTTAGCGCCCAAACCGTCGAAGGTGAAGGGCCTTACCCCGACCATCCGCCATCAATCACATGGGCCTGGCCCGTGGTGAACGCACT
>JAHDDS010000041.1:11232-21258 GCA_020629235.1 Planktomarina sp.
CTTACCCCGACCATCCGCCATCAATCACATGGGCCTGGCCCGTGGTGAACGCACTTTCATCGCTGGCCAGGTACACCACCAGGGCGGCGATTTCATCTGCGGTGGCCACACGGCCCATGGGCTGGCGGGACACGAAAGCCTCCAACGCTTTGTCGTAACTGCCCATCTGGTCCCCCAGGGCCTTGACCCTTTCGTGCCAACTGGGGCTTTCGACGGTGCCGGGGCAAATGCAGTTGCAGCGGATGCCGTCTTTGATGAAATCCACCGCCACCGATTTGGTCAGCCCCACGACAGCCGCCTTGGTGGTGCCATAGGCAAAGCGGTTCGGCGCCCCGATGATGGACGAACAGGCCGACGACATATTGATGATGGATCCCCCGCCCCCGTCCACCATGCCCGGCAGCGCCGCCTGAATGGTGCGGAACATGGATTTGACGTTCAGATCAAAGGCGAAGTCCCAGTCCTGGCTGTTGCAGTCCAAAACCGTGCCGTGGTGCACAAAGCCCGCGCAGTTGAACAGCACGTTGGGCCGGGCTTGGGCCACGCCCGCGTCCACGCTGGCTTTGTCGCGCACGTCCATCACGAAGGTTTCGATGGTGCCGTCACGCGGCAGGGCGTCCAGCAGGTTTTCATCCACATCGGTGGCAAAAACATGGGCCCCTTCGGCCACCATGGCCAAGGCGCTGGCCCGCCCGATGCCCTGGCCCGCAGCCGTCACCAAAACCCGTTTTCCCGTCAATCTGCCCGCCATGGTGTCCCCCTTGGGTGTTGAACCAAAGCTACACCCCCCCTTGCCCAACGCAATCAAAAACCGATAGCGGTGGATCACGCCCCGCCCAAAGAAATGCCCTGAAGGAACGCCCTATGTCTCTCAGCCTGTTTGACCTGTCTGGAAAACGCGCCTTGATCACCGGATCAAGCCAAGGCATCGGCCTGGCCCTGGCCCAAGGCATGGCCGCTGCGGGCGCACAGGTGGTGCTGAACGGGCGCGACACGGCCAAGCTGGACGCGGCCACCCAAACCATCGACGGGGCGGTGGCGCTGGCGTTTGATGTGACGGACGCCAAAGCTGTGCGCGCCGCCATCGACGGGTTTGAAGCACACCACGGCCCCATCGACATTCTGGTGAACAACGCAGGTATGCAGCACCGGGCCGAATTGCAGGACTTTCCCGCAGACGCGTTCGAGGCCCTGCTGCAAACCAACATCGCCAGCGTGTTCCACGTGGGCCAAGCGGTGGCCCGCCACATGATCGGGCGCGGCGCGGGCAAAATCATCAACATCGCCAGCGTGCAATCTGCCCTGGCCCGCCCCACCATCGCGCCCTACACCGCCACCAAAGGGGCTGTGTCGAACCTGACCAAGGGCATGGCCACCGATTGGGCGAAATACGGGCTGAACTGCAATGCCATTGCCCCGGGGTACTTCCTGACACCGCTGAACAAGGCCCTGTCGGACGACCCCGATTTCAACAGTTGGCTGGAAAATCGCGTGCCCGCCGGGCGGTGGGGCAACGTGGACGAATTGGTGGGCGCGGCCATATACTTGGGATCGGCGGCATCCAGCTTCGTGAACGGCCACACCCTGTTTGTGGATGGCGGGATCACGGTCAGCCTGTGATGGCAATCAGCGGATAAAGGAACACGGGATGGGACTTCTGCAAAACGGCACATGGGTCGACCAATGGTACGACACCAAATCCACAGGCGGGGCGTTCAAACGCCAAGACGCGGGCTTTCGCCACTGGGTCACTGCGGATGGCAGCGCCGGACCGTCGGGGAATGCAGGGTTCAAGGCCCAAGCGGGGCGGTATCATCTCTATGTGTCTTTGGCGTGCCCTTGGGCGCACCGCACCCTGATCTTTCGCGCCATAAAGGGGCTGACGGACATGATTTCGGTGTCCGTGGTGAACCCGCTGATGCTGGACCAAGGCTGGACCTTCGCGCCCGGCCCCGGCGTGGTGGCGGACCCGGTCCAGGGGGCTGACTTCATGCACCAAATCTATACCGCCGCCGATCCCCAGTATTCAGGCCGGGTGACGGTGCCTGTCTTGTGGGACACCGCCCAAAACACCATCGTGTCCAACGAAAGCGCCGAGATCATTCGCATGTTCAATTCCGCCTTCGACGGCATCGGCGCGCGGGCCGGGGATTATTACCCCGAAGCCCTGCGCGCGGACATCGATGCGGTGAACGACCGGGTGTACGACACGCTGAACAACGGCGTGTACAAATGCGGGTTTGCCACGACCCAAAGCGCCTATGCCGCGGCGTTCACACCGCTGTTTGACACGCTGGATTGGTTGGAAGACCGGCTGTCGACGCAGCGGTATTTGGTGGGCACGCAGGTGACGGAAGCAGACTGGCGGTTGTTCACCACCTTGGTGCGTTTCGATGCGGTCTATGTCGGGCACTTCAAATGCAACCTGCGCCGCATCGCCGATTACCCGCATTTGTCGGGATATCTGCGGGACCTGTACCAAATGCCTGGGATCGCGGACACGGTGAACATGGACCACATCAAAGGCCATTACTACGAAAGCCACCGCACCATTAACCCCACAGGCGTGGTGCCCTTGGGGCCGGATTTAGACCTGACCGCCGCCCACGGACGGGACGCGGTATAGGGGCGCAGCACAGCACACCTTGGCAAGACTAAGCCCCGGGCGTTTTCAAGGTACTGGCCTTTTCAAGATACCGGCATTTCCGCCAGCAGTTGGGCAAAGGACGCGCCGTGCATGTCGCGGTCCATCCGCGTGCCCTGCACGTTGGGGCGCGGCAGGCTGAACTTGATGACATCCAGATCGGCCATGTCGAACCGCAACAGCGCCGCTTCGTCCACCTGAAACAGGGCGGCGACTTGGGCCGTGTCCACCCGGCGGCACAGGTCGGCAAAGCTGCCGTCTTGGCGGCAAAACACGTCGATGGTGACCCAAAACGGCCCGGCATTTTTGGACCGCACCCCGGTGACAAGATCGCGCAGCGGGGTCATGGGCCCACCTCCAATTCTTCAAAGGCAAAGGCCTGCAACGGATCGTCCAGGGCCATGGTGTGGTTCAAACAAAATTCATAGATCGCCCCCCGTTCCGTTTCGGCCGGCGAAAACGGAAAGGCAAAGGTGGGCATCGGTTCGCCGTCTTCCAGCGGCAGGTGCAGCAAGGCCGGATTCAACGCCCGCGCGATGTCGGTGGCTTGGGCCTGGGTGGGGGCCGTCACCACGGTGATGATCCCCACTTCATGCAGCGCCGCGCGCCGGGTTTCCAATTCCCCCAGGGTGGCGGATTGGCCCACAACGCGGAATTCGATGGAACAGGTGGCGGTGTCAAAATCGGGGTGATCGCGCAAAAAGCCCGCCCGCACTTTGGCCAACCATTCGTCGATCCGGGCCACATACTTCGCGTCGCGCACCAGGACATGGGACAGGGTTTGATACCCCGCCAACCGCGCCCCTTCCAGCTTCACGGTATAGGGGTGGGTCGCCACCCAGGCGCTGCCTTCCACCCGCACGGTCTTGTCGTCCAACGCCGAATACTTGGCACCCGTCACATCCAAATGCCCCCCCGGTTCATACAGCACAAAGGGGTTGGAATTTTCATACAGCATATGCGCCGACACGGTGCGCGGGGTCGCCTGGGCCCCGTCCGCCATGGGGGTGATGGTGAAGCCGGTGTCGTCAAAGCTGATGGCAATCACACCCGACGCCGGGTGGGTGGTGGCCAAGGCCCCGCATTCGCCGATCTTGGCCCCGTGCCAAGCCGCCCCCACATCGGCCCCCTGCGCGATGGGGTGGGCGGCGATGACGGCAGTGTCGGTGGTGCGGCCCGCAATGATGATGTCAGCGCCTGTGTTCAGCGCGTGTTGGATCTGTTCCACCCCGGCCAAGGCCACGATGTTGGTGCATTGGTCCAGCAATGCGTCGTCCAGCGGTTGTTCTGGGGCCAGGGCCTGGATGCGGCCCGCCGCCAACGCGGCTTTCACCCTTTGGGCGGGCTGGTTGGATTTGACCGTGCAAATTTTCAACCGTTCGCCCCGGTCCTGGGCCAGGTCCCGGGTGATATCCACCAGCCAATCGACCGCGCTGTCGGCCCCGCATGTGCCCGCTGTGCCGATGATCAGCGGCACCCCCAACTGCGCACGGGCCGCCATGATCTGCCCCCATTCCGCCTTGGTGCGCGCGCGGGCGTATTTGCTGGTGCCTGTGCCCAAGTAATGCGGGCCGCTGTCGGTGGACCCGCCGTCGATGGCGATGACATCGGCACCAGCCGCGACCCCCCGGGCCAAAGCATCTGCGGAAAAGCCCAACCCCAGGGCGCCCGACGGTATCAAGACTGTGCTGGCCATATCTGTCCTATTGCTGAATGACGGCGTCTTCCCATTCGGACAGGAACTTCTGGCGTTTCAGCTTGTCCAAAAAGGTTAACAATGCGGGTTCCAAAGCGATGGTGCCCCGGTCAGACGTGCCACTGGGCAGGGGCGGCAAGGGCAACACATCTGCGCCCGTGGTGGGGGCAATCAGGTGCAAGATGAACAGACGCGCTGCGTCGCGTTGGCCGGTCTGTGCAGACACCATGGCCGTGCGCATCATGGTGGTTTGAAAGTCCGACGGCAAAATCACCTGCACGGCGTCGGCCCCATCCGCCCGCGCTGCGGCATAACTGCCCAACACGTTATAGGCCACGGCGATGGTGCCATCGGTCAGGTCGTCGATCATCGCCCCCGAACAGCAATACAGGCGCATGTCCAATCCGCCCATCACCTGCATCAATCGCCAAAACGTCTCGGACGCGCGGGAATCCTGCGTGGCAAACAGATACCCCAGCCCCGATTGCCGCACGTCATAGGTGCCCACGCGCCCGCGAAACTGTTCAGGCCGTTCGCGCAAAGCCGCGATCAGATCCTGCCGGGTCTGGGGCACCGCATGGCCCGCAAAGGCCGCCTTGTTGATCACAATCGCCGCCGGTTCGGCCGTGAACGCAAACAGGCTGCGCCGCCACTGCGCCCAAGGCGGGTGGTCCACATCCCGCAAGGCCAAGGCAAATCCGTCGTTGGCCAATTTCAGCTGCAGGTCCATGGCCGACGACACAACAATGTCGAACCCTTTGGGGGTCGCGCGGAAACGGCGGTCTATGTCGCCCGTATTGGTGACGAAATATTCCACCCCCACGGTGGGGTTGTCTTGCACAAACGCGTCGATCAGCGGCGCAAAGATGGCGGTGTCGGTGCTGGACAAAATGCGCAGCACAGGCCCCGATGCGCCGGGGTTGAAAACGCGGCGGTCTTCCC
The DNA here is from genome assembly GCA_020629235.1 of Planktomarina sp. Taxonomy (GTDB): domain Bacteria; phylum Pseudomonadota; class Alphaproteobacteria; order Rhodobacterales; family Rhodobacteraceae; genus Planktomarina. The sequence continues at coordinate 16,515 of JAHDDS010000041.1, forward strand.
AATCTTGGGCGGAAGCGACAGCCCCCCACAGGGCAAATATCAAAGCGATAAGGTAACGCATGCGCCCCCCGTGTCTTGGTTGGCCAGCACCAGTGACCCGCCATGGGCCTGGGCCACATCTTGGGCGATGGTCAGCCCCAGGCCCGACCCGATGGTGCCCTTGGCATTGTCGCCGCGTTGAAAGCGCAGCGCCAGGGTGTCCAAATTGTCCGGGGGAAACCCCTGGCCTTGGTCGCGCACCACCACCGTGGGGCGCGGGGTGGCTGTCACAGTCAAGTCCACCACGCTTTCTGCTGGGGCATATTTCAGCGCATTGTCGATCAGGTTGCGCACGGCGTTTTGGATCAAGATCGCGTCCCCTTGGCACGGGACCGCGCCATCGGCATGCAGCCGCAGTTCCAGGTCCTTCATATCTGCAATGGGCGACAGTTGGGTCACTTGGGTCTGCACCAGGTCCACCAAGTCGATCTGCTGGCTTTCCAAGTGATCCGCGCGAAAGGTGATCATGGCATGATCCAACAACTGCCCGGCGGCCCGGCTGCTTTCGTCGATCGCGCGCACCATAGACCGCACCGCCGTGCGATTTTCAGCGCGGTCCACCCGCTGCAACATCCCTTCGGCATAGGATCGAACCGTGGCCAGGGGCGTGCGCACCCTGTGGGCGGCTTCGGCGATGAAATCTTCAGACTGCTGCAAGGACATATCCAACCGCCCCATCAAGGAATTGAGCGATCCCACCAATGGCCCCATTTCTGCCGGGACCGGCTTTTCAAACGGGCTAAGGTCTTGCGGGCCGCGCCGGGCCACGCTGTCGGTCAACCGTTCCAGGGGCCGGATCGCAGCGTTGGCCGCCACATAGGACAGCGCCACCGCCAAAGCGAAAAACCCGAACCCCAAAAACGCCGCATTGCGGGAAATCTGTTGCAAGGTCACCGCCAAAGCGTCCTGGGTTTGCGCCAGCGTCACGGTGATGGCCGACCGGGTTTGCAATCCAATCAAAGTGCGGCTGGCGGTCACGGCCCGCACTGGATCGCCCTGAAATTCAAACGACTGCATCCGCGCCTGCCCGCCGTCCCCCGCCGCCGGTCCCGCCAAATCGCGATAGCCCGTCAAAAACGCCCCGTCCTGGCGCACGGCGTAAAACACTTTGTCATCGGCGGGCGTCGACAACATGGTGAAGGCCGAAATCGGAATGTCCAAATCCACCACCCCGCCGCGGACACTGGCAGCATCCAGGATCGACGCCGCTGACGCCGCCAAGATGCCGTCTTGGCCCCGCTGCGCCACCTGGGTGGCATAGCTGCGAACCGCAAAAAACAGGATGACCCCCAAGACCGCAGCCCCCAGCACCAGGCCAAACATCAAGCGCTGGCGCAGTGATCCTGATATCGCCACATCATCCATGGTCCAGCCGGTACCCCAACCCGCGGAATGTGGTGATCTTCAAATCTGACTGTTCCAGGTGCTTGCGCAGGCGGCCCACATACACCTCTATCGCGTTTTCGGACACGTCGTGGTCAAATGAAAACAACCGGTCGGTCAGCTTTTGCTTGGAAAACAGTTGGCCGGGGGCGTTCAAGAACACTTCCAACAGTCGCAGTTCACGATTGCGCAGGGCCACATCCTGACCGCGCACGGTCAATTGGCCCGCCACGGGATCAAAGACCAGGCCGCCCATGGCGATGGTGGTTTGCGCTTGGCCCGATGTGCGGCGCAGAACCGCGCGGCAGCGGGCTTCCAGTTCGGCATGATCAAAAGGCTTGGTGATATAGTCATCTGCCCCCAGATCCAACGAATCGATCCTGTCGGAAACCTGGCTGCGGGCGGTCAAAACAATCACCGGCGTGTCCAAATCACTGGCGCGGTGCTGCTTTAGGAACGCCCGACCGTCCCCATCAGGCAGCATGATGTCCAGCAAGATCAGATCGTATTCCGTGCCCGCCACAAAGGCCCTGGCATCGGCCAAATTTGCCGCATGATCAATGACATGGCCGTCTTGGCGCATCCGCGATGACACGGCATGGGCCAGGGCCTCGCTGTCTTCAACCAGAAGGAACTTCATGGCGTTTTATACAATTCTGCATGGGTGACAGGTGGGTGTCAGGTTGTCATGTTTACTTCAAACATCTGCGCCCCAACGTGGGCCGTTGTCAAATCGGGAGGATACAATGACAACATTCAAACTGGGCCGTCGCGCCCTGATCGCAGCTGTTGCTGCCATGGGCCTGACAGGTCCCGCATTGGCAGGTGGCCACCAAGTTGTGGACAGCATCCACTTCTTGATTCCCGGCGGCGCCGGTGGCGGTTGGGACGGCACAGCCCGCGGCACGGGTGAAGCCCTGACCAAGTCTGGCTTGGTGGGCAGTGCGTCCTACGAAAACATGTCCGGCGGCGGCGGTGGCAAGGCCATCGGCTTCCTGATCGAAAACGCCGACAGCAACCACGGCACGTTGATGGTGAATTCCACCCCCATCGTGATCCGGTCCCTGACCGGCGTGTTCCCGCACAACTTCCGTGACCTGACCCTGGTGTCCGGCACCATCGGTGACTACGCGGCCATGGTCGTGGGCAAAGACAGCGCCATCAACAACATGGCTGATCTGGTGGCCGCATACGATGCGAACCCATCAGGCACAGCCATCGGCGGCGGGTCCGTTCCCGGCGGCATGGACCACTTGGTGGCAGCCATGGTGATGGAAGCAGCGGGCAAAGACGCGCTGAACGTGAAGTACATCCCATACGATGCAGGCGGCAAAGCCATGGCAGCCCTGCTGTCGGGCGAAATCGCTGCCCTGTCCACCGGCTTTTCCGAAGCTGTGGCCTTGGCCCAAGCGGGTGAAGTGAAGATCATCGGTGTGACTGCTGACGAACGCGTGGCCGCCATGGACAGCGCCATGACCATGAAGGAACAGGGCATCGACACATCCTTCGTCAACTGGCGCGGGTTCTTCGCGGCACCGGGTCTGCCAGCAGACAAGCTGGCCATGTACCAAGACGCCATCGCCAAGATGTATGACACGCCCGAATGGGAAGAAGTCCGCGCGCGCAACGGTTGGGTGAACATCCACAACCCCGGCGATGACTTCAAATCTTTCTTGGAAGACCAAGAAAAAGTCATCGGCGATCTGATGAAGAAGCTGGGCTTCCTCTGATCTTAACAACGGGTGCGAGGGGCCAGCCCCTCGCGCTCCCCGAGGTATTTCACCTCAAAGTGAAGAAAAAATCTGCTTCACTTTGAGCTAAAATACCTTGGGGTGAGGCCGCAGGCCGAGGGGCAACGCCCCTGACATACCACCCCAAAAACCGCGAATAAAGGAGACCGCGCCATGGCGCTTGATCGTTGGATTGCCCTGGCCCTGTTGGGCATCTGCTTGGCCTATGGATACGCGGCCTGGTTCACCATGGACAGCCAAATGCCCCCTATCATGCGGCGCAGCGCTGTTTGGCCCAGCTCGTTTCCCAAAGTGCTGTCTGTCGCAGGGGTGCTGTTGTCTTTGATCGTCTTGCTGGGTCTGGAAAAGGGCGAAGCCAAGATCGGCGACATCGATTATCGGCGCTTGCATGAATACAAACTGGGGCAAGCGCTGGCGTTGTTGGCTTTGATGGCCGCCTATGCCCTGCTGTTGCGGCCCGGTGGGTTTTTGCTGTCCACCATGGGGTTTTTGATCGGCGGGTCGGTGATTTTGGGCGAACGGCGCTGGATCGCGATGATCGTGGTGTCGGCCATCGCCACGGGGTTCATTTGGTGGCTGGTGCAAGTGGTGTTGGGGATCTTCCTGCGCCCGTTGCCTGGCATTTTGGGGGGTTAAGCCATGCTTGAAGGTATCTTGCTGGGGCTGCAGACCGCCCTGTCGTTTCAGAACTTGGCCATGGTGATCGGGGGCTGTTTGATCGGCACCTTCATCGGCATGTTGCCGGGCCTAGGGCCCATGTCCATCATCGCCATTATGATCCCAGTGGCCATCACCATCGGCGATCCATCAGCCGCGCTGATCTTGCTGGCTGGCGTGTACTATGGCGCGATTTTCGGGGGGTCCACGTCGTCGATCCTTCTGAACGCACCGGGCGTGGCGGGCACGGTGGCCACCAGTTTTGACGGATACCCCATGGCGCGCCAGGGCAAGGCGGGCAAGGCCCTGACCATCGCCGCCATTGCCAGCTTTGCGGGCGGCACCATCGGGGCGATTTTGTTGATGGGGTTTGCGCCCATGTTGTCGTCCGTCGCGCTTTTGTTCCAGTCGCCCGAATACTTCGGGCTGATGGTGGTGGGGCTGTCGGCCATCGCGGCCTTTGCCGGAACCGGCCAGGTCAGCAAAGCGCTTTTGATGACGGTCCTGGGCCTGATCATGGCCACCGTGGGGGAAACCGCCCAATTCAATGCGCCCCGCTTCACCATGGGGCTGATGGATTTGCAGTCGGGCTTTGGGTTCATCACCCTGGCCATGGCCATGTTCGCCCTGCCCGAAGCGCTGTACCTGGTGCTGAAACCCAGCCGAGCCGCCCAAGGCGATGGCGGTGAAATCAAGGACCTGCGCATCACGCGCGCCGAAGCCAAAGCCATGGCCCCCGTGGTGGGCCGCCAGTCGATCCAGGGCTTCTTCATCGGGGTGCTGCCCGGTGCCGGGGCCACGATCGCGTCCTTCTTGGGCTACGCTGTGGAACGCAACATTGCCAAAGGCGAAGAACAGGCAGAGTTTGGCAAGGGATCGGTCAAAGGCCTGGCCGCCCCGGAAACCGCCAACAA
>JAHDDS010000116.1 GCA_020629235.1 Planktomarina sp.
TAAACCCCCAGCTACCCCTGCAAAATCATTGCGGGAGTGGCTGATATGACATTCAAAAACATCGCCGTTATCGGCGCAGGCACCATGGGGTCCGGCATCGCGGGCCAGATCGCCAATGCCGGGCACAACGTGCTGCTTTTGGACCTGACCAAAGACGCCACGGATTACGCGTTGGAACGGCTGCAGAAGTCTGAACCGGCCCCCCTGCACCAACGCAGCAATGTGGACCGCATCACAACCGGGACCATCGACGAAGACTTTGCCAAACTTGCGGATTGCGACTGGATTGTTGAGGCCATCGTGGAACGCTTGGACCTGAAGAAAAACCTTTATGCCCGGCTGGAAGAAACCGTCAGCGCCGATTGCATCGTCACATCCAACACCTCTACCATCCCGATTTCGCTGTTGGTGGAAGGGCGCAGCACAGATTTCCAAGAACGTTTTGCCATCACCCACTATTTCAACCCCGTGCGGTATATGCGCCTTCTGGAACTGGTGCGCGGTGAACATACCAGCGCAGACGTCATGGACCGCCTGGCCCACTTCAATGACGAGGTTTTGGGCAAAGGCGTGGTCCCCTGCAACGACACCCCCGGCTTCCTGGGCAACCGCGTCGGCGTTTTCGCCCTGCAAGTGGGCATGGACGAAGCGTTCAAACAGGGTCTGACCGTTGAGGAAGCCGACGCACTGATGGGGCGCCCCATGGGCATCCCCAAGACAGGGGTGTTCGGCCTCTATGACCTGATCGGTGTCGATCTGATGTCAGACGTGGTGGATACCCTGGGGGACATATTGCCTGAAAACGATGTGTTCCACGCCGTGGGCCGGTCGAACAACCCCGCCAATGGTCTGATCAACCAAATGATCGCCGATGGTTTCACCGGGCAAAAATCTGGCAAGGGCGGCTTTTACCGCGAAGACGGCACGGTTGCTGTCAACCTGGACGGCACCACCCGCCAACGCGTGAAAGACCTGCCCCCGGCGGCCCAACGCGCGGCAGAGCTGATGCAGGAAAGCAAAGAAACCCTGCCATCCATGATCGAAGGCGACGGGCCGCACGCGCGCTTCGTCCGCAATTTCTTGGGCCGGGTTCTGTCTTATGCCGCACATCTGATCCCCGAAGTCACCACCACCCCGCAAGACATCGACGACGCCATGAAGATGGGCTTCAACTGGATTCGCGGTCCGTTTGAAATGATTGATGCGTTGGGGGCCGAAACTGTGGCCACCTTGGCCAAGGAAGCTGGGGCCGACGTGCCCATGGCCCTGCAATCCAGCATCGACCAGGGGCCGTTTTATGTGGCCAAAGGCGGCACCCTGAACGTCCGTAATTTCGATGGCGCGCCCAAGCTGAAGCCCGTCCAGTTGCCAGAAGGCACCCAACGCTTCAGCCTGTCCCGCCGCACCCTGACGCCGCTGGCCCAAAACCGCGCGGCGTCCCTTTGGAACCTGCCCGGCGATATTCGCCTGGTGGAATTCCACTCCAAGGCCAACGCATTGACCGGCGAAAGCATGGAAATCGTCGCGGCCGCTGCCGAAAACCCCGGCAACGGCATCCTGATCCACAACGATGCCCAACACTTCAGCGCGGGCGTGGACCTGAACCGTTTTGCGGACTTCATCGAACGCGAAGCTTGGGATGAAATGGATGCCTTCCTGAACGACTTCCAACAGGCCGTCGCGAAATTAAAATACTGCAACGTGCCCGTCATCGGTGCCCCGTCTGGCCTGTCCCTTGGTGGCGGGTTTGAAGTCCTTTTGCACTGCGACGCCCTGCTGACCCACGCGAACTCCGTCCTGGGACTGGTGGAATCCGGTGTGGGCGTTGTACCCGGCGGCGGCGGTGTCAAAACTACGTTTGAACGCTGGTCCGTCGGCAACACCCCTGAAGACGCCGCCTGGAATGCTTGGATGCAAGTCGGATACGGTAAAATGGGCGAAAGCCCGGAACAGGCCACCAAGCTGCGCTACTTCCTGCCAGACCGCGACCGCAGCGTCATGAACCGCGATAAACTTATTTCGCAAGCCACAGCCTGGATCGCAGAAATGGCCGCAAGCTACGCACCGCCTGCACCGCAAACCTATACCCTGCCCGGCAAAGCCATTCTGCAAAAGATGGATGACTTCATGTCCGACGGCGTCGCCAAAAAATGGTTCCTGCCCCACAACAAAACCACCGCCATGGAAATCGCCACCATTGTCGTGAACACCGACAGCGACGACACGTTGCAAGTCACCGAACAAGACATGTTCGATCGCGAACGTGCCGCATTCCTGCGTTTGGCCAAAACAGACACCACCAAAAAATGGATCAACGCGATGCTGGCCGGCGAAGACCGCGATTGATCCTTCACTCTGAGGGGAAATACCTCAGGTTTCCAAAGGACAGCGTCCTTTGGCGCGCCCGCGCAGGGCAAGGCTTGGTGCCGGGCCCAAAGGGCCCGCCCTTTCCGGTCTTCAGGCTGATTTGGATATAAAATAATTTTCAATCTGGCCCTATTGGACTCAGCGCATTTCTGCGCTGGTATCTTATCGCGTTCGCTGACGCAAAACCCACGCACTTTGAAGGAGATCGCCATGGACGGCGCACTGCAAAACGACTTGTCGGAAGTTGTGGCAAACGACAAAGCCCACGTCTGGCATCACCTGATCCAACACAAATTGTTCGACACCGTGGACCCCAACATCATCGTTGAAGGCAAAGGTATGCGCGTTTGGAACCAAGCGGGCAAAGAACACCTGGATGCGGTGTCGGGCGGGGTGTGGACCGTCAACGTCGGCTATGGCCGTGAAAGCATGGCGGATGCCGTGCGCGACCAAATTCTGAAGATGAACTATTTCGCCGGTGCCGCTGGTACGATCCCAGCCGCAAATTTTGCCACACGTTTGATCGAAAAGATGCCGGGCATGTCCCGCGTCTATTTCAGCAACTCCGGGTCAGAGGCCAACGAAAAAGGCTTCAAAATGATCCGCCAGATCGCCCACAAGAAGTACGGTGGGGTGAAGAATAAAATCCTGTTCCGCGAACGCGACTACCACGGCACCACCATTGCGACCATGGCCGCCGGCGGCCACCACCAGCGCAACGCGCAATACGGCCCCTTCCCCGAAGGCTTCATCCCTGTCCCACACTGCCTGGAATATCGGGAGCATGAGCAAGACAACCTGGGCGCGGGCGAAACATACGGCCTGCGCGCCGCCAACGCCATCGAAGACGTCATCCTGCGCGAAGGCCCCGAAACCGTCGGCGGCCTGATTCTGGAACCCATCACCGCTGGTGGCGGGGTAATCGTCCCGCCCGAAGGATACTGGGAGCGCGTGCAGGAAATCTGCAAAAA
>JAHDDS010000042.1 GCA_020629235.1 Planktomarina sp.
GAAGAATTCCTTGGGTTCGTCTTTGTGAACCTGGACCCGGATGCCAAACCCATGGACGACTGGTTTCCCGGTGCGCGTTCCGAATTGGAAGAATGGGTGCCCAACTGGGCGGAATTGAAGCCGCTGGAATGGGTGGAAATTCCCGAAAACTGCAATTGGAAAGTGTCGGTTGAAAATTATTCCGAATGTTATCACTGCAGCTTGAACCATCCCACCTTTGCCAGCGGCGTGGTCAAACCCGAAACATACGACATCCAGCCCCAGGGCATGTGCCTGCGCCACACGACCGAATGCCAAAGCCTGGCAGATATGACCTATGACATCCAGTCTGGCTTTGCGCATTTTGACGAATATTCCAGCTGGTTTCTTTGGCCCATGTTTTCGTTCCAGGTTTATCCCGGCAACGTGCTGAACACATATCATTGGCGCGCGATTGATGCGGGGCACGTGGTGGTTTGGCGCGGGTGGTATTCTGTCGGCGGGGCAGAGGACCCCAAGGTGCGCGCCCTTGCCGTCCAAGACCGCGAAACCACCGTGGAAGAGGATATCCACCTGGTGGAAAGCGTGCAGCGCGGCCTGAACTCGCGCGGTTACACGCCCGGCCCGTTGGTGGTGGACCCCAAGGGCGGCGTGAATTCAGAACACCCAGTCATGCATTTGCAGCGCTGGATGAAAGACGGGATCGATTTGCCATGATGCCAACCCAGTGGACCCCCGAACAAAAGCTGTTCCCCCATCAAGTGGGCTTTACATGCCCGCCGTTTGATTATGACGCGGCCCCGTCGGATTTTTTGCGCATGGCCCCGGACACGGTCGGGGTGCATGGCTGGATGTTGCATGTGCCGGACTATGCCCACGGGCTGGATCAGCGCAAAGCGAACTTCGGCATGATGGACGACTTCGTCCACTGCATGGCGCGCAACGGGGTCGATGTGTGCGGGCAGGTGGGGTCCAACTGGGTGCATGCCAGCGGCCTGGGGGTTGAAGGCATTCGCCAGCACTGCGCCGATTTGTCGGATAAATACGCGACCCGGTTTCACATGGCCGGTTACGCCATGGTGGAAGCTTTGCGGGCAATGAACGTCGAAAAAGTGGCGTTAAATGGCGCGTATCATTGGCCTGATTGGTGGCAAGGCACAGCGGGATTTTTGAACGAAGCTGGCTTCGACGTGCTTTGGGCCGGCAACTTCGTCGATCAGGGCTGGTTTCCTGATCAGGCCGCGGTGAACGCAAAGCGTTGGATTTTTGACGGTGACTTGTTCGACCGCAGCTTTTCCTATGTCGCTGACCAAGCCCCGGGTGCTGATGCGTATCTGATCAACGGCATGTGCAATTTCCGCAGCGGCCCCGGGGGCCTGCCGCAGCGCCCGTTGCACTTGGCCCGGGCGATGGAAGCGAAGTTGGGCAAACCAGTGATTGGCCATGATACGGCGCTGTATTGGCGCATCATGAAAGACCTGGGCATCGCCCCCACCACCCCACAAAGCAAGCTGTTGGAGGGCCTTCATGCATAAGATCATCGCACTTTGGGCCGTGCCCCGGTCCACGTCCACCGCGTTTGAATGGATGATGCGCCAGCGCGGCGACCTGGATTGCCTGCACGAACCCTTTGGTGAGGCCTGGTACCAGGGCGAAGACCCGCTTTGGCCACGCTTCAAGGCGGGGGAGAAGACCACCAAGGGCCTGACCATCGAAAGCGTTTGGGACGATATCCAAGCGCGCGCGCAAAAGGGCCCGGTTTTTCTGAAAGACTTCCCCCACTACATCAACCACATGTGGACGCCTGAGTTTCTGGCGCATTTCACCCATGCGTTTTTGATCCGCGATCCGGCCAAAACGATTTCCAGCGTTTACAACAAGTGGCCCGACTTTGATGAACTAGAGGTGGGCTTTCCAGAACAACGCGCATTGTTCGACTTGTTGACCGCATTGAACGGCGCGCCGCCACCTGTGATCGACAGCGATGATCTGCTGGAAGACCCGGACCGCATGGTGGCCGCCTTTTGCAACGCAGTGGACATTCCGTTTGTGCCGGAAGCCATGTCGTGGGAACCCGGCGGTGATCCATCGGCCCACAGTTGGTGGGATGGCGGATCGTTTCACGCGAACTTGGCACAATCCACAGGCCTGACGCCGCAGGTGCGCAGGTATGTGGAAGTGACAGACGCCCCCGAACGCGTGCGGCGCGTGCATCGCCGGATGAAGCCGCACTATGACCACCTTTACCACCACAGGATCAGCCCCGCGTAAAAGCCATTGCGTCCGCCTGGTGTGAGGATGCTTGTTTTTGAAACACGCAATGCCCATCCCCCAGGCACCCATTGCTTTGCCGTGTTGGTGAACAATCCTTGCAGTCGGCCCAAAACTGTAGGACCTTGCGCGCCAGACCCCGCAAAAAGGATGGCTTTTGTGACGCAAGATCTTTCGGACCTGGATTTGATCAGAACAAGTTGGGCCCTTGCAGCAGCCGATCCCGGCCGCACGTCGCAGACGTTTTATGCCAATCTGTTTCGCATGGATCCCTCCAGCAAACCGCTTTTTGTCGGTGATCTGAATCTTCAGGGTCGCAAATTGACCGACACCTTGTCATTCATTGTGGACCATCTGGAAGAGCCGGACATATTGATGCCCGCAGCGCTGGACTTGGCCAAACGACACGTGGCCTATGGGGTTCAAAAGGCGCAATACGGGTCTGTTGGGGCCGCACTTATCCAAACATTCGAACAATTGCTGGGGGCCCAGTTTTCGACGGACCACAAAGCGGCGTGGTCAAAGACCTATGAAGGGCTGGCCCAAGCCATGACGGATGCAGCTTATCCAGACTGATCGTCCAACAGACTATACCAAAGGATAGTTCGCTATGCCTTTGGCCAATTTCATCTGTCACAAATGCCTAATAGGGTCTTCAGAGTTTGGAGACATAGTTGATGCAGATCACAGTGGTTCAAGGCGAAAGTCTTTCAGAGCTGACGTCGAATGAAGATGTGAAGCGCGGCGACTTCATCGCCCTTCATTTTAATCGCGACCTGTCCACAAAAGAACTTAAACCCATGGGGCTGAACTTGCATGGCGCAACATCGTGTCTGGGGGCCATGACCCAAGCTGGGCCAAGTGATGGGTATTCTGCATTTGTCATTCGCGATCCAGATGGGGCCTATGGAACGGGGATGCGGTCTTTTTCGCTTGGGGCGCAGGACGCAGGCGAAGCGGCTGTGAAAGCGGCGTTGGTGCAGGCGGATCGTCTGGGCGAAATACCGGATTTGGTTTGGATATCTGCGACACCCGGATCAGAAGAACAGGTGCTGGAAGGTGTTCAAAGCGTCGTCGGCCGCCAAACCCCGATCATCGGCGGCAGTGCGGCAGACAATGACGTAACCGGAAAGTGGTTCGTGTTTGACGGGCGCACCGAAGAAATCAACGGCGTCATCGTGTCTGTTTTGTTTTCGTCGCGTCCGATCTCGTTTGCCTATCAAAACGGATACTCGCCGACCCAAAATACCGGCACTGTCACCAAAACAGCGGGTCGTGCAATTTTGGAAATCGACAACCAGCCCGCCAGTCGCGTTTACAATGAATGGACCAATGGTGCAGTCGCGGTTGCCAGCGAAACGCAAGACAGCGTGTCGATCTTGTCCGAAAGCACAATGTGGCCATTGGGACGCAAGATTTCAAGCATCGGAGACGTGCCGTTTTACCTGTCCGCCCATCCTGCAGTGTCCACATCCGACGGGGCTTTGCACATGTTTGCCACCGTTTCAGAAGGTGAAGAACTGACATCCCTGGTGGGCACGAAAAAAGGATTGATTGACCGGGCAGGGCGGGTTGCTGCGTTAAGCTGTGCTGCCGGAAACTTTCAAAAGACTGATATTTCCGGCGCATTGATGATTTACTGCGGCGGGTGCATGTTGGCCGTGCGCGAAGACCTGCCCAATGTCGTGGCGGGTGTGAATGACGCTTTGGGGGGGGCACCGTTTTTAGGGGCCTTCACCTTTGGCGAACAAGGGCCGTTGCTGGGCGCCGGAAACCGCCATGGAAATCTTATGATCTCTTGCGTAGTGTTTGGGTGAAGCAGCTATGGATCATCCAACTTGGCGGACAACGAACTTCTGCGCGAAGCACTTTTGGAGCTTCATCACCTGCGTGAACGCGAAGCGCGTGTCCTTGCATCTTCGCAAACCCTGATTGACTGTTTGGAAGCCTATTCGAAAACGTCCAGCGCGGGCGAAGCTTTGGCGTCGATCTTTGTTTCTTTCGAAAAGAAGTTCGGCGCCGCGCTGACTGTGCTGGTGGCCCCGCACAACGAACCCAAGTTGAAAATTCTCGCGTCCAGCACGAAATCGTTGATTGAAAGTGTGCTTTCCCTTCCGTTTGATCCTTTCAGCCGGACCCGCAATATTTCGGATTTGACGGTTTTCGACACGTTGCCTGACGTATTGAAAATCTACACTTCGGCGATTGTTGTTCCTGTCCGCTCTGACTTGGCGGTGTTGACCTTCAAACAGGCGGGTCATCACTTTCAAAAGACCGAAGTTGATCTTGTTCAGCGATTGTCGGGTCTGGCGGCACAAGCATTGCGCGACAGCGAACTTGCCGAACGCAATGATTTGCTGGCGGCAACGATTTCTCGTTCGTCTTCAGGGGTTGCGATTGCAGACGCGCAAGACCCAAAATTTCCACTGGTCTATGTCAATACGGCTTTTGAACAGCTTTCGGGATTTATGGCGAACGAAGTCTTGGGGCAAAACTGCAGGTTTTTGTCTGCTGAACCAGAAAATTCGCCAGAACGTGCGCGGTTGCGCAAAGCCGTGGGCGACAAAACATCCGGTCGATTTTTGCTGCGCAACCGACGAAAATCCGGGGAACTTTTTTGGAATGAACTCACCCTGTTTCCAGTGGAAGATGCGTCCGGCCAAGTCAAAAACCTTGTTGCCACGCAGACAGATGTGTCCGAACGCATTCGCGCATCCGAAGATCGAGACCGCATTCGCGGATGGATGGAATCCGCCCTAAAAGCGACCGAGGATGCGTTTTTGGTTCTGGACAAAGATGACAACGTTGCCCTGGCGAACCAATCGGTTGCAGACCTGTTCCCGGCCGGAGATTTGGGGTGGGCGATTGGGACTCAGTTTCGCCAGAATTGGGATGAATACCTCAAAAGCTGCAAAGATTTCCCAGGTCGCACCACATCTTTGTTGAAATCCGCCGACTTGGCCCAACTGGCGGATATTCCTTCTGGCATTGAACTAGACTTGCCTGACGGTCGCAGCGCTTTGGTGCGGGTCAATGGGCTTCAAGATGGCGGAAAGGTCCTGTCCGCCACGGATGTTACGGCGATGCGGTCGGCCCAAAGTCTGTTGACCCAACGACTAAGCGCCATTGAAGCGGCATCCAATGGGATTGCGACATCAGATCAAACGGGTCGATTGACTTTTGTGAATTCTGCTGCTGCCACGCTCATGGGGTTTGCGTCGTCCAACGCAGCCCTTGGGCGGAAATGGCAGCAACAATACCTGCAAGAAGACCGCCCCACCCGAAGCGGTGTTTTGGTTCAGATGCGGCGACAAACGCCAGAAGGGCAGACGGTCACCCATGAAGTGTCGATCACCGATCTGAATGCCGGTGGCGCGGTCATTATCATACGCGACGACACGGATAGGCTGGCCCTAGAAGAACGCGAAGATCAATTACGCCAAGACCTGGTGCGTCTGCAAAGACAGGAAGCCATCGCCCAATTGACTGCAGGGGTGGCCCACGATTTCAACAATCTTTTGTCAGTCATCAATGGGTCCGCGACCTTGGCGGAATTGGACAAGACCGTGTCGCCGTCCATTCGCCCGCATCTTAAGCGGATCCTGACGGCGGGAAATCAGTCGTCCAAGTTGATCTCGCGGTTGCTAGATGTCGGCGCGGGCGAGGATACAGAAAGTGCTTTTGCCCTGTCTTCCGTGCTTGGGGATTTGCCAGATATGGTGGGCCCCAGTTTGGGCAAAGACCAAACATTTGAGATCACGTCCGAAAGTTTTGACACGTTTTTGCAGGGCAATCCAAATTCCCTGAGCCAGATTCTGATCAATTTGGTGCTGAATGCCCGGGACGCTTTTTCTGGGGGCGCGGGCAAAATACGCCTTGATGTGACGCGGCCAAACGTCGATCCTGACGCCCCAATTGTGGTTGGCGAACTCAAAGCCCATCAAGATTATGCCCAGCTGTCCGTGACCGACAATGGGGCAGGGATCGACGCACAAACGGCAGCTTCGATTTTCGAACCGTACTTCACCACCAAAGCGCGCAAAGGCACGGGATTGGGCTTGGCCACAGCGGCCATGCAAATTCGCACGATCGGCGGGGCGGTGGGCCTGAAAACACGCGTCGGGCAGGGCACGACGTTTTCAATTTTCTGGCCGCTTGTCCGACAGCAAGAAGTTTTTGAAGCAAAAGATGATGCGTCCAAGCAGGATTTGTCCGGGATGACGGTGCTGGTTGTGGATGATGACACCGAGGTCAATTCGGTTGTGTCCACGTATTTGGAACTTCAGGGCGCAGAGGTGGCGCAATGCATAGACCCGCGTGATGCATTTGAAGCCATTGAAGATGATCCCCAGGCCTGGTCGGCGTTGGTCACCGATTATGACATGCCGGCCATGAGCGGCGGCGCGCTTGTTGCCAAAGTGCGGTCGGTGGCGGAACATTTGCCCATCATTGTGGTCACCGCCATGGCCAAGCGCCTGTCAGATCCGCGGTTAAGCGAAGGCCAAGTCACAGATATTTTGGCCAAACCCGTACCCTTAAGAAAATTGTCTCTCGAACTGGCGAAGTTGAAGCGAAACAACTAGGGTCGTGCCATGAGAATTCTTCTTGCTGATGATCACGCGCTGATGCTGGAAACCCTGTCTGCGTTTTTGACAGCGCAGGGGGGGTTCACGATTGAAACTTGCACCGACCTTCCGTCTGCCGTTGAAAAAATTGAAAACGACGCGGCCTATGACTTGGTGTTGCTGGATTATTCTATGCCTGGGATGAACGGGCTGGACGGATTGGACAAAGCGATTGCAGCGTCTTTTGGTCGGCCTGTGGCGATCATGTCTGGGACAGCGGACAAAACCGTGGCGCAAACCGCGATTGACCGCGGGGCAATCGGGTTCTTGCCAAAAACCATGGCCGCAAAATCCTTGGTCAATGCCGTGAAATTTATGGCGATGGGGGAAACCTATGTCCCCCATGATTTCATGAACGCCGAAAACACGACGGAACAGCCGCCTTTGGCAAAACTGTTGTCAGAACGCGAATTGCAGGTGTTGGGGGGGCTGTGTCGGGGGCTGTCGAATAAAGAACTGGCGCGCGAATTGGACTTGCAAGAAGTGACCATCAAATTGCACGTAAAGACACTGTGCCGAAAGCTTGACGCCAAAAACAGAACCCATGCCGCTATGTTGGGCAAAGAGGCTGGCCTGTTTTAAGGCCAGCCCCACTGTCAGATTCAGAAGATAAAACCGTCCGTCACGTCATTGAACAGATCAACAGACGTGCCGTCGGCACGGGCGTCAAACATCAGCTGGCATCCGCCAAGATCGACGTGAACGCCCCCATCTTTTGTTTGTGACACGCTTTGTGCGATCCATTCTTCTGCGGTCAACCCCTGGTCAAGCAGGTTCAGGCGACTGACATCAATCCGGTCATTTTCAGAGTCACCCCGCGCAAAGTCAGTGATGCGATCTGTGCTGCCGTCCAGGTCATTGCTACGGAAAACAAATCGGTCACTGTCGGCACCACCCGTGGCGATGTCGTTGCCAGCCCCCAAGTACAACACGTCTTTGCCAGCCCCGCCATCCAGGACGTCGTCGCCTTTGCCGGCGTTCAGATAGTCCTTGCCGTCACCGCCGTCCAACCTGTCCGCGCCGGACCCACCGTTCATCCGATCGTTGCCTGTGCCGCCTTTCAGCACATCGTCGCCAGCGTCGCCGCGCAACTTGTCTGCACCATCGCCGCCTGCAAGAACGTCTGCACCCGATCCGCCTTTGAGAACGTCATTGCCAGTGCCACCGTTCAGATCGTCGTTGCCCGATCCGCCAAACAATGCGTCGTCGCCCGCGTTGCCGGACAGGGCATCATCTTCACGGCCGCCAAACAATTCGTCAGCATCGTCCCCGCCATCCAGCGTATCGTGGCCGCTGCCACCGTAAAGCTGGTCTTGGCCCAGTCCGCCCGCCAAAACGTCGTGCCCGGCAGACCCGTGCAACAGGTCATCGCCCACGCCGCCCGCCAGGACGTCATCATCTTCTTCCAGAAGATTTCCAAATTGGTCATACCGCTGACCGTCTTTGTCATAGGACGAAATGATGCTGGACGCTGCGGCATCCGGGGATGCCCCGCCGTAAAGCGCATCGTTTCCTTCACCACCAAACAGTGCATCCCCTGCAGAACTGCCGACAAGTGTGTCTTCGCTTAAGTTTCCTTGCAACGTATCTGCGCCTGCGTTGCCGTCGACAAAGTCCACGAACGTAGCCGCTTGATCTGGGGCGTCCACCAGGGAAATATCCCGAATGAACACAGCGGACGCCGGGTCCACTGGGGTGAAAGGGTCCAAAGCCCGCGGGTCCGCGGCCCCGTCATTGGACGCAGATCGGGGGGCGTCGGCCACAAGAACCAACTGCGCTTCGCCGGAAGTTGCATTCACATCGACACGGTAAAACCCGCCGCTGGACCCGGTGGCGTCATTCATGTCGTGATCGCCCGAATTACCCCCGACAAAAAGGGTGCCCGCGCTGTCTTGAATGGCTGCGCCAAAGGTAATCGCAGGGGCACCGTCCAGAATTTGGCCGTCGATGTTGGTGGATGTGACCGGTGTCAGGTCAAATTGCGGTTTCGCGCCGGATACATCGATTGTGATCAAAACTGCATCTGCACCTTCTTGGCTGGGGCGCACGACGCCTTGGAAGGTGCCTGTCGTGGCGTCAAACGCCACATCCCACACCCGAACGTCAATCAATTCGTCTGGCAAGTTGAACTTGGTGACAACGGGATTTCCGTCGACGTCGCGTTCTGACACGTCCACCTTCATGAAGTAATCCATGTCCGCTTCGAAGGCCCACAGGTTGCCCTTGTCATCGAAATCACCCGTCCAAGACCGGTAAGGCGTGGCCCCAAGACCATAGCTGTTGCCTTGGGCATCCAACATCACCAAATCGCGTGGGTTCACGTCGTGTCCCAAAGCATCTGTGCCTTTGCTGACAGCGATGCCGTAGATCAGATCGTCTTCTTGGTTAAAGCCGATGGCATTGACCACCACGGTCGCCTCTGATCCGGCAGGGGTATAGGTTTCTGTTTTCGGGTCGAAGACCATCAAAGTACCGTTCATGACTTGATACAAATTTGATTGGCCTTCCGCAAAAGCGGAAACAGTGATGGTTTCCCCATTCACAGAAACCGCCTTGTCATAGCTGAAGATCGGCCCCGACGTGTCCATTTTGACGTCACTCGACGTATCGACCGTCCGGAATGTCAGCTCGCCCGGTTTGCCAGTCCCGTCCAAAGAAACGGAAATGTCTTGGAACGCGCCGCTTTTGGTTTCGTACGAACCGATGACTGTTCCGTTCCACACCACTTCGATGGCGCCTTGCCCGTGCCCGGAAGCAAAGTTGTTCGCCAACTCGAAGTTGAGATTGTAAGTACCTTTTTCCACCGTTTCGATTGTGCGCGACATTTCGGTTTGGCCGTCGGACCGTTTGGTCACTGTCCAGTCGGACGTTTTCGCATAGTCTGCGAAACTGATTTCACCCTGGCTGTCTTGCAGCAGGTTGCTTTCATAGTCGCCAATCAGAATGTCGTCTGATGCCCCGCCAGTCAGGGTGTCGTTGCCGCCAGCCCCGACGATCAGGTCGATGTCGGTTGATCCCACGATCGCGTCGTTCAGATCTGTTCCTGTAATTTTGGTCATGTCTTTCGTTCCTTTGGTTTGAAGGGTCACCAGCCGATCCCGATGTAGCAGTCATGGGCGGGCGGGTTTTGGAATGCGCGCACCACATCGATGAGTGTCGTGCCGTCGTTGATCATCGCGTCATGCGAAATCTGCGCATATTCTGGAGTGTTCTGTGTCAGGATGATCGCGTCTGCACCGGCCACAGCGGCATGGGCGTCATCGGCCAAAAGGGCGGGCAAATCGTAAGCCAGTGCGGCCAATCCAGGGCTGCCGTGTTGGACGTACGCCAACTGGCCCGCAATGTTTGTTTGCTTTGTAATTGCCGGATCATGGGCGGTGACATCGACGCCACCTGTGCGCAGGGCGGCAATCGCTTCCAAGATCGGGCTTTCGCGCAGATCGTCCGTGCCGGATTTGAAGGCCAAACCCAAAACGGCCACCTTTTTTGCACCCGATCGCTTCACCAAACGTACGGCTTCTTCGATCTGAACTTTGTTGGACGCGTCCAGATTTTCGATCATCGGCAAAGACAAACCCGCCGATTTGGCGATATGCGCCACGGCCCGCACCTCTTTGGGCAGGCAAGACCCGCCATAGGCAAACCCGGGTTTCAGATAGTACGGCGACAGGTTCAATTTCTGATCTTGGCAGAAAATATCCATCACCGCATGGCCGTCCACCCCTTGGGATTTAGCCAAACGGCCCACTTCGTTGGCAAAGGTCACCTTGGTGGCATGCCAAACGTTGTCGACGTATTTGACCATTTCGGCTGTTTCGATTGAAGTGATGATCGGTGCGTCGTCCACCGGGGCATAAATCTTCGACAGAATGTTGGCTGTACGGGTGCAGGTTGCGCCAATCACTGTTTTTGGCGGGGCATAAAAGTCTGCAACCGCCACGCCTTCGCGCAAAAATTCTGGGTTAAAGGCCACGCCGAAGTCGACCCCCAATTTTTTACCGGACACGTCCTCTAACAGGGTGGCCATGACATTCATCGTGGTGCCGGGCGGGATGGAACAGCGCATGACAAAGACGTGGAAATCCGTCTTTTGCGCCAAACCCACCGCCATGCTTTTGGCAGCAGATGTGATATATCGGGCGTCACACCCACCGTCTGGTGCGGTCGGTGTTCCAACGGACACGAAGGTCACATCCGTGTCACGCACTGCAAAGGCAAGATCGTCTGTGGCACAAACCAAACCGTCTTGGACACCGTCCGCCAGCAGGGTGCCCAGGTCTTTTTCATGGATCGGGGCGTGGCCGTTGGCGATATCCGCCACCTTGTCGGGGTCAATGTCGACGCCGACAACGCGGTGCCCCAAATTGGCCAAACAGGCAGTTGATACAGCCCCAACATAGCCCAATCCCACAACAGAGATCGCGGGTTTTTCGTCGATGCACATTAATGGAACGCACGCGGTGTTCCCGCGCAGGAATGGTGTCATATCGGTCATTTTTCGGGTCTCCAAAATCGTAAAATTTCCCTACTGAGAATGTGATAAGATATTGAAATAAATAAATATATTGGGCGAACGGACAGGTTAGGTCGCATAAGGATGGGGGCCATTCTCAAAGGGATAGGCGATGTTCCAAATGCACAAAAAAATCCCCGCGGTTTCCCGCGGGGATTTGGGGCCTGTCAAAGCTGCGATGTGGAGATCATGCAGCTTTGGAAGCCCGGGCATAGACGTCTTCGTATCGAATGATATCGTCTTCGCCCAAGTAAGGTCCGGATTGAACTTCGATCAAGGTAAGCGGCAGTTTGCCCTTGTTTTCCAAACGGTGGACTGCCCCCAACGGAATGTAGACGGATTCATTTTCGCCCAACAATTTCACGTCCTGGTTTACCGTCACTGTGGCAGATCCTTCCACCACGACCCAGTGTTCTGTTCGGTGAAAGTGACTTTGCAATGACAACTGACCGCCAGGTTTCACCATAATCCGTTTGACTTGAAAGCGATCCCCCAGTGACAGCGTTTCATAGTGCCCCCACGGGCGGTGGCAGCGCTGGAATTCTGTGGCTTGGGGGGCGTTTTGAAGTTTCAATTCTGCCACCACGTCTTTCACCCGCTCACTGTCGTCCAGGTTGGCAACAAGGATGGCGTCGCCGGTGGCGATGGCTGCGATGTTTTGCAATCCAAGCCCCACAATTTGCGTGTCAGGATTGTCTGACCGCAATAGGGAATTTTTACAGTCCAACTGCGTGGCGGCCCCTTTCAGCGTGTTGCCATCTGCATCCTGATCTTGGGACTGATGGATGGCGCGCCATGAACCCAAATCCGACCAACCGCATTCCACCGGGACCACGACAAGATTGTCTGCCTTTTCCATAATGGCATAGTCGACAGAGATATCTTCGCACCGGGCATAGGCATCTGCATCCAGCCGGAAAAAGCAAAGATCTACGTGTCCCTTTGATACAGCGGCACGGGCAGGCAACATCAGCTGCGGTGCCAAAGCTTCGAACGCATCAAGGATGGTTCCGACCCGAAACATATACATGCCCGCATTCCACAAGTGCCGACCGCTGTCGATCAGGGATTGCGCCACGGCAGCCGTTGGCTTTTCCACAAACGATTGCAGCGGTTGGGCTTGGTTCAAAACCGCCGTGTCGTTCAATTCAAGATAGCCGAAGCCCGTTTCTGGTGCGTTGGGCTCGATGCCGAAAGTCACCAATTTGCCCGCCTGTGCGGCGTCGTGGCCCACTTCGATGGCGCTTAACAGGGCGTCGTTGTTGGTGACGCGGTGGTCTGACGGTGCAACAAACAAAACTGCGTCAGGGGTGTCTTTGTGGTGCAGCGCTGCAGTCAAAATTGCAGGCGCTGTATTTCGCCCTTCGGCTTCAATCAAGATGCAGGCCTTTTCCGTGCCCACCTGGTCAATCTGTTCGGCTGCAATGAACCGATAGTCGGCACCTGTTAAGACCGTGGGCGCGGCAAACTGGGGGCCGGACAGTCGCCGCAGCGTGCTTTGAAACAGGCTTTCTTCACCTGACAGTTCAGTGAATTGTTTGGGATAGGACTTGCGCGATGCAGGCCACAGCCGAGTGCCAGTGCCACCAGCAAGAATAACGGGAATGATCATTTCAGGTCTCCAATCAAATGTCATTGAAGATGGTATAACCTTCTGTTTTTATTGTTTCTTCTGTCCGAGAGGCTAGCTGCGCACGCAAAAGGCGGTGGCCGCTATCCCAAGGGATAGGCCGTTGGGTTTTTCACAAGGGTGATGGAATGGTTCCCACATACACGGCCAAAACGGTGACAAAGCAAGCGACGGCAATGATCAACTGCGCCTTGGCTGTGCCGTTCTGCAAGGCGGCCACCCAATCGTTGCCAGCGCCGGCCGTCTGGTTCCCCCGATTGGACCATGTTTGCTTTGAAAGGTGAAAGATCATGAAGATCTTCACGCAGGCATTGATCACTTGGTTAAGGTACAAAATGAACGGCCAGCTTAAATCAACCGTGCGGCTATAGCTGTACAAAACCATGCACAAACCTACCCGCGACGCCAGCACCCAAATCAGACAAGACCAAAGGAAAATTGGATCGGTGAACGCCGCCAGAATGGCCAGGGCCGGTGACACCATCATGGTCCACATGGCAATCCGTTGATCCACCAGGCACCACCAAATGAAGGGGTTCACTTTGCGCGGGCCCAACGCTATGGCCCGCGTCCCGTTGCGCAACATGTTTCCAGACCAGCGGCGGAAGTTTTGAACCATACGTTCCAGCCCATTCCCCTTGATCACTTCGATCGTATGAACGGTGGCATCGGGCACATAGGTCATTTTCGCGCCGCACGTCAGCATGTGATACCAAGTCGATTTGTCGTCGCCGGACAGGAACCGAAACCGGCCCCACAGCCAGTGATCCAAGTGATCCGCTTCGATGGTGCGAATGAATTTTTGAGACAACATGTGTTGCGCGCGAAAGACCGACATGCGCCCTGTCAAGGTCAGCACCTTGCCGGACATTGCGTGACTTTGCATCGCCAAACGGCGTTGCGCAAACCGCATGTCCAGCCATGCAGCAATCCATTTTGGACCGTAACAGACCACGTCTTCATCCGTCGTCAGCGCTTGCAGCTGCGGATCCGCCCCGAACATGGACAGCGATTTTTCCAAGACATCGTTTCCCAGGACCGCATCGCCGTCCATGAAAATGACCAAGTCATCTTTATCGACGCCATTTCGGTTCATGGCTCTTAGGATCATACCGATGGCCATGCGTTTGCCGGGCTGATTTTGGCGCAGAAAGACAAGCTCTGCCAAATCGTCTGGGATGTCTTGGGCATGGGTTTCCACGAATGCCCGAATGATCTTTTCATCATAGGCAGATCCCGTTCCAATATAGAGAGTGGTGGGAATCATTTCGCGCCGAATTTGCGCCAAGATCGAACCGATCACGCGTTTGGTGATGGCAGGTTCTTCGCGGTACGTCGTCATCTGGATGTGAAGGCGACCAGGGCGCCAGCCCGATTGCCAAACAGTGTCGGCCCGTTGACGCATTTTTGGCCATCGGACGCGGCGATAAATCTCCGCCCGGATCGCGTGATTGGACCACCAGCCAAAGCGCCAAAGCCCCAACGCCCCAAGGACGAATGTGATATGCAGCGTGCCCGGTTGAAAGTAGCGATTGTGGGTATGGGTCAAAAGCCACCCAAGCGCGGCGACAAGTAACGCCAAGACCAAAAGCTGGCTTAACCGCCACTTTCCCAGCCCCGTTTTCGCCGGGCCTTTAAGCTTGCCCAACCGACCGGTCAGGTCTTTGTCGAAGGCATATTCGCAGTCTGGGGCGTACATTACGTTTGGCCTTCGACATGGGTGGACCCTATCGCAAAGCGGGCAAAGACGTCTTTGACCCAGGCCCGCGTGGCGCGCACCTTAACCGGCATTTCATGGGCAAGCATCGCCCGGCTTTCGGCGGGGGTCAGGTCGGAAAATTCGACGGTGACCATCATGCCAAATTCAGGCGAAAAGTCGGGATCAATTTCTGCGTGCAGGGCCAGAATACTGCCGGACAGAGTCCGCCGCCCTAGGGGGGTGTTGATTTCTGCCTTGATGGGCATCCCAACAAAAAGCGCTGTGGCCAATGTGGGATCGACCCAGCCACGCGCGGTTCTGGGGCTGTGCACCTCTATGGTCAGGGCAGGGGTACCTTTCACCAAAAACTGTCGTTCAAAAATGGGAAGTTCGGTGACGATTCCGGGCGCAGTTGCAACAATGTGGCGCGCGTTGGCGGCATCCTTCAGGCGACCTCTTTCACGCTTCAGCAGTCGAATGTCATCTTCCAGCGCGTCAATCAGCGCCACAACCGCCCTGTGCGCGTCAAAAAGGTCTTTGTACCGTTTCAGGTATTGACCATCAAAGGCGTCCAATTGCGCTATGATGCCTGGCACCTGTTCCACGGGGGCTTGGGTCAGCTGCGTTTCCAGTTTTACACGCGCGGCAGACAGCCTGTCTTGCAATGCATTCTCTTGCCCACGCGCCTTTTTCAGACGATCTGCAAGCAAATTGATCCGCGCACGCACATCGTCCAGGGCAGACACGTCATCTGGGTTCGACATACGGACCAGAATATCGCCACGATCCACGGTGTCGCCTGGCTGAACCAATATCGTTTCGACGAATGCATCTTGCAACGCCACATGGGATGCAAGTGCCGCTTCAATCCGCGCATTTTGAATGTCGACCGTCGCAAGCCTGGAATAGATGCCTGCGCCCAAAGTCCAAAAAACCAAGCCCGCCAACAAAAGATAAAGCGCAACAACCCCAGCTGCGCGCAAGGTTCGGGGAGTGGCACTGTCCTGGCCCGCCGCGCGTTCTGCCTGGGTTTCACCCATGGGCACAAGATCAACCGGGGTGTCCAAGCTGGTGATGATTTCATCAGTCGCGGCCATTTTGCCGGCAAGCAAAGAACGGTAAAAAACAGCAAGCGTTTCTCGTTGCCGTCCCGTTAAATTTTTGAAGCTCAGAAAGCCGTCCCTGTCGCCTTGTTCCAATGTGACCGGAAACCGGATGTCGACGCCCTGAAACGGGATCGACAGGGTGGCTTCTTTGGGATGCACGTGGCAGTGGCCTGGGAATTCAAATCCATCCAGGGACCAGTTTTGAATGGTCAAAACTTCGCCTGTTGTAAGTTCCAAGCCAAGGGGCGCGCGCACCTGGAAGGCTAACTCAGACATAGGTCTTTCGTGACGGATTTTCATTTTACGGACTCCCCGCTTTGATGCCCTTGTTTTATGTTCCCGCTTTGGTTGGTTTCATCTGTGCATCCGTATTTTTTGCCCCTCAAAAGGATAGTCGTGGTGCGCAGAAGGCTATGGGGGACCCGACATGGTCGGCGGGCCCCAAGGGGTGCAGCCAAGGGCTTGGTGGCCGACTTACACCGCGTGATATTCTTGGAACGCGCTTGGGTGCGGCCTTACAGCCGGACGACGGAAAACGCGGAAAGATCCGTGTTGGGGATTGGGCCTGCGCAGGATTGGTTACCCTACAGACTAGCCCGTGAACAGGCGGGCATGGGTGTCACGCAAAACATTCTTTTGCACCTTGCCCATGGTGTTGCGCGGCAGGCTGTCCACCACCAAGATTTTGCGCGGGTGTTTATATCGCGCCAAGGCGGTGGCTGTGGCCGCTTGGATTTGGTCCAGGTCTGGCGCGTGGCCTGGGTCAGCCACCACCAGCGCCAGGACGGCTTCCCCAAAGTCCGGGTGGGGCACGCCGATGACTGCGCTTTCTTGCACGCCGGGTTGGTCGTCCAAGATCAATTCCACCTCTTTGGGATAGACGTTGAAGCCGCCCGAAATGATCAGATCTTTTTGACGCCCCACGATGTGCACGTATCCGTCTTCGTCCAGCTTGCCCAAATCGCCCGTGATGAAAAACCCATTGTCGCGCAGTTCAGCGGCCGTTTTTTCCGGCATCTGCCAGTACCCTTTGAACACATTGGGGCCGCGCACTTCGATCTGGCCAACGGCCCCTGGGGGCACTTGGGTGCCCGTGTCAGGGTCGGTGATTTTCAGGTCGATCCCGGGCAGGGGCGGGCCCACCGTGCCGGGTTTGCGCGCCCCGTCATAGGGGTTGGAGGTGTTCATATTCGTTTCCGTCATGCCGTATCGTTCCAAGATGCGGTGGCCGGTGCGGGCCTCGAACTGGGCGTGGGTGTCCGCCAGCAGGGGCGCGCTGCCCGACACGAACAAGCGCATGTGGGCCACCCGGTCCCGGGTCAGGCGCGCATCGTCCAACAGGCGGGTGTAAAAGGTCGGCACCCCCATCAGCGTTGTGGCCCGCGGCAGGGCGTCGATGATTTGGTCTTGATCAAAGCTGGGCAGAAAGATCATCGATCCCCCCGCCACCAAGGTGATGTTGGTGGCCACAAACAGACCGTGGGTGTGGAAAATCGGCAGCGCGTGCAGCAAAACGTCGCTTGCATCAAAGCGCCAAGCGTCCGCCAACAGCTGGGCGTTGGACAACAGGTTGTCCTGGCTTAACATCGCGCCTTTTGACCGGCCTGTGGTGCCTGACGTGTACAAAAACGCCGCCAGATCATCGCCTGTCCGGTCCACCGTATCAAAGCTGCAGGGCTGGGCGGCGGCGGCATCGGCGAAGCTGCCTGTGCCGTCGCCGTTCAAGGTCAAAACCTGTGCCGCCAAGGGGGCCGCAATGTCTTGAACCGGCCCCAATGCGGCAGCGTCGCACACCACCAGTTTGGCACCGCTGTCGGTGATGAAATAGGACAATTCGCCCGCCGTATAGGCGGTGTTCAGCGGCAGAAAAATCACCCCCGTTTGGGCACAGGCCGCGTACAGCGCCAGGGCTTGGGGTGATTTGTGGATTTGCGCGGCCAACCGGTCCCCAGGGACCAGACCAGCATCGGTCAGAACATGGGCGAACTGGGCAGCCATATCCAAGAACGCGCCATGGGACACCACCGTGCCATCCGGCAGATGCAAGAAGGGCGTGGTGCGGCCCGCGTGTTTGCCGAACAGCGCATCATAAAGGGGGTTGGTCATGGGCGGGATCCTTTGCCGTCTGGACACCCCGCGCATACCGCAAAAAGGCAGCAGTCGGAAAGGGGCAGGGGTCAGCCGCCCGGGCCGCGATCGAACAGTCGGGCCAGGATCGGTGCCCCCAAAATCACAATGAAAATGCGCAGCAAGTGGTGGGCCACGATGAAGCCAATGTCGGCCCCCACGATCAAGGCCAGAACCACCAGTTCCGCCTGTCCCCCTGGCGCCAGGCTTAGGATCGCGTCAATGGGGGCGGCCAAATCCAACAGCACCACGCCTTCCACCATCACCGCCGTCAGGCCCAGCAAGATCAGGCAAAACCCCAAGCCCGCCGTGATGTCGTGGCGCAGTTCCTTGGCGGTGACGCCGGTGTATTTCGACCCGATCCCCACGGCGATGAAATACTGCGCGGCCCAGATCACCTCGGCCGGGGGGCGGGTGTTCAAGATCCCCACCAAGCTGGCCAGGGCCGCCAAAATCAACGGTCCCAGGATCGACGCGCCAAACAGCCCCAACCGTTTGGCCCCTTGCCATCCGATCAGCCCGCACCCCGCCATGATGGCCAATTGCACCGGATCGAAACTGGCGATGGCGGCCCCTGGCGGGCGGTCCAGATCAGCCCCCCAAGCCGATACCAAGATCAGCGGCAACAACACCACGATCACCAACACCCGGGTGGCGTGGATCAAGGATATGGCCCGCACATTGCCGCCCGCTTCTTCGCCGAAAACGATCATGTCCTGCAGCCCACCGGGCATGGCCGCATAGTACGCGGTGGGAAAGTCATATCCGGCAAACCGCTGGAAAAACCACACGCCGATCCAGCCGATCAGCAGCACCATCACCGGCACCAGCAGCAGCGTGGCCCAGATATCGCCCAGCCCCAACAACAGCCCCACACTGACGGAGGCCCCAACCGCGACCCCCAAAATGGTGCGCATCGCTTCGCCCAGGGGTTTCACGGTTTTGATCTGCAACCCCGCCAAAGCCCCCAACAGACAAAACGCCATGGGCCCGAACAGCCACGGCAAGGGCAAGTTCAGCGCAATAAACACCACCGCCCCCGCAAGCCCCAGGGCATAGGTCAAAAGATGATGTGCGGTCATCGGGGGTCCTTCGGGGTTGGGGTTTGTTTATTGTATGCACGTGGATACAATATTGACAAGGCCGTTCATCTGCATTTGGGCAGGGGCAGTGGGGTGGGGGTCTTCAGGCTTTGGTAACGGGTGTGGTGTTTTCTGTGCCCATGCCGACCTATATCCGCGCCAAAGCCCCTGGGGGGACGTATTTCTTCACCGTGAATTTGGCGCGGCGGGGTGGGGCAGTGTTGGTGGACAGGGTGGAAGATTTGCGCGTGGCGGTGCGGATGGCAAAACGCGACCGACCGTTTGAGATTGATGCCTGGGTGGTTTTGCCCGATCACATGCATTGCGTTTGGACCTTACCGCCAGGGGACGCGGATTTTTCGGTGCGAATTGGAGCAATTAAAGCGCGTTTTTCGATGATGTGCCGCAGGGCGGGGTTCACCCCGCCGCCCCCAATCGGGACAAAGAACGGCGGGGTGAACCCCGCCCTACGCCGGAAAGGTGAGATTGGTTTGTGGCAGCCCAGATTCTGGGAACACCAAATCCGCGACGAACGGGATTATTGGAACCACGTGCGATATTGTTGGATGAATCCCGTCAAACACGGCTTGGTGGCCCGCCCCGAAGACTGGGCGTTTTCATCAGTCCATTGGGACCCACGGTTTGAACCCGGCATGGATTTGGGAACGTAGGGCGGGGTTCACCCCGCCGCAGGGTGCGCCCAGGGTGTGCCCTGCTACGTTTTTCAAACTTTTGATTGTTTGGCATTCAAATCTCACGAATATACCAAGTTATGTTGATCAATAAAATAAAGTACGCCTTGCCATTTCTTTTCAAATCCCAAAAGCACCAGAACCGCGTCGAAAAATGGTGCGGTGACTTTGATGCAGTATCTAGATTGGAAGACAGCGCAGCATTACAATATCAGGACTTTGTCGAGTTGCCTGATCAGCTAACTGAAAAAATTTGCAGGGTGCGACATGCAATCTCGCGCGCGGCAACAGCCGAACAGTATTTTTCAATAGCAATACATGAAGAGACCAACATGATAGTTTC
>JAHDDS010000043.1:0-10726 GCA_020629235.1 Planktomarina sp.
CCGCCGCCGTCAAACAAACCGGTTCACGATGTTTTCCAAACGCTCTTGCCGGCCAGATTTGGGCTGGGGATCGACCCCTTCGGCTTCGACGCGGGCGGCGATGGCGTCCAGGGAACTGGTCAGCATGGCCGCGTTGGCGGGCGTGTCCCAATCGGCATAGCGCGCAGTGCGGGCATCTTCCAACGCGCCGTCGGCCAGCATGGCGGCGGCGGCTTTGAAGCCCCGCGCGCAGACATCGAACGCACCGGCGTGGGCCAGGATCAGGTCCACGGGATCAAGCGACTGACGGCGCAATTTGGCGTCGAAGTTGGTGCCGCCCGTGGTGAACCCCCCGGCCTTCAGCACCTCGTAATACGCCAGGGCCACCTCTGGCACGTTGTTTGGGAATTGGTCCGTGTCCCAGCCCGATTGATAATCGTTGCGGTTCATGTCGATGGACCCGAAAATGCCCAAGGACGCCGCCATGGCCAATTCGTGTTCAAACGAATGCCCGGCCAGGATCGCGTGGCCCTGTTCCAGGTTCATCTTCACCTCGCCTTCCAGGCCGAAGTCTTTGAGGAAGCCATATACGGTCGCCGTGTCATAGTCGTATTGGTGCTTGGTGGGTTCTTGCGGTTTGGGTTCGATCAGGATCGTGCCGTCGAACCCGATCTTCTTGGCGTAATCCACCACCATGCACAGCATGCGCCCGGCCTGTTGGCGTTCGCGCGCAAGGTCGGTGTTCAGCAGCGTTTCATATCCTTCACGACCCCCCCACAGGACATAGTTTTCGCCCCCCAGTTTCAGCGTCGCATCCAGGCAGTATTTGATCGTCGCGGCGGAATACGCGAACACATCCGGGTCTGGGTTGGTGGCCGCCCCGGACATGAAGCGGCGGTTGCTGAACAGGTTCGCCGTGCCCCACAGCAACTTGGTGCCGCTGGCGGCCTGCTTTTCGCCCAGATAGTCGGTGATTTCTTCCATCCGGCTGCGGCTTTCGGCCAAGGTGGCGCCTTCGGGGCGCACGTCGGCGTCGTGCCAGCAATAGTACGGCTGCCCAAGGATGCGGAACATCTCGAACGCCACGTCGGCCTTCATCCGGGCCAGGTCCATGGTGTCGCCGAACCAGGGGCGATCAAAGGTTTGGCCGCCGAACGGATCGCCGCCGGGCCAAGCAAAGCTGTGCCAATAGGCGACGCCGAACCGCAGGTGATCTTGCATTGATTTGCCGTTCAGCTGTTCGGCCGGGTTATAGTGTTTGAAGGCGAATTCATTGGTGGAGTCCGGGCCTTCGTAGGTGATGGTCGGGATGTCTTTGAAGAAGTCGGTCATGAAAGCTCCGTCATGTGGCGCGCTGCATCTTTGTAGCGGGCGTGTGTTTCACTAAAGGCGTCGGTCAGGGTGGCATCGGGGTCCACGCGGCGGGCCATGGGCGGCGGTGTCGCCACATCATCCCGCCCGGTGGCCGCCATCATGCCAAGGCGCGCGGCCCCAAAGGCGGCCCCAAAATCACCGCCCACGGGAATGTCCAGCGGGATGTTCAGCGCGGTGGCCACGGCGTTCAGCCAGTATTCAGACCGGCTGCCGCCCCCCACGGCCACGCAACTGTCGATCACCGTGCCCGTGGCGGCCAGCGCGTCGCGGCAATCGGCCAGGGCAAACGCCACACCTTCCAACACAGCGCGGGTTCCAGCGGCCTGATCGGTTCCATGGTCCAACCCCACAAAGCCGCCGCGCACCGCCGCATCGTTCAGCGGTGTCCGTTCGCCGCCAAGATAGGGCAAAAACAGCGTCCGCCCCGGGGCCTGCAGATCGCCAAGGCCGGCGGTCAGGGCACTGGCATCGCTGCCCACCAACTTGGCCCACCAGTTCAAAGAATCCGTGGCCGACAGGATCACACCCATCTGGTGCCACGTCTGGGGCAAGGCGTGACAGAAGGTGTGCACCGCCGTGCCCGGGTCGGGCTGGTACCCGTCGCACGCGGCAAACAACACGCCAGAGGTGCCAAGCGACACGAAAGCTTGCCCGGGTTTTACAACGCCCATGCCCACGGCGGATGCGGCATTGTCCCCGCCCCCGCCCGCCACGACGACATTTGCCCCAAACCCCCAACGGTTTGCCAAGGCCCCGCGCAACGTCCCAGACACTGCGGCCCCTTCCACCAAGCGCGGCATGGCATCGCGCGACAGACCAGCGGCGGCCAGCAAAGCGTCGCTCCAATCCCGGGCGCCGGTGTCCAGCCAGCTGGTGCCCGCAGCGTCCGACATTTCGGCGACTTTTTCACCGGTCAGCCACAGGCGCAGATAGTCCTTGGGCAACAAAACGGTGGCGATTTTATCGAAGATGTCGGGGTGCGTTTCGCGCATCCACTGGACCTTGGGTGCAGTAAAGCCTGGAAACACGATGTTGCCAGAAATGTCCCGCCACTGCGGGTCGCCGTCCATCGCCTGGGCCTGGGCCGCAGACCGCGTGTCGTTCCACAAAATGCAGGGCCACAGCACCTGATCGGCCGCGTCCAACAGCGTGGCCCCGTGCATGTGCCCCGACAGACCAATGCCTGTGACAGCGCCCAGATCCGTCTGGCCCGCCAGGTCGTCCAACACATGTTCTGTCGCGGCGATCCAATCGGCGGGGGCCTGTTCGGACCAGCCATCGTGCGGCCGGCTGACCGTCAGCGGCGCAGTCGCTTCCGCCACCACGTCTTGGGCCTCATTGATCAGCAGCCCTTTGACGGACGACGTTCCAAGGTCCAGTCCAAGATACATGTCACGCCGCCAAATGTTCGGGCTTCTTACCCGCGATGATCATGGCCAAGATATCGTCCGTGGACACAGCATCCACATCGACTGTCCCCACAAGTTGGCCATTTTTCATCACAGCCGCACGGTCGCACAGGGCCTTTACCTGGTGCACGTCGTGGTCGATCAGGAAAATGCCCAACCCCTGGCGTTTCAGTTCTTGAATCAATTCAGCCACCATTTGCGTTTCTTGCGGACCCAGGGCCGCCGTCGGTTCGTCCATGATCAATATCTTGGCGTTGAAGTAAACCGCCCGGGCGATGGCGACCGACTGGCGTTGACCGCCCGACAAGGCGGACACGGGCGACGAAAACTTCTGAAAGTTCGGGTTCAGGCGGCCCATGATTTTGCGCGTTTCCGCTTCCATCACGTCGTCGTCGACAAAGCCCGCGGGGCTTGTGATTTCGCGCCCCAAAAACAGGTTGGATGCGGCATCCAAGTTATCCGCCAGCGCCAGCGTTTGATAAATCGTCTCTATATTATAGGACCGTGCGTCGCGCGGATTGTGAATGGTGGCCTTCTGGCCGTTGATGCGGATTTCGCCGCTGTCCATTTGGTATGCCCCGGACAGGCACTTGATCAGCGTCGATTTTCCCGCACCGTTGTGGCCCAACAAGCCCACCACCTCGCCCGGGTAAAGATCCACTGACACGTGGTCCACGGCCTTGATCCCGCCGAACGAGATTGCGATGTCTTCCAATTCCACCAACGGGGTTCCTGAACGGTCAACCATATCAAACCACTCCTGTCTTGCGACGATAGACGATGTCGATCCAAACTGCGAAGACCAAAACGATCCCGACAACGATGGATTGCAGCGGGGCATCCACGCCGACCGACGCCATGCCCGAAATCAGCGTTTGCATGATCAGCGCGCCGATCACTGCGCCGTAAATTGTGCCAAACCCGCCCGACAGCGCCGTGCCCCCGATCACCGCCGCCGCGATAACGCGCAGTTCGTCCAAGGTGCCCAGGCCCACATCCACCGCGTTCAGCCGCGCCGATGCAATGATTGCGGAAATGCCGGTCAGCGCCCCCATCAGGGCAAAGACTTTGACCGTCAACAGCCGGGTGTTGATGCCCGACAACGCCGCCGCTTCGGGGTTGCCGCCCGTGGCATAGACATAGCGGCCAAACCGGGTGCGCGTGGCGATGATGGTCATGACAGCCGTGACAGCAATCAAGATCACCACCGGAATGGCGACGCCGTGGTTCCACACCAATGTGTCTGTATATTCGATGCCTTCTGCCGCGGCGATCCGCTTCATGGCGCCCTTGGGGATGGGATAGGCGTTCATCACCCAGACAAAGCAGATGATCAAACCGGCCAAGATTGCCGCCAACAGCGCTTCCGCCCAAACCGGCTTGACCGTAAACCCATGGCCGACTTTGCGGCGGCGGCTTAACAAGATCAGGGCAACGGCCACCACAGCGGCGACGCCCCCGAAAATCCAACTCAGGCTTTCGCCCAACGTGCCTTCTGCCCCGCCGCCCATCAGGCGAAAGGTGGCATCCAGTGGGGCTTGGGTCTGGCCTTTGGTGACCCACCACATGGCACCGCGGAACACCAAAAAGCCCCCCAGCGTCACGATGAACGCAGGCACCATCAGGTACCCGATGATCCAACCTTGAAAGGCCCCCAAAACAGCGCCCAGGGCCATCGCCGCCACGGCTGCGATGATCCAGATGGACCAATGCCCCAACCCCAGAAGATCGGGCAGCACCTGCACTTGAAGCGCGGCCACGGTCATGCCGATGAACCCCAGCATCGACCCCACCGACAGGTCGATGTTGCGGGTCACGATCACAAAGACCATGCCCGTCGCCATCACCGCCACCGATGCGGTTTGAACCGACAGGTTGAACAGGTTGCGCGGGGTTAAGAACCGCCCGTCCGTTGCCACGTTGAACACCAGACAAATCACGATAAATGCGCCGATCATCCCAATGAGCCGCATATCAAGCTCAAGCGTTTGGACGATACTTTGCTTCTTTTCAGGCATGTTTTCAGACATGACAGTTTCTCCGGTTGGGACCGACAGCATGACCCCAGCTTCGCGGGGTGTCTTGGGGTTTGGAGTGATTTTAAGCGGCGACCCCCCAAGGAGGAAGGGGTCGCCCTTTGGATCAAGGCTTAGTTACAGGGTGCCGGGCCGTTGCTGACCCCCTGGCAAAGCTTGTCCACAGTAATCCAGCCTGCATCCGTCACGACGGGCAGGTTGTCTTTCGTGATGGGTTGCGGCGCCAGCAGCGTCGCGTTCATGGAATTGCCGCCAGGTGTTTCGAAGGTGATTGTGCCTTCGATGTCGGCCAGGGCTGTACCACCGGCCAGGGCTGCTGCAATTTCACCAGCCGCGGCACCCAGGGCGCGGGCGTCTTTCCAAACCGAAACGGTTTGCGTGCCCAGGGCCACACGGTTCAGCGCGGCATGGTCACCATCTTGTCCCGACACGGGCATGCCTTCCAGGCCCTGCGCCGTCAGCGCAGCCACAACGCCACCGGCGGTGCCGTCGTTGGACGCCACAACAGCGTCAACGCCGTTGTCGGTCGCGGTCAGGATCTGTTCCATGTTTTTCTGCGCGTTCGCAGGCACCCAGCCATCAGTATAGGCTTCGCCGACAATGGTGATGTCGCCCGCGTCAATGGCCGCTTGCAAGATTTCTTGCTGGCCGCCGCGCAGGAAGTCAGCGTTCGGATCGGTGGGCGACCCTTTGATCATGACATAGCGGCCCTTGGGCATCGCTTCGAACACGGCACGGGCCTGCATGCGGCCCACTTCGACGTTGTCGAACGTCAGGTAATACGCGCGTTCGTCTTCGATCAGGCGGTCATAGGCGATGACCGGAATACCTTCGTCTGCCGCAGCTTGAACTGCAGGGCCGATGGCTGCTGCGTCTTGCGCCAGGATGATCAAAGCATCAACGCCCTGGGCGATCAGCGCTTCAACGTCTGCCAATTGCTTGCCCGACGACGACTGTGCGTCCGTGGATACATAGGACGCGCCCGCAGCGTCCAAAGCGCCTTTGATGGCCGCTTCGTCCGTTTTCCAGCGTTCTTCTTGAAAGTTCGACCAGCTGACACCGACGGTCAGGTCTTTTGCAAATGCAGGCGCCGTAAGGCAGGTGGCCGCTGCCAAGGCAGCGATGAGTGTTCTTCTCTTCATGATTTCCTCCCAAAGGGTGCTTCGTTGTTGAAGACGCCGCAAAGCTGCCTCAATTTAATTTAGCTGTCAAATTAAAAGATGGCATTTTTCTTTGCCCTGCCGCGATACTGGGCGAAATTATGGTGGAAATCATTCGTTCTGCAGGATAAATATACAATATTGGGACGCTTTATATTTGCGGGGAAAACAAATGAACGACCTGAAAGCCGTGTCTGGAACCGGGGCCGCCGCCAACGGATGCGGCCCATTTTCCACCCTTTCCGCAGAATCAGACTCGCTTCGGTTGTCCATTTTCGAACGCATCCGCGCCGAAGGATCGGTGGCCCGCGCGACGCTGGCCAAGGACCTTGGCATCAGCCCCGCCACCGTCACCACACAAACATCCGCCTTAATCAAAGCGGGCTTCATCGAAGAAACGCCCGTCGAAATGGACGCCGCAGATGCGGGGCGGGGCCGCCCCCCGATCGCGCTTGGCGTGCGCCGCGATGCCCATCTTGTGGCCGGAATAAAGCTGTCGGACCGCGAACACACGGCGGTCATCCGCGATTTTGCAGGCCGGCAAATCGCCGCCACCACCGTGCCCGCCCAAGACAAGTTCAGCCCACAAAGCGTGATCGCCGTGACCGCCGATCTGGTCAAACGCGTCTGCGATGTGGCCGACATCAAAGTTGCCGACCTGTCCGCTGTGGGGGTCGGCGTGCCTGGGTTCATCGATTCCGCCAACGGCACGGTGCATTGGTCCCCCTTCATCGAAGGACGGTCCCTTGATTTTGCCAACCTGCTGTCCAAGCAGCTGTCCTTGCCCGTGGTCATCGACAACGACGCCAACCTTATTGCCCTGGCGGAATCGTGGTTCGGCGTGGGGCGCGACATTTCAGACTTCGCGGTGGTGACCATCGAACACGGCGTTGGGATGGGCCTGATCTTGAACCACCGCCTGTACCGGGGCGCGCGCGGCATGGGGATGGAACTGGGCCACACCAAGGTGGCCATGGACGGCGCACTGTGCCGCTGTGGCCAGCGGGGCTGCCTGGAAGCCTATGTCGCTGATTATGCCCTGGTGCGCGAAGCCCGCGTGGCGGCCAGCAAACAACCCAGCGACCCGTCCGTGCAAAACCGCCTGGCCTCGCTTTTCTTGGATGCAAAGAACGGCAATGCGGCGGCCCGGTCCATCTTTGAACGCGCAGGCCGGTATCTTGCCCTGGGGATGGGCAATGTCTTTAACCTGTTTGACCCGCAGCGCATCATCCTTTCGGGCGGGCAGATGCGGTACGATTATCTGTATTCGGACGAAATCCTTGAAGAAATCCACCGCTATGCCCTGAATTCTGGCGTGGATCTGCCCCCGATCGAGGTTCACGCCTGGGGTGACCTTGTCTGGGCGTCTGGGGCCGCAGCCCTGGCCCTGTCCCATGTCACCGAAGCCCAACTGTCGGACAAGGCATAACCCCGCCCATGCGCGCCGCCCTTTCGCTTTGCCTGATCGCCGCGCTGGCCCCCTGCCCCGCCCTGGCACAGCCCCGGTTTGACGACCTGGCGGGGGCCTTGCCCGTTGAACACGTGTATTCCGGCGGGTGGGAACATTTTGTCGGCGGGGGCGTGGCGGTCTTTGACTGCAACGGCGACGACCAGCCCGATATCTTCGTGGCCGGGGGGGCCGGGCCCGCGCGCTTGTTCATCAACCGCCAGGTGGACCCCTTGCAGTACGACATCGGCACCGCGGTGCCATCCCTGACGGGCGTGACCGGCGCGTACCCCATCGACATCGACAGCGACGGTGCCGTCGATCTGGCGGTTCTGCGCGTGGGCGAAAACCACCTGCTGCGGGGCGACGGGCGCTGCGGGTTCACCGATGCGGGCGCGCAGTGGGGGTTTGAAACCGCCGACCGCTGGACCACAGCCTTCAGCGCCACATGGGGGGCGGCCGCGCGCTGGCCCACCCTGGCGTTTGGCAACTATGTCGACCGCCACGACCCCAACGGCCCGTTTGAGGCCTGCGACACCAACACCCTGTACCGTCCAACGCCCACGGGCTTTGCCGCCCCGCAGCGCCTTGATCCTGGGTTCTGCGCGCTGTCGATCCTGTTTTCCGACTGGCGGCGCACCGGCACAGCCGACCTGCGCCTGTCCAACGACCGCCACTACTATGTCAGGGGGGGCTATGAACAAATGTGGTCCCTGTCGCCCCTGCGCGAATTGGACGCCACCGACGGGTGGGACCGGGTGTCGATCTGGGGCATGGGCATCGCCAGCACCGATTTGCAGCACGACGGATACCCAGACGTGATGCTGACATCCATGGGCGACCAGGTTTTGCAGTACAACACAGGCGGCCAGCTGACGAACGCCGACTATGCCCGCGGGGCCACGGCCCACAGGCCCCATGTGGGCGACGATGGACGCCCGTCCACAGGCTGGCACGCCGAATTCGGCGACATCGACAATGACGGGCGCGCTGATCTGTTCATCGCCAAAGGCAACGTCGATCAGATGCCGTCAAACGCCATGCGGGACCCCAACAACCTGTTGATGCAGCAAGACGATGGAACCTTTGCAGAAGCCTCTGTCGCGGCAGGGATTGCGTCACCCGCCCGGTCGCGGGGTGCGGCGCTGGCCGATTTGGACCTGGACGGGCGGCTGGACATCGTCGTGGTGAACCGCCGCGCCCCGTTGGAAATTTGGCGCAACGTCACCGCCACCAAACCCGCCGCAACCGTGGACCTGCGCCAAACGGGCGCGAACACCTTTGCCATCGGGGCCTGGCTGGAAATTGCGCGGCCCGGCGGATCGGAATGGCGCGAACGCACCATTGGCGGCGGGCATGGGTCGGGCACACTGCTGCCCCTGCACATCGGCATGGGCGACGCGGACACGGTGCAGGTGCGGGTGCACTGGCCGGACCAGACCATTGGCCCCTGGCACAGCCTGACGCCAGGCGCGCGCGTCACCTTGATGCCTTAACTTATCGGTCCACCGCCAGCCCGCTTGGCACCGCATCGGGCACCCCAAGTCTGCCCGCGATGGACGCGTCATCCGTCAACGCGTCAAGAAACGCCAAGATGTTGGAAATGTCCGCGTCATTCAGCGCCACAGGCCGGGGCTGATACGCCATTTGGATCGCCGCTGTGGCCCCCGCATCTTCCAGAACCGCCCAATCCGCCACAGCCGTGGACAAGTCCGGCAACGTCGCTTGCGGGGCATAGGTCGCCAGCACCGGGTCGGCGTGGAACTTCACGAAATCCGCCAAATCTGAATGCGCCCCCGCATGGCCCCAAGGCCCCGTGCGCGTGACATTGCGCAACATGGGCGTGCGAAACGCAAAAGCATCCGCCGCTGCACCCGTCACCCGAAACCGGCCGTCGTCGCGCTGGTGGGATTCAAACCGCGCCGCCTTGCCCGGACCAAGCTGGGGCGTGGCCATGGCATGAAATCCTTGGTCCGACAGCAGCGCGCCGGAATGGCACCCGCTGCAGCCTGCCGCGCCAAAGAACAGCCCCTGCCCTTGGGCGGCGGGTTCAGGCAACGGCGCACCGCCGCGCAGCGCCCGGTCAAAGGCCGTGTCATAGGCGCGCCATTCCGTGGCAACAAACGCCGCAATCGCGTCGGACACGTCAATGAAGGTGACCGGATCACCGCCCGCCACCCCCGCATCAAACGCCGCGAACAGGGCACGGTAAGCAGCAATGGCGTCAACACGCTTGGCGATGATATCCCATGCCCCGCCGTCGCCCGTAATGCGCCCCTGGCGGACAGCCTGCGACACGTCGTTTTCTTGGTAATGCCCCGCCATTTCATCCGCCGACAAAACAGGGAACATGGTTTGCGCCGACAACAGGCTGGCAAAGCCTTCGGCCATTTCGTCCTCAAGCGGGGTGCGCAACCCACTTTTGCGGGTCGGATCAACCTCAATCCGGCCATCGTGGAACATCACTGTAACGGCGCGGTGGCCCAGGTTGAACAGCGCGGGCGAATTGCGCGGAATGCGTTGTTCCGGCAGGTTGTTGCTGTCCGCCACCCGCGCGCGCCCCAGCCCGATGCCGCCTTCCCCCAACCCCAGCGACAGACCATCACTGGTGGCGAATTTGGGGTGGTGGCACGTCGCGCAAGAAATATTTTTGTTCCCCGACAGGACCGGATCATAAAACAGCAACCAGCCAGCTTGGACTTGGGCCGCGTCAAATTCATCGAAATCCCCTGGATCTAACGCCACAGGTTCGGCACACGCCGCACCCGCCCACAAAAGGGCCAGCACACGGGTTAAGGAACGGAACACTGTCATTACGGCGTTATGTTAGCGCACAACATTCCACGCGCCAAACGCAAAACACCGCGCCTCAGCGATTTGCAAGGGCCCGATCAACGCACCTCAAAATACGCAGCCACGGGCGATCCCACGTCTTTCAAACTGCGGGCCAAGGTGCAGTATTCGGCTGAAGGGGAATCCCAGACAACACCGCGGTCAAAGAAGAAACGGCGCATGGCCTCGCCTGTTTTTTCTTGTTCGTTGATGCCAGCGGCTTCCAAGAAGGCCTGCTCGGTGCTGAAATGGTGCCGGGCGGCTTGGCTGATTTTGCGGCGCTGCGCCACCATAGCTTTTTCATCCAACACCACGTTCGCACACAAATCGCTCAACCGGCTGGCAATCCCACGGTGCACCACCAACTGGTTCATCTGCGCGCCGATGACCTTCTGTTCAATGGTCAAATCATCAGCGTGGGCCAAAGACGCGGCAGCGGCCATCATGCCTGCCAGGACGAAATGTTTTTTCATTTACCGGTACTCGTTT
>JAHDDS010000043.1:10826-17661 GCA_020629235.1 Planktomarina sp.
AGCGGCCATCATGCCTGCCAGGACGAAATGTTTTTTCATTTACCGGTACTCGTTTCAATCGACACAAGATTCGCTGATCGGACACTGGCATGCACCACCAAGCAGGAAAACCCCAAACGCAAAACACCGCGCCCTGAACCCAAGACGC
This sequence comes from Planktomarina sp., assembly GCA_020629235.1. Classification (GTDB taxonomy): domain Bacteria; phylum Pseudomonadota; class Alphaproteobacteria; order Rhodobacterales; family Rhodobacteraceae; genus Planktomarina. Next base: position 10,975 of record JAHDDS010000043.1, read on the forward strand.
GGTGTTTCATGTCAAAATCCCAATCAGAACCGGAACGAAATCCCGGCAGAGGCGGACAGGCTGTCATCGTCGCCAGCGATGGAATTCACCTGGAAGTATCCTTCGGTGCTTTCGTTGCCCACGGTCACGCCCGCCCCCAGGGTTACGCGGCTGTCGTCCATGTCAGCCAGGCTGTCGCTGAACGCTGTGCCCGCGCCAAACGTGCCGGTGACAGTGGCCCCCAGATCACCAGACAGGCGTTCCAAGCCGATGCGGGCGGTGGGGCGGATGATCAGGTTGCCGCTTTCGAACGACTGGGCAAATTCCACACCCACGCGGGTGGTACGCAATGTGCTGTCCTGGTCGGCCACGGTGGCGTTGAACGCCCCTGCCCCGGTCTCGGAATATCCATCCAAAGACGCGCGCGACACGTCGAACCCCAAGAAGGGTCGGATTTCCAAGGACCCATCACCCACCGTGCCGGTGGACAGGTCATAGGACAGTTCCGCCGCGAAGGTTTGGCTGGTGCCTGTGGTGGCGCCATCGGCCACAACGCCCGTCGTGACGTTGCGCGTGGTGGTGTAATCCAACTCCCCCCGGCTGATCACGGCAGACGCCCGCAGCGCCCCGCTTTCGTACCGCAGATGGGCGCTGACGAACTTGCCCTCAGCAGACCCGAAGTCACCGCCTGCGCGGAAAGTGCTGTCGGTTTTGCCGAACGACAGGCCCGCACGCAGGGTGCCGATGTCGCCCGTTTCCATGGCCATTTCGCCGCCCACCATCAAGCCGCTGACATCCGTTTCATACCCGGAATTGCCGCCCTTGGCAGACACTTCAGTCTCGCTTCCGAAGAAGCCGCCGAAGACGAAGAATTCCTGCCCCGATGTCACCCGGTTCCGTTCCGTCCGGCTTTGCGGCACCATGGCGTTCAGCCCGTACCCTTCCCAGCTGAGGATCGATTGCGCCAAGGCGCTGCCAGCGTTGCGGGCCCCGATGGCCCCAACCCCTGCGATGAACTTGTCAGACAGCGCCGATGGATCAATGTCGAACTGCAGTTCCACCGTGGTGCCCGTGTAATTTGCGGTCACGATGTAATCCACCATGTTGTCGTTCACCGTGTCGAACGTGCCGCTGACCGCGCTGCCGGTGACAATGGGAATCGCACCCGTGATCGGCAAGTTGGTGGACGCCCCAATCAGCGTGGTGTCCAACGTGGCCCCGCTGTTGATGGTGACGGTGCCCGTGGTGGTGATGGCGTCGGCGGTGGTGCCGTTGTCTTGGAACTCCACCTCTAACACGGACCCTGTGTTGAACACGATGTTGCCCGATGATGTCAGCGTGCCGCCCGGGGTGCCAGCCGTGCCCAGGGACAGCGTGCCGTCCACGGTCATGTCCCCCACGGTGGACGCCGGCCCAAAGGACAGGGTCGCGCCAGAGTTCACAGCCATGTCTGTGTCAGCCATGTTGCCCGCCACAGTGGTGGTGCCCGCCAGAACGGTCCAGGTGGGAATGCCCCCTGCCACGGCGTTGCCCGTCAGGGTCACCAAACCGTCGCTTTGGTATTCCTCGAAGTTTTGATACTGCAGACCCGCCCCAACATTGGACACATCGAAGGACCCAGGTGTGGCAAAGTCCAACAACAACACATCCGTGCCCGCGCCTGCATCCACCGTGCCCGTCACGCTGGCGGTTTCAGACAGGGTCACGTTATCATCCCCCGCTGCCAGCAAGACAGCATGCGTGCCGCCCGTCACGGTGCCGTCGATGATAACATCGGCCACAGTGGTGGTGGCGCTGGCCGCCCCAGTTGTGTCACCCACGTAAATCGCAGCACCGCCGCTGGCCGCAACGGTGGACCCGTTGGTCACTTCTATGCGCGTGGGGCCTGTGTATTCGCCCGCAGCGTTGGCCATCACGGCAATGCCCGATTGCACGCCGGTGATGTCGGCGGCGGTGGTCAAGTTCACGGCTGGCGTGCCGCTGGGGCTGCTGGACAACACGGCGATGCCGATGCCCGTGGCCGCACCATTGCCGGTCACATCGTCTTGCGCGTCGATGGTGATGGGCGTGGCCCCTGCCCCGCTCAACTCACTGACGACAATGCCGTCTTCGCCAGTGACGGTGCCTTGGGTGGTCACGGCGATGCTGGTGGCGTTGCCCGTGGTTTCCACAAACACGCCCGTGCCAGCCGTGGTGGTCACATTGCCAGTGGCCGTCACAGCCACAGCGCTGTCCGCCACGCTGTCCACAGTGATGCCGCCCGTGGCCCCGGTCACATCTTGCGCCGTCACGGTCACGTCACCCGTGCTGCCCGCTTGGCCGTGGTTCACCGCAATGGCGGTGCCGCCCGTGGACACGACGGTTCCCGTGGCCGCAACGGTGGAGGCCCCGGTGCCAACATTGTCCACATTGATCCCGTCGCCCGCGCCAGTGACAGTGGCAGCATTCACCACCGCATCCCCGGTGGAGGCCGCGGTTTGCGTCGTTTCAATCCCGATCCCGGTCGAGGCAGAGACAGTCCCGGTGGACGTCACAGTCACCCCGCCAGTGCCATCGTTCGCCGCCAAAATACCGGCCGTGCCGCCGTTGGTGGTGCCACTGTTCGTGACTGTCACATCCCCCGTGGTGCCCGTGCCCGTCTGTTCCGCCGCGATCCCTGCACCGGCTGTGGCCGTCACCGTCCCGCTGTTGGTGACAGTCACAGCCCCCGTGCCGTTGGTGTCCGCATCAATGCCGTCGGTGGCACCCGTCACGCTGGACCCCGCCGCGACCGAGATCGCCACGTCATTGGCGTTGGCCGCATTGTCGATGCCCGCGCTGATGCCGTCACCGGCAGAGCCTGTGACCGTGCCCAGGTTGGACGTAACAGACAATGCCCCCGTCCCCTGCTGATCCGCCACAATCCCCGCAGCAGAGCCTGTCACATCCGCCGCACTTACTGAGACATCCCCAGTGGAGGCCGCCGTGGTTTCCGCAACAATCCCATCCCCGGCAGAGGCGGTGACAGCCGCCGTGCTGGTGACGCTCACGCCGCCGGTGCCGTCGTTAGACGCGTCGATGCCTGCGGTCGCACCAGTCACAGCCGCACTTGCCGCGACAGTCACATCCCCGCCGCTGGTGGCATTGTCCACCTCTGCCAAAATGCCACTCTCTGCCGTACCCACGACATCGCCCGTGGCAGTGACAGTCACTGCCCCGCCGCCATTATGCTTGGCATAAATGCCGTATTCCCCGCCATTAGCATTGGTGCCATTGATGGTGATGTCGCCCGTATTCGAAGGGTTCGTCAGCAGCACGCCGATCCCGCTATAGGCTGTCCCTGTCGCTGTGCCAGTTGACGTAACAGTGACCGAACCAGTTCCGTATGTTCCTGCTTGAATTCCATATTCCGCACCGGTCGCATCCACGGCGGTGACCGAAATATCGGACGCGTTACCAACATTATTGCTGCCCGCAAAGATGCCGGTTGTGCCAGACGCAACCACCGGTCCAGTGGATGTTACCGTCACGGCCCCGGTGCCATATGTCCCAGCAAATATCCCATAATCCACACCCTGAGCAGCATCTGCATTCACAGTCACTGCTGACGCGTTGGCGGTGTTGGTGATGGTCGCCACAATACCCGTGTTCGCCGCACCTTCCACCGCATCGGTCGCGGTGACGCTGACACCACCGGTCCCGTCCGTGGTGGCGTTGATCCCATCCACAGCACCGGTCGTGGCCGCAGCTGTGACCGTTATATCAGATGCGTTGGCCCCGTTGGTGATTGTGGCGGTGATCCCCGTCCCAGTTGTACCTTCTACGGCGTCACTGGCTGTCACGCTGACGGCACCCGTGCCCAGGGTTTCAGCCACAATGCCGTCATTGGACCCTGTCACAGTGTTGGCTGTGACAGACGCATCCCCGGTGGAGGCCGCCGTCAAAGTAGCGGTGATCCCATCACCCGCCGTTGCCGCAACATCCGCTGTGCTGGTCACAGTGACCCCGCCCGTGCCCGCGTTGCTGCCGAAGATACCGTCTGTCGCGCCAAACACATCCCCATTCGCCGTGACCGTCACATCGCCCGTGGTGCCAGTATTTTGCTGATCGGTGTTAATACCCATTTCGGCTGTACCAATCACTACGCCGCTACTGGTGACGGTAAGGCCGCCGGTGCCGTTCGTGGTCACCTCGATCCCGTTCTTACCGCCAGTCACAGTTGCGGCCGTCACCAACACATCAGAGGTGTTGGTGGCGTTGTCGATACCTGCAAAGACTCCGTCTTCATCCGTGCCAGACACGTTCCCCGAGGCTGTTACGGTGACAGAACCGGTTCCATACGTTCCGGCGTAAATACCGAAGTCTCCTCCGGTTGCATCAGCTGCTGTGACACTCACATTGCCGGCACCAGTCGCAGAATCAATCCCCGCTGCGATCCCGGTGTATGCTGTCCCCGTGGCGGCCCCGGTCGAGGTCACAGTGACATTGCCGTTGCCCTGGGTCCCGGCGTAAATGCCAAATTCACCGCCGGTGGCATCTGCCGATGATACGGTGACATTTCCCGCACCTGTGGTGCTGATAGACAAAGCGGCAATCCCAGTATAGTCACCGCCTACAGCGGCCCCTGTTGACGTGACTGAAACGTCACCTGTTCCATACGTAACGGCACCGATCCCAATTTCTTTCCCTGTCGAATTTACGGCATTAACGGTAACATCGGATGTGTTCGAAGCGGACACCGCCGATGCAATAATTGCAGCACTGTCTGTCCCAACAACATCCCCGGTCGCTGTGACCGTGATCTCATTGTTCCCCGTGCCGTAGGCAAAAATGCCCTCAACACTGGAAACGTCCACCGCATTTACGGTGATCGAACCGTCACCAAAGCCATAGGCACGAATGCCAATCGGACCCACGGGCGCTGCCACGCCACCCGGTGCAACCACAGCCCCGGTTGAGGTGACCGTCAGGTCGCCGTCGCCTTGTTGGAACGCGTTGATGCCGGCATTCCCACCCGTAACATTGCCAGCGTTCACGGTAATCTCGCCCGTGGAAGCGGCGTTGGTTGCGTTTACAACAATGCCTTGCGATCCACCCGTGACGTCACCATTCGTCGTTACCGCAACATCACCAACACCATTATGCTGCGCATAAACGCCGTACCCAGTGGCGGCTGTCACAGCATCCGTTTCAACGGTGATGGACCCACCGGTCGCCGCATCTTGCAAGGCATACACAGCCGAATCTGTGCTGGTGCCAGTCGCCGCGCCCGTCAGCGCAATGTCGATATCGCCAGCGCCGTAAGACTGTGCCGCGACTGCCGTGCTGCCAGTGATGTCACTGTCAGACGTGATGGACACAGACCCAGCCGCACTCTGCGCGCCCAGACCGAAATAGCTGGCCGCTATCGCCCCCCCCGAGGTATCGTCGATCGTCACGTCCCCCACAGCAGCAACCCCAATCCCTGGCGCACCCGCTGTTGCCGTGGTGTCCACACTCAACGGCGCACTGATCGTCACATCAGCAGATGGAACCGGCACCGGTACACCGATCAACTGCGGCGTAACCGACGCGCCCGAACACGCATATGTCCCCGGCCCCGTCGCCGTACAAATTGCCTGGGCAGACGCGGACCGCCCGTAAGACACTACTGAGGCCACCACGATGGCCGATCCCATCAAAAGCCGGGATCGCAAGGACCCACCAGGTCCAGAAATTTTTGAATTCAAAGACGTAAATTGATCGGCCACGTGTTAACCCCCGGTTGACAATACTTAAGTTTCGAAAACTTTAAGGGTTTTTAAGCAGGCACGCGCCAGTAACGCAATGGTTGTGCCCGATGAAGCGTTAACTTTTTTGGCGTGTCCCACACATGCCCAGCCGGAGCCACGGACATGACAGACCCAACCCCAGAAACAAGCACCAAAACACCAGCCCCAACCCCGCAACTGTCACCCGATGAACTGGCCAAAAAGGCGGGGGAAAAATACTCTGCCTCCCCCGGTCTTGCCGCTTGGTTGGCGCGCGAAAATCTGTCGATCGCGGTCACGTCTTATGCCTCTGGTCGGCTCTATCTGATCGGGGCCAATCCCAAGGGCGGGATCATGGTGCACGAACGGGTGTTCGCCGGGGCGATGGGGGTCACCAGCCCCAACCCGGACACGCTGGTGATGGCCAGCCGCTTCCAGGTGCATCGCTTCCACAATGCCCTGGGGCCGGATCAACGGGCCAATGGGGTGCACGACGCCGCCTTTGTGCCCCGCCTGTCCTGGACGACAGGGGCGCTGGACCTACACGATGTTGGGGTTGATGGCGACGGAACCCCCATATTTATTGCCACGGGGTGGAATTGCATCGCCAAAGTGTCTGACACACATTCGTTTGAGCCGGTCTGGATGCCGCCCTTTATCTCTCGGCTGGTGGCAGAAGACCGCTGCCACCTGAATGGGCTGGCCATGGACGGCGGCACCCCCGCGTTTGTGACCGCCTGTTCAAAGTCCGACACCGTGGACGGCTGGCGCGACCGTCGCAGCGACGGCGGCGTGGTGTTGTCTGTGGCCGACGGATCGGTGGTGGCCAGTGGGTTGTCCATGCCCCACTCCCCCCGCCTGTACGACGGCCAACTCTATGTGCTGAACTCTGGCGCGGGCGAATTCGGCCGCGTGGATCTGACCGCCGATGCCGACGCCGCCTTCACCCCCCTGGCCTTTTGTCCTGGGTTTGTGCGCG
>JAHDDS010000043.1:17761-20049 GCA_020629235.1 Planktomarina sp.
CGATATGAACGCTTCGAAGGCCTGGCCCTGGACCAACGCCTAAAGGACGCCGACAGCGATCCCTGGTGCGGCGTGCAGGTCCTGTCCTTGGCCGATGGCGCCGTGCAACACTGGTTCCGCATCGACGGCGATGTGGGCGAACTCTACGATGTGGCCTTCATCCCCGGCCATTCCTGCCCCATGTCCCTGGGCATCGCCACCCCCGCCGCTTTGGGCGAGATTCAAAGCTTGATAACCCACGTGCCGATGGAGAATTAAGACACTAATCTGCGGTATAGTCTCTGATCGCGACCCAGGTTTCGCCGCGAAACCCCTTTCTCAATTCGGGCCCTTCAGTCCGGTTTGTCCAGCATATAGTGCAGCGTTTTCAGAACCTGATCCATAAAATCCCGGTCGATCTGGCGGCCTTTGATCCGCACGATATGATCCGTGCCGTCATGGTCGTGGGCCAGGGAAATACCGCTGTCCAGGCGCACTTCTTGGGGGTTGATCCAGCCGGGTTTTTGCACCCGCTTTTTGGGGCGGCCGCCTTTGGCTGGGTCTTTCGGGGTGGTCAGAAAATCCTGGGCGATGGCCAGCAATTCTGCGCGTTCTTCTTCAGCCGAATTGGGGGTCTGGGCTTCCAGCACCCGGCGCATATCCGGCTCTGCCCCGCTGCGCAGGGCGTTGGCGATTTGAAGCCCGTCCTTTTCCCTTAACTCCTTGGGAAAGGTCAGCAGATCGCCCAGGGCGTCGAAGATCACAGCGAAGGATCGGATCTTGGATCGCTTGGCTTTGGACCCCGTGGCGAACAGCCCGTCCACCGCCGCCTGGGTGCTGGGGAACGCCCCCTGGTGGGCGGCCAGGGACGCGATGCGGCCGCGTTCAAAATGGCTTAAATCCTCGCGCACCTCGTTTTCTTCCACCATGTTTTGGAACGCTTTGGCGGGGCTGACTTCCGGGCGGATCAGGGCCTTGGCCGTGGCGAATTCCCCCTGCCCGTTCTTGGTCAAATCCTGCAACGCCGCCAACCTGCGATAGCCGGAAATCAGCCCGTATTTGGGCGCACCACCGGGGTCGGGCGGCAGGGCGTAAACCTCGATCGGCAGGCGCAGACCGTTGGCCTGGATGGACAGTTTCAGCTCCTCAAACCCTTCGCCGGACATGTCCATCCGGTCGCGGGTCATGGCCGCCACTTCGATCTGACCCAGGGGGATTTCAACGATCAAGCGCCCGTCTTTGTGGGCCTGTTCCAGCGCCGCTTCGGCCCGCCCGCCAGGGTCCAAAACAGCCGCGCCTGCCGCGTCTGCCGCCACTTGCGCGATGGGGGCCGCTGCCGGGTTGGCGCGTTTGAAATCCGCGTCCAGCTTGTCCAAATCCGCCGCTGTGGGCGCTTCCAATTTGCGTCGTCTGGCCATGGGTTACCCCCCTTTTTCCGCTTCCATCTGATCGCGCCACCAGGCCCCCAGAATGATCTCTTTCACCTCGGCCCAGGTGCGGTCGAACGTCTCGCGCCCCCGGACGTAGGTATCGCGATTGAACTCCCGATAATCGGCCTCATAGATGCCATTCACCTGTTCGCCCGCTTGGCCCACCATGGCGGTCATGTCCTGGCGAAAGGTGGTCATGAAGTCCCCGAAATAGGCCTGGATCACATTGGCCAGATCCGTCTGCTGGGCCGCGTCGAACCGGGTGATGATCGTGCGCACGGCGTCCCATTCGAACTTGATCTGGGGCAGGCCGTCTTGGACCCGCAGGCCGTTTTCCGCGTCCTCTATGCTGGCGAAAGTGGCGTACAGCATGTCGAAAAAACGCCCCGTGGAATCGAATTCCAAGAAGGACGCGCCCAGGGGCACCAGCAGGATGTCGGCGGCCGCCAAAGCGTTGATGGTCAGGTATCCCAGGGCAGGGGGCGTATCCAGGAAGACCATGTCATAGTCGTCCAAAATCCCGTCCTTTTCCAAGGCATTGGTCAGCGCTTCCCACAGCGCCCAGGACCGCAATTGCATGCGCCAGACGGGCACCTGAAATTCGGCCCAGTAAAGGTTCAGCTGCGCGCCGATCAGGTCAATATTGGGCCAGTGGGTCCCTTGAATCAGGTTTCGCGGCGAAACCTCCAGCGCCTCAGACAGGGTCTGATCCAGGGGGATTTCCGCCTGGCCCCGGACCCGCCGCACGGTGTTTTCCGCCTGGACCGACCGGGCGAAATCGCGGGCCAGAAGGGGGAAGGCGGTTTCCCACTCGCTTTCGGGTGTGCCCCCCAGGATGGATGTCATGGACCCCTGGCTGTCCAGGTCGATCACCAGCAC
>JAHDDS010000044.1 GCA_020629235.1 Planktomarina sp.
CTTGCGGTGTGGCGACAGCGCGCCACACCACTTTCACTTCAATCAGAATGGCGCGAAGCCATCTTTTGGGTCTGTCGGAACCGTCCACCGTTCTTGCGGATCAATGTCCAGATGCGGCGCGCCTTGCGGTGGGATTTGGCCATGATCGCCATAGAGCCACAGCACAAAGTTGGACCGTTCCCCGCTTGTGATCGGCATTGATTCATGGGGCACGCTGCCGTGGTGAATCAGCGCGGTGCCGGGCGCAAACGTCAGTTCACTGATCTGGCGTGTGGCGTGATCAAAGAACCGGACCCCGGACCCAGAAAATTCTTCACCGGGCAGGTTCAGGTTCAAGTTCAGTGTCACAGACGAAGCATCCGTATGGGCCCGCAAGGACGCATCTTTGTCTGGCTGCCATTGGATCGAAAATCCGAATGTCTGGGTGTCATACCCGTGGACGTCTGGAAACAGCAGGCGCGAAATCGGGCGCATGTAAGCATTCATCAGGTTCTGGTAAAACGCCTGGAAATTCGGGGCCGCCAAATACCCTTCGGATCGTGGGTCCAGCATCGCGCCACCGCGGTTCAACGATATGCCATAGGGCGGGCGCACAGGAATATCCGCATCCGCAACAGCAGACATATAGTCGCGCAGCACAGACAGTTTTTCAGGGTCGAAAAACTGCGCTTCATAGACGCCAGGGAACACTTCGGTCCACAGGTCTTTGACGGCGGCCTCTTTGCTGGGATCAGCCCAGGCCTGTTCAATTGCTTCGCGCAGGGCAGGGGCATAAAGGCTGCTGTCCAGGGTGGCAGTGTTGCCAGTTTTTGTTTCCCACTCTGCCCATGCTTTTTCAAACAGTTCCGTGTTCTCGTTCCAGAATTGGGAAACGGATGGGGCGCGCTGCAACATGGCGTCGCGGGTGGGGCGTTCGATGGCACGTGCCTGTTCAAGGGCGGGAAGGGCCATTTCATAGTCTCCTGTTGAGTTAAAGAAGGGGGTGACGATCAGCCGAGTTTCGCGACCGCATCTTGGATTGCTTGCATGACGGCCATCGAATGGCCGGCGTCCAGCGCCGCACTGTGGGGGTTTGCGAACCGGCCGCTGTCATTGTCGAAGTACTTGCCTGATGCCGTTGCGAAGGATGCATCCAACGCCGCATCACGCAAAATATTGGCACCAATGCTGAGGTCGTTGCCAGCGACACCAAAGCCTTCTTTGACCATTTTCGACGCCAGCAGCGAACCGGGGTTCACCGCCACCATAACTGGCCCGGTGGGCAGGTCTTTGGCCATTTCGCGCGTCCAGATTGTGATCGCCAGCTTGCTTTGCGCATAAGCATCCATGTCATCAAGGCGCAGCCGCCCATGAAGGGCCTTCAGGTCAACGGGGGCTTGCGCAGCGGATGACAGGTTCACAACCCGTCCATCGGCAGGAATGATCGGCAACAGGTCTTGGGTCAGCACATAGGGGGCAAATGTATTCACCACAAAGCGTGCGTCCAGGCCGTCTGCCGTCATCGGATTGCCCAGTTTCAAGACACCGGCATTGTTTATCAGCACATCCAAATTGCTGTGGGCTGCGCGAATGTCAGCGGCCATGGCACGAACTGCCGCGATGTCGGTCAGATCGGCAACAAACGTTTCGGTGGTGCCGCCAATTTCGGCCTGTGCGGCCTTCAATTTGTCAGCGCTGCGTCCGTGCAACAAAACCGTGTGTCCCAGTTCTGCAAGGGTTTTGGCCGTCAAAAGGCCGATGCCGTCGGTTGCGCCGGTGATCAGAATGGTCTTACTCATTTCGTTTTCTTTCTTTGGGTGAATTCAGGTGCTGCGGGCGTGGCGTCAGTATCGGACCAACGTCCGTGTTTCGATGCTTTTGCGTACGGTGGACACGGTCGGGTCTTCGATCATGTCCAGGGCACTGTGGGCAATCGAAGGACGTCCTTGGTTGTCATAGATATTGAAAAGGGCCACATCGTCGGGGGTCATCTGGGACATATAGACCCACTGGTGATCCGCGTTTGCCGCCAATCCCATGATTTGCCCGACACGGTCGGGATATATCAGGTCCAACAAAACCCAGTCTTCATCTGCCACACTGTTCGGCAGGATAAATCCCAAGGGTGCTGAATTGATGACGTCTTCGATCGGACGCCATATATTCACAAACGCATAGTGGCCATCCGCCCATACGGCGGCTTTGTCTTCGCCCAAGATGTCCACCAGGCGTTGTGCTGCGCCATCCCGGCTGTAATCACTGTGGACATTGCGCGCAGGTTTGCGGACGGCGTCTGGGTCATCAATGCGCACTGTGTGGTCAAAGACGATCACGTCCGTTGCACTTATCTGATCACGCAGCAGTTCAGCAATCTCGGCGTCATAGGTCGGTGCCCAGTGCTGGTCTGCTGTGAATGCCTTTACCTTGGACGGGCGGGTCGCAAAGGCAACTGATGCGTTTTCAAAGTTCAAAATCCGTCGCGATTTCCGAACATCGTGAAGCGGCACTTGCGTCGGTGCCAATTCGGGCGAGATCAGGTTGCCGGTGATCCCACCTGCGTCCAGTTCAAATGCCTGTCGTTCAGGTTTGTGAACGTGATAATTTACGGTGGCTGTCTGCGTCATCGTTCCGGTTCCTTTTGCCTTGGACAGCAAATAACACCGGAAAAAATTGTATAAACGGGCAGGATGCGATTTCAGAATTTAGAAAATCTATATAATGGGTGGTCAACAAACCTTCCACGCAGCACATTGGCCCGTGCCCAAGACAGGCATCCTGTTGCAGCGACGTTGGGCCACTATTAATCCACCCGCCAAGCTTTCCCTTTGCCAATTCGATCGATCAAGAAATCCATGAAGACGCGGACTTTGGCGGACACGACATTGCTTTTGGGATAGATCAACCAAAGTGCCGGACTGTTGGCCAAGACATAGTCCGGCAACACGCGCACCAACGTACCGTCCTGCAATTCCTGATGAACGGCCCACAGCGAATTGATGGAGATACCGGCCCCCGATATCGTCGCCTGTTTCTGACTTTGCCCATCATTCATTACAAGACGGATGGCTGCATCGCGTGGTGCAAATGTTGCTTGTAAGCCCGACGAAGATATCAACTGACGCGGTTCCAGATCTTGGAAGCCGATCAAACGGTGCGCCCGCAAGTCTGTCGGGCTTGTCGGTGTGCCGAATGTTTTCAGATAGTCCGGTGCGCCGCACAGAACCCGTGTGTCGTCGGCCAATTTTCGGACGGTCAGGCTGCTGTCTTCCAAAACAGAATTGCGAAGCGCCAAGTCATAGCTGCCTTCGATCAGGTCAAACCGGGTGTCGGACAAATGCAAGTCAAGCGACAGGTTCGGATACAGCGCCATAAAGTCTGGCAAAAGCGGCGCGACATAGAGTTGGGCAAATGTGCTGGGGGCCGCAAAACGCAAGGTTCCGCTGATCTCTGCTTGGCCCTTGCCCAGGGCCGCCAGTGCGGCGTCTTCTTGGGCAATGATTTCACGGGCATAGGGCAGAAAATCTTGACCTTCCAACGAAATGGAGACTTTGCGTGTGGATCGATGCAACAACTCTGCGCCCAATGTGGTTTCCAGCTTGGCCAACCGCGCACTGGCCACGGCGGGCGCCATCCCCAAGACCCGTCCAGCCGCACTGATGTTCAGCTTTTCACAGGCAAGGACGAAAAGGCGAAGGCTGTCTGTGTCCATATTATATGGAAATCCAAAATGAAGAGGTTGATGACGCGGTGTTTGTCAATAAAATCACACAAAAGCCATCGTGTTCAAATTGAAAACGCGGGCGTCGGCCAGCGAAATATCAATAGTCGCCGACCCATGGTCCCGCGGTCCGCAAAACGTCACGCACAATCCTTGGCTGGTGCGGGCAAAGCGTCTTCAATTTCAAGTGTCTCGAGGATGAGTGGCGCCTTCTCTAGACCGTATCCCTTTGGCGATGATCCAGGCCCGGCACGCACCAACACTCAGTTCGCTGCATTCTTGGCGTTTTGAAACCAGGCCACGATGGCTTGGCGATTTTCGGCTGTCATTGTGCGAATGGCGTTGGGGGGGGGCATGGCGTGGCTGGCACCGGCTTGCAAGTAGATTGCTTGGGCGTGGTGCGCCACATCGGCCTTGGTTTCCAGCACCACGTTTTTGGGGGGCCACAGCATGGTATCGTTGTAAAACGGTTCGCGGGCGTGGCACATGGAACAATTGCCGCGCACGATTTTATGCACGTCGTCAAATCCTGCTGCTTGGGCAAAAGTTGTTTCGGTCGCAGTCAGTGGGCGGGCCTGGGATTGTTCCATCGTGTCCAATTTGGGAACGGTGGACAGCCAGGCGATGATGATCATCAAAATCACCGTGACGCCCCAAGTCCAATGCGGGCCTTTGCCGGTGGCGTGCATCGTGTTGAAATAGTGCCGAATGGTGACGCCGGTCAGGAAGATCAGGCTGGCGATGATCCAGGCGTATTGGGTGCCGAACGCCAGAGGGTAGTGATTTGACAACATCAAAAACACCACGGGCAACGTAAGATAGTTGTTGTGCGTTGACCGGACCTTGGCGATCTTGCCGTACTTGGCATCTGGGGTTCGGCCCGCTTGCAGATCGGCCACCACAATCCGTTGATTGGGCATTATCTGAAAGAACACATTGGCGGTCATGATTGTGGCTGTGAAGGCCCCCAGGTGCAGCAGGGCAGCGCGCCCGGTGAAGATTTGGTTGTACGCCCAAGACATGGCCACCAGCAGCGCAAACAACAGCAGCATCAACAGGGTGGGGGTGTCGCTCAGCTTTGATTTACACATCTGGTCATAGACCAGCCAACCAAGGGTCAGCGACCCGCCAGAGATCACGATGCCCTGCCACAACGCCAGGTCCGCTTTGGTGGGATCCAGCAAATAGATCTCGCCCCCGACCCAATAGATGATCATCAGCAGGGCGGCGCCCGACAGCCAGGTGGAATAGCTTTGCCATTTGTGCCAGGTCAGATGGTCGGGCAAGCGGGCAGGGGCCACCAGGTATTTGGTAGTGTGATAAAATCCGCCGCCGTGCACTTCCCATTCTTCGCCGAAGGCCCCTTCGGGCATGTCTTCGGCGGGTTTCAGCATCAAATCCAACGCGATGAAATAGAAGCTTGCCCCGATCCATGCCATGGCCGTGACCACATGCAGCCACCGCACCGCGAAGGCGATCCAATCCCAAATGACAATAAAGTCGAACATCCGATCCTTCCCCGTGTCCCGGTGGGGCGGCGGCAAACGCACCGCGCCCATGCCCCGTATTGAAGGATCAAGCGTCAGGGTGTCAAAAGATTCCCATCCGTCAGGCAAACAGCCGACGGTGTTTTTGGCAGTTTTCAGACCGATCTGGTGTGTGGTGGCGGCGCAGGCCCCCCAACGGTGGTGCAGTTGGGGGAATTTACAATCCCAACTGCTTCTTCTTCGTGTCCGCCCATTTCATGATCACCATGTCAAAGGTCAGCGCCATGAAGGCGACGTTCAGGCCCAAAAGAATGTTCTTGCCCATATCGGTCCCGGCCAAAGTGCGTTGCAATTCTTGCCCCAAATCCACCGTTCCGATGTAGGCGGCGATCATGGTCATAAAGAAGGCAAACATCAGCGCTTGGTTGAACCCCACCGCCATGGTGGGCAGGGCCAACGGGAATTGCACGGACCACAGCTTCTGACTGCGGGTGGCCCCGGACATGTCGGCGCTTTCTGTCATTTCGCCGGGCACATTGCGCAACCCTTCGATGGTGTAGCGCAACAGCGGCACCATGGCGAAGATCATGATGGCGAACAGTACCGCGATGGGGGTGATGGAAAACAACATGATCGCAGGCAGCAGGTACACAAAGCTGGGGAAGGTTTGCGCGCTGTCGGCGGCCAACAGCAAGAACACATCGCGCATCATTTGGCCGGTGAATTTCCAAAACACCCAGAACGCTGCTGCAAAAATTGCCCAATACACGATGGCATAGACAACGGGGTTCGGCTCTTCCCCGAACAGGCCCAAAGACCACAGGATGTACCGCAACACACCCGCCACGATGAAAGACGCAAAGGCGATCACAGATCGGCGGAACACCAAGCTGACAATGCCCGTCACCATGGAAACATTAACGCCTTTGGAAAAATCAATCTTTTGGGCCGGGGGGCCTGCGCCCCACACCGCCAAAGGCACTGCGATCAGCGCCGCGACGACCGTGGACGACAAGACATAGTAGATCGTGATTACCGACCGGTCCCACCAGCCAGACAACACCACCCACGAAAAGAATGCCAAAGCCACCAATGCCTGGCGCG
The DNA here is from genome assembly GCA_020629235.1 of Planktomarina sp. Taxonomy (GTDB): domain Bacteria; phylum Pseudomonadota; class Alphaproteobacteria; order Rhodobacterales; family Rhodobacteraceae; genus Planktomarina. The sequence goes on from JAHDDS010000044.1 coordinate 6,289, forward strand.
GTCCGGCCATGTGCCAGGCCAAGGCCACGATGAAGGCCACAAAGGCAGGGGTGGGGATCGACAGCAAGAAGTTGCGGAACGGGATCAAAACATAGTTGTTCATGAACACGCGCAAACCGTTGGTGACCCACTTCAAGGTGGGGTCCTGCAGCAGGGTGTTTTTCACAAAATCATCCAAAGCCTTGCCCTGGCTAAAGTGTTGGCGGCGGCCCACTTCACCCGCGAAGTCCCAAAACTGTGCCACGATGATAAAGCCCACGAAGGCCACCACCGACATCACCAGGTATTTGTGCTGCACGAACCAATTTGTGCCCCGTGCAAAGTGTTCGGGCTGTTTGGCGACCCAGGCTTTGGTCAATCGGTCCAGCATAATCGCCAGCAAAACGATGGTGATGCCGATTTCCAGCGACCGCCCCAGTTTGAAGCTGCCCATCATCGCCAGCAGTTTGGCCCCCAGACCCGGCATCCCGATGAACGCCGTCAACACCACCATGGCAAGGCACAGCATGATGACTTGGTTTACGCCCACCAAAATCTCGGTTCGGGCGGATGGGATGTACACGTATCGCAGCATCTGCCACCGCGAACAGCCGGACATTTTGCCCGCCTCTACCACCTCGGGCGGGACTTTCTTCAGGCCCAGGGTGGTCATCAAAATCATCGGCGGAATGGCATAGATGATGGTGGCCACGGCCCCCGCTGTTGGCCCCACTTTGAAGAAAATCACCGCTGGCAGAAGATAGGTGAAAAACGGGATGGTCTGCAGGATCGACAGGATCGGTTGCAGCGTCAATTCCACGGTGCGGCTTTTCCAAGCCCAGATGCCCAAAAGCAGCCCGATGATGAACGCCACAGGGGCCGCCACCACCAACACCGACATGGTTTCCATGGCGATTTTCCACTGACCGATCAGGGCGGTCCAAACAAATGTGCCAGCCCCCAACACGGCCAGTTTCCAGCCGCCCAGATAGTACCCGATGATCCCCGCCACAGCGGCAATGGACATCCACGGGATCGGCCCCAGCATGGGCCAACGGCGTTTGCCAAACAGCAAATTGGACGTAGCATCCAAAAGCCATTGCAACCCTTCGGTCAAAAACCGCGTCAGGCCGATCAGGTTCAGATCGTCCTTGATGAAGTTAAAAATCGCGTCCAGCCAGTTTTGCATCGGCGGCACCAAAGCTTCGGGCAGTCGATGAAGGAAGGCGGGCAAAAGACCAAACCACTGGGCCAGGGTCAAAACCAAGCCCAAGATCACCAGGGCCATGACACCCTGGCGTTTGGTAAAACCTTGGGTCGCGGGCCGGGGTGTGTCGCTGACGCTGGCCATCAGTCGGCCCCCAACAAAACGTCCAAGGCGGCTTGGCGGGACATGGCCCCAAGGCCAGTGCCGCCGTCCGCCACCGGGATCATAGTGCGTTTGTCGTTCACAAGCAGGCGGGCCAGATCGTGCATCGTGGCATTGGCATCCACTGCCTCGCCCTTGCCGGTTTGATCAGCCTGGGCCAAGACCTTGGCTTTCACCACGCGGGCTTTGTCGATTTCTTCGGTAAATTTGCGGACGTATTCGGTGGCAGGGTTCAGCACGATTTGATCTGGCGTGTCGCACTGTTCGACTGCGCCGTCTTTCATGATGGCGATGCGGTCCGCCAGCCGCAGGGCTTCGTCAAAATCGTGGGTGATGAACACAATGGTTTTGCCCAGCATCGCCTGCAAGCGCAGGAATTCATCCTGCATTTCGCGGCGGATCAGTGGGTCCAGGGCCGAAAACGGTTCGTCCAGAAACCAGATGTCAGGTTCAATCGCCAAGCTGCGGGCAATGCCCACGCGCTGTTGCTGACCGCCGGACAGTTCGCGCGGGAAATAATCTTCCCGGCCTTCCAGACCCACCAGTTTAATCACCTCCATCGCCCGTTCGCGGCGGGCGTGGCGGTCTTGGCCGCGCATTTCAAGCGGGAAGGCCACGTTTTCCAACACGGTGCGGTGTGGCAGCAAGCCAAAGGATTGGAACACCATGCCCATTTTGTTACGGCGCAGGTCGATCAGGTCTTTTTCCGACAGGGCCATAATGTCTTGGCCCTCGACCTCTATTGTGCCGCCGGTGATGTCGTGCAGGCGCGAAAAGCACCGCACCAAGGTGGACTTGCCAGACCCCGACAGGCCCATGATCACCAACATTTCGCCGCGCGACACGTCGATCGAGACATCTTTGACCCCGGCAATGTACCCGTCGGCCCGAATGTCGTCGAAGGAATGGCCGGCTGGCATTTTGGCCAAATACGCTTGCGGGTCTTGGCCAAAGATTTTCCAAACATTCTTTGCGGAAATGACAGGGGCGGATTGTGTCATGGGATCAACCTGTGTGCGAGTTTGAAAAAGCCCCACCCGGCAAAACCGAGCGGGGCCACGTCATAAGACTGTATCAGCCTGGTTTAGTTCAGCCAGCCTTTCCAGACAGCTTCGTTCTGGGCCAGCCATTCTGCTGCGGCTTCTTCTGGCTCCATCTCGTCCACGTCCACGAATTTCGCCATTTCAGCGATTTGTGGGTTGGTGAAGGAAATCTTGGTCAGAACGTTGTACGCATCAGGCCATTTGTCCTTCATGCCGTCCCAAGCAGCTTTCTTCAGGTAACCCGTGGCTGGGTTGCCGCAGTCATAAAGCGCGTTGGGGTTTGGACCTTTGGCTGGGTCTTTGTCACAGCCGTCTTCCCATGCGGGGAATTCAACGAATTCGCCGGGCCAGACTGCTTCTGCAAAGTTTGGTGTCCAGTTGAACACAACCACCGGGCGTTTATCCGCTTCCGCAGCGCCGATTTCAGCCCACAGTGCCGCAGCCGAACCGGCATTGATCACTTCAAAGTTCATACCCAGGGCTTCCACACGTTCTTTGCCGTGCTTCAACCAGTCCACGGGACCGTCCAGATAACGCCCTTTGGTCCCTGTTTCTGCTGTTGCAAACAAAGCCGCACAGTCGTTCAGGGCTTCCCAAGATGGCAGGCCGGGGCATGCATCTTTGGTCCACATGGGGTACCACCAGTCTTCGCGGGTCACAGCATTGTGGTCACCAGCGTCGTGCAGGCCGCCTTTTTCCAATGCAGCGCGGAAGGATGCGCCAAATGCGCCTTCCCAGACTTCCAGTTCCAGCGTCACGTCGCCCAAGCGCACCGATTCATAGACGGCTTGGCTGTCTGTGGTGACGTATTCAACATTCAGGCCCATTTCTTCGAACATCTGGCCCACCACGTTGGACATCACAATTTGCGATGACCAGTTGTGGATCGGAATAACAATCGGATCTGTGCTGTCGGCAGCGGCGACCAATGGGCTGAGTGCCAGAACACCAGTGGCCAATGCAGTTGTAAGTTTTTTCATTTTTTACTCCCTGTGGATGAAACGGCCGAAACATCCCCGTCCGTCATTTCACTTTGAAAACCGCCCGAGTCAGAGACTCACCGGCTTTTCGGTGCCCACACCTTCGCATTTTTTTCCTGTGGATCAAGTTTTTTGCTTCTCATTATTCGTTTTGGGTCGATTTTGTGATCGACGCCGGCAAATAATTTTTGACACCATGTCCGATTTGAGGGTGTCCGCGTCGGGTAAACGTGCCGATTTCGGCGATATCTGGGCCATATTCCAATCAAGGAGTCCGATTCCATGCGATATTCTGCGTTCAAAGTCATTAAAGAGGCGCTGACCGGCCACCGCGGCTGGGGGCCAGCGTGGCGCGATGCCGACCCCAAGCCGGAATATGACACCATCATCATCGGCGGCGGCGGGCACGGTTTGGCCACGGCATATTATCTGGCCAAGATCTATGGTGGTCAGCGGATCGCGGTAATCGAAAAGGGTTGGATTGGCGGCGGCAACGTCGGGCGCAACACCACAATCATTCGCAGCAACTATCTTTTGGACGGCAACGAACCTTTCTATGAATTTTCGCTGAAGCTGTGGGAAGGGTTGGAACAGGACCTGAACTATAACGCTATGGTCAGCCAACGCGGGATTTTGAACCTGATCCACACGGATGCGCAGCGCGATGCCTTCATCCGGCGCGGAAATGCCATGATTTTGAACGGCGCGGACGCGGATTTGCTGTCCACTGCACAAATTAAGAAGCGGTATCCTTTCTTGAACACCGACAATGCGCGCTTTCCCATCAAAGGTGGGTTGGCCCAACATCGCGGCGGCACGGTGCGTCACGACGCGGTGGCCTGGGGATACGCGCGCGGCGCGGATATGCACGGCGTCGATATTATTCAGAACTGCGAAGTGACTGGGTTTTTGATCGAAGACGGTGTCTGCAAAGGGGTGGAAACATCGCGCGGCACCATCAAGGCCAAGAAGGTGGCGTCCTGTGTCGCGGGATCATCATCGCGGTTGATGGACAAAGCCGGCATGCGCCTGCCCATCGAAAGCCACGTCTTGCAGGCCTTTGTGTCCGAAGGGTTAAAACCGTTGTTGCCGGGTGTGATCACCTTTGGGGCAGGGCATTTTTACTGTTCGCAGTCCGACAAAGGCGGTTTGGTCTTTGGTGGGGACATTGATGGGTACAATTCCTATGCCCAACGGGGGAACCTGCCTGTGGTGGAAGACGTGTGCGAAGGCGGCATGGCCATCTTCCCCATGTTGGGCCGCGCGCGGTTGCTGCGGATGTGGGGTGGGATCATGGACATGTCTATGGACGGCAGCCCGATCATCGACAAAACGCACATTGACGGGCTCTATTTCAACGGCGGGTGGTGTTACGGCGGATTCAAAGCCACGCCTGCGTCCGGATACGTCTATGCCCATTTGTTGGCCACTGACACACCCCACAAAACCGCCACCGCCTATCGCTTTGATCGCTTCGCCAAGGGGTTGATGATCGACGAAAAAGGCCAGGGCAACCAGCCGAACTTGCACTGAGGGGGCACCAGACATGATCATCAATCACCCCCTTTTGGGTCCCCGCGACAGTGCAGAATTCACTTACATGGGCGACGCATCCTTGATCCACCGCCCGGATTGGCAGGCGGGCGATGCGGTGGCCCAGTTTGTTGAATACGGCTATCAACGGGCAAACCCCGCCGGGCTGCACAGGGAATTGTGGTTCCACGAAGGTGGGGACCGGTCTTGGCTGGTGGTGACCCGCAATACCGTGACCCACGAAATCACATCCGTTGAACTGGCCCGCGACGTGGCCCGGGCCGAGGGGCGCAGCAAATGACCCAGAAAAACCGTTTGGACGGGGGCCTGATAGATCGGTCCGAAACATGGTCGTTCAAATTCGACGGCAAATGGATGAAAGGCCATAAAGGCGACACCCTGGCGTCTGCCTTGCTGGCCAACGACGTGCGCCTGATGGGCCGGTCGTTCAAATACCACCGCCCGCGCGGCCCGCTGACCGCCGGGTCCGAAGAACCCAATGCCATTGTTGAACTGCGAGAAGGGGCCCGCAAAGAACCCAACACCCGCGCCACAACGGCCGAATTGTTCGACGGGTTGGTGGCCAATTCGCAAAACCGCTGGCCCTCCCTGAAATGGGACGTGATGGCCATCAATGACCGGTTGTCTTCCTTCTTTGCGGCTGGTTTTTATTACAAAACCTTCATGTGGCCGGCGGCGTTCTGGGAAAAACTGTACGAACCCATCATTCGCAAGGCTGCGGGCCTGGGGACATTGGACCACCGGCCCGACCCGGACACATACGACAAAGGGTTTTTGCACTGCGATCTGTTGATCATCGGCGCAGGTCCCGCCGGATTGGCCGCTGCTTTGACCGCAGGGCAGGCGGGCGCGCAGGTCATTTTGGCGGAAGAAGACTTCGTTCTTGGCGGGCGCTTGAACGCAGAAACCTATGCCGTCGGCGACGATATGGGCGCGGATTGGGCGGCCCAGACCGTGTCCGAACTGGAAGCCATGCCCAACGTGCGCATCCTGGCGCGCACCACGATCATCGGGGCGTTTGATCACGGCATATACGGTGCTGTGGAACGGGTGTCTGACCATGTGGCCGTCCCGGCGGACGGCAAGCCGCGTCAGATTCTGTGGCGGATCTATTCCAAACAGGCCGTTTTGGCGGCAGGGGCCACGGAACGGCCCATCGGGTTCCACATGAATGACCGTCCAGGGATTATGCTGGCCGGTGCCATGCGCGCCTATGCCAACCGGTGGGCCGCAACGCCCGCACAGAACGTCGCGATCTTCACCAACAATGACGATGGCCACCGCACAGCGCGGGACATGCACGCCAAGGGCGTGACCATCGCAGGTGTCGTGGACACCCGTACCGACGCGCCGCAAAGCGATGTCTTTCCTGTCTATGCAGGCGGACAGATCACCAACACCCAGGGCCGCTTGGGCCTGACATGTGTGGAAGTGACCCTGCCCACCGGCACCACGCGCACCTTGACGTGCGGCGCACTTGGCGTGTCGGGCGGATGGAACCCCAACGTGCATATGACCTGCCATCAACGCGGCCGACCGGCGTGGCGCGACGACATTGCCGCGTTCGCCCCCGGCGGGACGTTGCCGCCTGGATTGCATGTCGCCGGTGCCGCCATGGGCGATTTCACCACCCAAGCGGCGTTAACCGGCGGGGCGGCAGCGGCTGTGGCGGCGTTGGACGTGTTGGGGACCAAGGCCAAAGCGGCCAGTCTGCCCGATGCCGACGATGGCCCTGTGTCCATCACGCCTTTCTGGCACGTGCAGGGCGCAAAACGGGCCTGGCTGGATCAGCAAAACGACGTGACCGCCAAAGATGTGGTGTTGGCCCACAAGGAAAACTTCACGTCCGTCGAACATTTGAAACGCTACACCACATTGGGCATGGCCACCGATCAGGGCAAAACATCGAACGTTCCAGGACTTGCCATCATGGCAGAGGTCGCGGGCAAACAAATCCCAGAAGTCGGCACCACCATGTTCCGCCCGCCCTATACCCCCACGGCGATCGGGGCCTTTGCGGGTCGGTCGCGGGACGCGGATTTCCGCCCCGTGCGCAAAACCCCGTCCCATGTGTGGGCGGAAGAACAAGGCGCTGTGTTCGTGGAAGTGGGCATGTGGTTGCGCGCCCAGTGGTTCCCGCGCCCCGGCGAAACCCACTGGCGGCAATCGGTGGACCGCGAAGTGGCGCAAACCCGCAAATCCGTGGGCATTTGCGACGTGACGACTTTGGGCAAAATCGACGTCCAAGGGACCGACGCCGCTGCGTTCTTGAATAAGATTTATTGCAACCCCTTTGCCAAAGTGCCGGTGGGTAAGGTCCGTTACGGTTTGATGCTGCGCGAAGACGGCATTGCGATGGATGACGGCACGGCTGCGCGGTTGGCCGAAGATCATTTCGTGGTCACCACCACCACTGCCAACGCTGTGGGCGTGTATCGTCACATGGAATTCGTGCGCCAGTGCCTGTTCCCAGATATGGACGTTCAGTTGATTTCCACCACGGAAGCCTGGGCCCAGTTCAGCGTTGCAGGCCCCAATGCCCGCAAGCTGTTGCAAAAGGTGGTGGATCCAGAACACGATATCAGCAACGAGGCATTTCCCTATATGGGATGCGGTGAAATCACAGTCGGCGGCGGATTGCGCGCGCGGCTGTTCCGCATCAGTTTCTCGGGCGAATTGGCCTATGAAATTGCAGTGCCCACGCGGTACGGCGATGCGCTGATCCGCAAAATGGTGGAAGCTGGCCAGGAATTCGACGTCGTGGTGTACGGCACCGAAGCCCTGGGCGTGATGCGCATCGAAAAGGGCCACGCCGCGGGCAACGAACTGAACGGCACCACCACCGCCCAGAACCTGGGCATGGGGCGCATGGTCAACAAAAAGAAGGACAGCATCGGGTCCACATTGTCCGAACGCGAAGGGCTGAACCAAGACGGCGATTTGCGGCTGGTGGGGTTCAAACCGGTGAACTTGGACGATCCTGTGCCCGCTGGCAGCCACTTGATGACCAAAGGCACGTCCGTCGATGCCGCCCACGATCAAGGATATGTCACCAGCGCCTGTTATTCGCCCAACTTGGGCCACCATATCGGGATCGGGTATTTGAAGGGTGGGGATACGCGCCAAGGCGAAATCGTGCGCCTGGTCAGCCCGCTGACCGGCCAGGACCACGACGTGGAAGTTGTGTCGGCCCACTTTGTCGACCCAGAGGGGGACCGTCTTCGTGCATGATCTTCAACCCATCACGGCGCTTGGGGGCCAGATCCCGCGCCAAGACACCGTTGCGGCCCTGATGTTGACGGAAAACCCAGACCTTGCCTTGGCGTCCGTGGCGGCCCGGCTGGGGCAAGAAACGGCGTGCCACAAGCACCTAAAGGCCTTGATAAGCGCCGTCCCGGGACCAGGCGAATGCAAAACGGCCAAGGGCACGGATGCGTTTTGGACATCCCCCGATATGTGGATGGTCACAGCACCCTTTGGCACCCACGAAGACTTGGCCGCGCAATTGAAGCAGCGCTTTAAGGCGACCGCGTCCGTCACCGAACAGACCGACGCGTGGTGTTGTTTTGATCTGACGGGGACGGGTGTCGAAGACGTCATGGAACTTCTGTGCCCTGTGCCCATCCGCACCATGGTAGCTGGGCAGGTGCAACGCACGTCCATCGATCATCTGGGATGCTTTGTGGTGCATCGCGGATCCACAGACGGCCTGCGCATTTTTGGGCCACGTTCCAGCGCAGGGTCTTTGCACCATGCGCTGCTGACGGCCATGCGATCGGCGTCCTAGATCGCTGGAACCGGCAGGTTCCCTTCTGTCCGATACAGGTTGATGCGCTTGCGGTCTTCGCTGGGGGTCACATCAAACGTGGTCTTATAGTGTTTGGTGAAAGCCTGCACACTGCCGTACCCAACAGACATCGCAATGTCGCGCAAATGGTCGTTGGTGTACATTACGATCTGGCGGGCCGCGTCCATGCGCATCTTGCGATAATAATGCGATGGGCTAAGTCCGGTGGCTTGCTTAAACGTCCGTTCCAGATGGCGCGGCGAAATGCCAAGCTGATGGGCGACATCGCCCACGGTCCACGGCGCGGACATGTCTTGGGCAAAAAGATCCACCGCCTGTTGCACCAAAGTGTTGGTTTTGCCGTCCAGGGCTGCGTCTTTGCCTTGTGTGGGCACGCTTTGGGCAATGTTTGCGCGGCGCATCATTGGGTGCTGAAACCAGCACGCCACTTCTGTGGCCGTATTGCGGTCCAACTGGTCTTCGATCAGATGCAAGGCCAGTTCAAACGCCGCCGCCGCACCCGATGCTGTGACCAACCTGGGGTGCACTTCGATGACCGCGTCAGATTTGGGCCGGGTGGGAAATTCGGCCTCAAAAGCTGCACGGTAACACCAGTGCACAGAAATCGGTGTGGATGATCCCAGACCCGCGCGCACCAAGGGAAACACCCCGCCGCTGATGGCCCCCAGCGTGACGCCGTGGCGATCCAGTTTGCCCAAAACAGCCGCGGTGTTGGCGTTTTCAAATTGGGCCGTTGGCGGCGACAGCAAAATCGCGCAGTCCAAGCCATTTGCCTGATCCAACCGTTCGGATGGGTCAAAATCAATCTCTGCGCTGGACCGAATTTTGCCGTTCGTTTCAGACAAAAGCCGCCACTCGAACGACACAGTTCCGGAAATTTCATTGGCGGCCCGCAAAGGTTCGATCAACGACGTAAGGCAGGCCATGGGAAAGCCCGGGAAAATCAAAATTCCGATTTGGAATGCGGATCGCTCTGAAAATGGCCTTTTCATACCGAAATTTATACTGTCAGGAAATATTTTGGCAATGAGAAGAAAGATGCCTATACTGTGGTGTCATAAGTCTGTTGTTTCAACAAGGATTAACCAGATGGCAGCACTTGACGTGCAAAACTCAGCCGCGATGAAGTTGAGCCAGAACCCCCATTCCGTCAAAGAAGCCCGTGAAAAGGTGCTGGAAGTTGCGATTGGGCGCGAAGTGCGGGCCCATCGCAAAAAGACCGGCATCACAGTGGCGGAACTTTCGCAGCGCACGGACCTGTCCATCGGCATGCTGTCCAAGATTGAAAACGGCAACACATCGCCGTCATTGACCACGCTGCAGACTTTGGCGAACGCGCTGTCTGTGCCCCTGACGTCTTTCTTTCGGCAGTACGAAGAACGGCGCGAAGCGGTCCACACCAAGATGGGCCAAGGGGTGGAAATTGATCGCGAAGGCACCCGTGCGGGTCATCAATACAATCTGTTGGGGCACATCGGTTCAAACGCCAGCGGCGTGATCGTAGAGCCGTATTTGATCACGCTGACGCAGGAATCCGATACGTTCGAAACGTTCCAGCACGAAGGGATCGAAATGATCTATATGCTGGAAGGGCGGGTGGATTATCGCCACGGCGCGGATGTGTTCTTCCTGGAACCTGGCGACACATTATTTTTTGACGCCGATGCCCCACACGGTCCAGAAAAACTGATAGAGTTGCCCGCGAAATACCTGTCGGTGATCAGCTATCCGCAACAGGGCTGATGGGTAAGAAAAAGGGCGCATGAAAAGATCCATGCGCCCAATTCTATTGTGCCTGCCCGTTTATTTTTGCAGCGGTGGTTCCGTCGCATTGTCTGGAAACACGCCGGGTGACGTGGGCAGGCCGTCGTCAAACGCGGACAGATAGTCCAGCATCATCGGGCGGTTGTCGATGAACCCTTTGTAGGTCGCCAATTCCACCGGCAGATCACGGATCACGCGGTGCAAGCGGCGGCCCCATTTGGGGGATTTTACGATGTCTTGGAACGCGATCAGGTAACACCGGATCGGAAAGACCAGCGCGTTGGACCGGGGCAGGCGGAAGAACGATTGCAGTTCCACGCGCAGGTGCTGTTTCGCGCCGATATTTTCGGGCGTCAGCGTGGTCTTTTGAATACCCCATTTGTGGTAGTTTTCCGGGGATGTATCCAGCAACGGGTTCACCGTCATGGTCCAGTTCAACCGCCGCGCCGGGGCCCCTTGTTGGATGTTCAACAAAAACTTCAACGCCCGTTTGAAGATACCCTTTTCATGGGCCAGCGGCACAGGGGCGTGCCATTCAAAGAAGTTCATGCCGATGTCGAAATCAAGGCTCCAATCGGCCTGGGTTGTGACCATGCCTGCGTCCATCCACAGGTTGTCTTCGCGCTGATCCAGCACACAGAAATCGCCCTGTGTCTGGCGGGTGATGTATTCCATCGGGCCATAGGGCAGGGTGGTTTCATCCATGAAGGTGAAGGTATCATCAATGCCCATGGGTTTGTTGATCCAGCGCCATGTGTCGCCATCGCGGTGCAGTTCAAACAGGTCTGGATAATCTTCTGACTTGCTGACCATGATCAGTTCCAACAGGTCCCAGCCTGCCAACGTCATGTGGGGCAGGGACTGACACCGCAGGGGATCATCGGCCAGAACCATCGCGCGGTCGGCCATTTCTGACACATAGTGTTCGTCCACATCAAACCGCTTTTCGTAAACCGACCCTTCTGGCCCGCCCCGGTGTTGTTCCATGTTGACCGCGTACATATAGCTGTCTTCGTGGAACGGGAACGGAAAGCGTTCGATCGCCCAGTCAGAGTTCTTGAACGAATAATCGTCGCGGAAAGTTTCTTTGTTGAATTGGATGGTCATCTGTCGATCTCCAATGATTTGCCTACGAAACGACTGACGCAGGGCATGATTTTCTTGCCGTGATCTTCGGGTTCCAGCCAGTGATCGCGGTGGATGAATTCGCCATCTGATGACACAACATCCGTTTCACACTGACCGCAAGCACCGCCGCGGCACAGGAAGGGCGCATCGACGCCTTCGCGTTCCATGGCCTCTAACAGGCTTTCGTTTTCGCCCACGGTGATGGTTTTGTCCGACTTGCACAGGCGCACCTCAAACGGCTTGCCGGGCTGGGGGGCAGTGAATTCTTCGGAATGCACATTGGCATCGGGCCAGCCTGCGGCAGATGCCGTGGCATGGACCCAATCAATCATACCTTTGGGCCCGCAGACATACACATTGGTGCCCAAGGGCTGCCCATCCAGCAGGTCTTCCAAAGCGATGCCCTGCTTTTGATCGTCATAGTAAATATGGACCTTGTTAGGGTATTTGTACGTCAGCTGATCGACATAAGTCCCCAATGCTTCTGTCCGCACTGAATAGTGCAGTTCCCAATTTCCATTAGACCGTTCCAGTTGCGCGATCATTGCCATGAATGGCGTGATGCCAATGCCGCCCGCCAGAAACACGTGTTTCTTTGCGCGCAGATCAAGGCTGAACAGGTTCACCGGATAGGTGATTTCCATTTGGTCGCCGACCTTGACGTTCTGGTGCATAAACAACGATCCACCCCGGCCCTGATCATCGCGGCGCACAGAAATGGCATAGGTGCCAGTGTCCGCAGGATCAGACATCAGGGAATAGGGGTTCAAACGCGGCGTGCCGCCATCATTCATGTGCACAACCGTATGGGCACCAGCCGAAAATGTTGGGAACCGTTGGCCATCATTACGGGTGAATTCAAACCGTGTGACCAGATCATTCAACGGAACCACGGCGCTGACCGTCACGTCGATCTTTTCGGCGCCTGCCTTGGCTTTTTGGGGGGCAGCACTCATTTGTACAACTCCACTGCTTCGGGAACATTTCCGGGGTCTTCAGCGTCAATACACACACCTTGGAACGCGGCCAAACGGCGGGAATAATGATCCCGCACAAACAGGTTCAGCCCGCAGTGCGAACACACAAACGGGTCGGTTTCCACGTCTTCGGTGATGCCTTTGCAGTGCACGCATTGCATGCGCCGGGCGACGGATCCGCGATGTTCTGTTTGAATGGCTGTGTGTGGGATGCCCGCTTGCATACATTCATTCTGCGCTTGGCCCATCAACCCTTCGGTCCCGGTCAGGTACACTTGCGTGCCCATGTGGGCGTCTTGCAAGACCCGCTGAATGCGCGTGACAGACGCGGCATAAGATGGACCTTCGTAATATTGCGCGGGGTTCAGGGCGCGCAGCTTTGCGCCAAAATCTGTGCCGCGTGGGATATAGATGATGTGGGTTTTGGCCATGATGGATGGATCAGCCGCGGCTATATCCAATATCGCCTCTGCCCCTTCGGCATCGGCGATCATCAGGTGATACTTGCCGGGACGCGGTTCTAGGGTGCCATAAACCGGGCGGCTTTTGATGCTTTCCGGAAATTGGAATTTCGACATTGCGGGGGTATCTCCCTTGCCTTTGTCAGAAAGAAAAATGGGCACCACAGTAACGTGGTGCCCAGTCGAAAAGGATCAGCCTTTGGCCGACCGAATGGACTTGTCTTTGTCGTAGAACGGCATTTCTTCGGCTGTTGCAGCCAGTTCCGTTCCATCGGGCTGCACGACCGTCAACTTTGTGCCGGCGACAGCAACCGATGGGTCAAGACGCGCAATCGCGACAGAATAGTTGTTCAGTTCAGACGACAGCCCATAGGTGATGACACCCACATCCTTGCCATCATGATGCACGCGCGCAAACATTTCCATCTGGTCCATTTTGCCGTCGGACAATTGAACGCCATAGATTTT
>JAHDDS010000045.1 GCA_020629235.1 Planktomarina sp.
GTCCGTCTGGGGGACGGAAGGTCGCAGGTTCGAGTCCTGCTAGCCCGACCAAAACACCGCTTCCACACCGCACAATCTGCACGCCTGCCACGGCAGGGTGATGGGGGGCCGCATGGGCGTTCTGGCACAACAACACATCGAAGCCATGGTGGACCGCCGCGCGATCCAGATTGCCGCCCCTTTGGATGGCGATCAGATTCAGCCCGCCTCTTTGGATTTGCGTTTGGGCACCGTGGCGTACCGCGTGCGGGCGTCCTTTCTGCCCGGTGCGGGCCGCACGGTGGCCCGTCGCTTGGCCGACTTTCAGATGCACGAGATTGATTTGTCCGACGGCGCAGTGTTGGAAAAAGGCTGCGTCTATGTGGTGCCGTTGATGGAAAGCTTGGATTTGGACGATGACACCCAGGCCGTGGCCAACGCCAAATCATCCACCGGGCGTTTGGACCTGCTGACCCGCACCATCACCGACCACGGCACCGAATTTGACCGCATCCCCGCAGGATACAAAGGCCCCCTGTACGCAGAGATTTGCCCCCGGTCTTTTTCCGTTCTGGTGCGCCCGGGACAGCGCCTGAACCAGATCCGGTTTCGCCAAGGGCAAGCGGTGCTGTCGGATGCTGATTTGCGGGCGCTGCACAGCGACACGCCGCTGGTGTCCACCGACGCGCTGATCGAAGACGGCCTTGGCTTTTCCGTGGACCTGTCCCCGGCCAAAGGCACCTTAGTGGGATACCGCGCCAAGCCCCATACGGATGTGATCGACCTGTCGTTGATCAATCACTATGACCCGGCCGATTTTTGGGAAGAATTGCACACCAAAGACGGCAAAATAATCCTGGACCCTGGGGCGTTTTACATCCTGGTCAGCCGCGAAGCGGTGACCATCCCGCCGCAATACGCCGCTGAAATGGCCCCCTTCCTGGCCATGGTGGGGGAATTCCGCGTGCACTATGCTGGCTTTTTTGACCCAGGGTTTGGCCACAGCGCCGCCGGTGGCACCGGCAGTCGGGGCGTGCTGGAAGTGCGCTGCCACGAAGCGCCCTTTGTCTTGGAACATGGGCAAATCGTGGGGCGCTTGGTCTATGAAAAAATGGCCGACGTGCCCGCGACCCTGTATGGCGCGGACCTGTCGTCAAATTATCAAGGGCAAGGGCTTAAACTGTCCAAGCACTTTAAAACCGGTTAAGCCGCCGCGCCATTTTGGCCGACTGGCGCATGGATTTGTCATCATGGGCGGGCGGTTGCTGGTCTTGGTCTGGCCCACGGTTGCGGCCTTTGGACATTTTATTGACGCCCATATTGATGCCCTTGGAAATGGCTTGGCGCATCACCATGCGCATAATCATATTGATGATCTGGTTCATTGCTCTTCCTCTGGTTGCTGTGTTGCGTCTTCTTCTTGGTCGTCTTCATCAAACAGTTCGTCTTGGTCTTCGTTCTTTTCAAGGGGGCCGGACCCATCGGTCCCATCCGGGGCGGGTCGGCTTTCCAGCAGCCCTGCGGCGCGCAGTTCTTTGACACCCGGCAGGTCGCGCGCACTTTCTAGACCGAAATGGTCAAGAAACTGTTCCGTCACAATGAAGGTGACCGGGCGGCCCGGGGTTTGGCGGCGGCGTCCCAGGCGGATCCATTCCAATTCCAACAATTGATCAATGGTGCCCCGGCTGACGGCGACGCCGCGAATTTCTTCAATCTCGGCCCGGGTGACGGGCTGATGATACGCGATAATGGCCAGTGTTTCGATTGCCGCCCGCGACAGTTTGCGGGTTTCCACCGTTTCGCGCTGCATCAAGAACCCCAGATCGGCTGCGGTGCGGATGGCAAAAGACTGGCCCACCTTCACAACGTTGACCCCGCGCCCTTCGTACCGGCGGCGCAACAGGTCCACCGCTTCTGACGGGCTGGACCCGTGGGGCATGCGTTTGGCCAATTCCAGCAGCGACACGGGTTCGGCCGATGCGAACAAGATGGCTTCCACCATGCGTTCCTGTTCGGCCAAAGGCGGCGCTTCAAACAGGCTTTCTTCTTGGGTGTCAGCCATCGCGGGCCCGCCTTCTGATTTCAAGTTTTGCGAAAGTGTCGTCTTGGCGCAGCTCTAACTTGCCTTCTTTGGCCAATTCCAACGTGGCCGCAAATGTGGCCGCCGTGGCAGAGCGTCGCTTTTTGGGGTCTGCGGTCCATCCGTCTGGCAGGAAACTGACCAGATCGGCCCAATCCACCTGGGCGCCGATCACATGGCGCAGACCGTCCAACGCCTGTTCCAGCGTCAACACCGCGTCACGGTCCATGACATAAGGGCGGAATTCATCCTTCGTGCGAATGCGGGCATAGCCCTGCATCAAATCCAGCAGCGTCGCGGTATAGCTGACCACCTTGCGGTGCGTCACGTCTTCGGTGATGCCGCGCGCAAACCGTTCGCGCCCGATCCGGTCGCGGGCCATCAGCCGGGCTGCCGCGTCGCGCATCGCTTGCAGGCGTTCCAACTGAAACGCCAAATGCGCCGCCAGTTCTTCGCCCGACGGGCCTTCTTCGCCCGGTTCCGGCGGCAACAGCAGCCGCGATTTCAAAAACGCCAACCAGGCCGCCATCACCAAGTAATCTGCCGCCAATTCGATGCGCAGTTCCTTGGCCTTTTCCACGAAGCCCAGATATTGTTCCGCCAACTGCAGGATCGACACCTGGCGCAAATCCACCTTCTGGGTGCGCGACAGCGTCAACAGCACATCCAGCGGCCCTTCATAGCCGTCCACATCCACGATCAATTCTTCCGCCGCCATACGGTCGGCCACGGATTGTGGGGTGCCAGCGTCTGTGTCTGTGTGCGCCATCAACGATCAGCCCTCTGTCAGGGCTCGAAACTCGGACCGAAGGGCGCTGATGTCAATCTCTTGCGCCGATGGGCGGTCTGACAGGGCGGCAGATGCGCGCGTTGCCGCCGGTCCGTCGAATTCAGGCACCGCATCGGCCAGGGCCGTCATCTGGTCCATGTCGCCGTTGCAGTGCAGCGCCACATCGCACCCTGCGGTCAAACTGGTCATGGCGCGATCCACGATGCTGCCGTCCAAGGCTTCCATGGACAGATCATCGGTCATCAGCAGGCCGTCAAAGCCGATGTCTTCGCGGATCAAGTTCAGCACTTTGGGGGATTGGGTCGCCGGTCTGTCCGGGTCGATGGCCTGCAAGACCATGTGCCCGGTCATGCCCATGCTGGCCCCCGTCAATCCTTGGAAGGCCGCAAAGTCAGTGGCGCGCAGGTCCGCTTCCGCCGCCGTCACCGTGGGCAGCGCCAGGTGGCTGTCGGTCACCCCGCGCCCGTGGCCCGGCAAATGTTTGATCACGGGGGCCACGCCGCCCGCCCGCAGCCCGTCGATGTGGGCTTGGGCGTTGGTGCGCACGGTTTGGGGATCAAAACCAAAGCAGCGATTTTGCAAAAACGGATGGGTGGTATCCGTGGCCACGTCGCAACAGGGCGCGCAGTTCACGTCCACACCCACACCGGCCAGGTCTGCGGCAATCAACCGTCCGCGCAGCCAAAATGCCCGGGCCGGATCGGCGCAAGCGGCGTCCTGCAGGGGTGGGTTGAACGTCATCCAATGGGGCGCGCCCATGCGCTGCACCCTTCCCCCTTCTTGGTCGATCAAGATCGGGGCGTGCCAGCCCACACTGTCGCGCAGGTCTTGGCACAGGCCCGCCACTTGATCCGGGGTATCAATATTGCGGGCAAACAGGATGAACCCAAAAGGCTGGGCCGCAGAAAAGAAACGCTTTTCCGCAGCCGTCAGCCCAAGGCCAGAGCATCCAAAAATCACCCGCCGCAGCGGGTGCACGTCGCCCAAAATCACTTCATTACAACCGGATAGCAGGCCAAGTTCTTGGAAATCAGCGCCGAACAGAACCGCCGTGCGTCTGCTGCATCCGAAAACCCCACGACCCGCAAGCGGTAGAACCGCTGCCCGTTTTTGGACGCTTCTTGGATCACATGGGATTTGCCACTGAAAAAGCTGGGGTTCTTGCGCGAAATCCGGGACCATTCGCTTTCGGCCAGGGCGGCACTTTCATAGGCCCCCAATTGCGCCAAACGTGTGCCCGCAGGAACCGCATTGCTGAACGCCACGCTGGTGACAGCGGCCTGGGTTGCGGCGGGTTGGGCCACAGCGTTGGTCACACGCGCCGCCACAGACCGCAGCCCACCCGGCCGCGCTTGCGGGCGCAGGCTGGGCACCGGCGTGCCAGGCAATGCCAAGCTTGCCGTGGGCTGTACGTCCACTGCTTCCAACACCGCATCGTCCACTGCCACAGTGGCTGCCGCCACATCCAGCGCGTCAGGGCGCGCTGCGGGACGATCGGACATCAAAATGGCACCGGGCACATCCTCTTCTTCCAGCACGGCCGTTTGCGGGGCCAGCTGAAGATTGGACTGATCGACGATTGGGTTTGACCCCGCCACGCGGTTGACCGACAATCCCAAGTGATCGGCAGGCACACCGCCTGGATCTTCGGGTTCAATCGTCATGGGACCTTGCAAGGCCCGCACGGTGGGAACACCGGACGCATCGCGCATCATGGTGGACACGGCCCACCCCAGGATACCCACAAAAACTGCCAGGGAAATTGCCGCACCAACAATATTGGTATAGCGCGACGGATTGTCGGACTCATCAACCGCCGGGTCAACGCCGTATGCTGCGTCTGCCATTATGCCTCACTGCCCGGGGTTTGCCCCGGTTTCTTTAGAAACTGCCTCGGCTCGCGTTTGTTTTATGGTGCGAACTCTGAAGTCAAAATACAAAGACCCGTTGAAATAACAAGCAAAAGGGCGTCCAGCAGGGCAGATTTCGCCAAAACTGGCGCAGAAATACCAGGATTTCGGGGGTCATGCTGGGGAAATCGCTGCCAGATGGCGCGCATTTGATGGGTCAGATCGGCCAAATGCAAAAGATATCCGGCAAATATGTCCACCGAAAACGCCCCAAACGCCCGCGACAGGACATCCCAGAAGGCCGCGATTTGCGGCAAAATCAAACGTTCGACGGCGGTGAAGGCGGGCGCGGCCGATCCGCCTGCGCATTTCGCCAGGTCCCGCGTCAGTTGATCGCGCGCATGCAACACGCGAAACACAGGGTTGTGCAGGCTGTCGCGCGACACATCCACAACATCCAAGTCAAATGGTTTGCGCTGTGGGCGGCACAACAGGGCCAAAGCGGCGGCCTGCGCCCCCAAGCGGTCGGTCAGGGCGGCCATGTCATCTTGGCCCCGCACCTCGCCCACCATGTGCAGGGCGCTGTGCTGGCCCGCGGCGCGCAGATCGTCGATGGTGTGATGGTCCAGCCGTTCCACAAACACCGCAGCATGGGGTGGTCCCGCATCCACGCGCAGGCCCAAAGCCGCCGCCATGCCCGCAACGGCGTTGAACACTGCAAGAACGCGCGGGCAGGATCGCTGCCGCAGGCCCAGGGAGACAACATCTTCCCCCAGGGTCACGGGGGCGCGCGACACGCTTTGCAAAAAATCTTGCCAGACTGCCGTGTCAAAGGTGACATTCAAGAACCCCTGCCCGCCCACTTGGACGGCGGCGATGCGCGGGTCTTGGGCCACATGATCCGCCAAGGCTTGGGCCAGATCGCGTGGGCGCGCGTTGCCCCCCGTGGGCACAACCATGGCCAAATTGGTGGTGAAATCCCCCTGGCCCGTGGACCGCGCCGGGCGGACATGGGCGGCAGCAGGCCAATCACGGCCCCACGCATCCGCCAAAAGCCCGCGCAAAATGTCCTGCGGGTTCAGCGATGGATCAGCGTGTAAGGTCTTCATGGGTCTTCAATGCGAACCGGTCCGTCATCCCCGCGATGTAATCGGCCACGCGGCGCGGCACATCGCGGCTTTCGTCGTATCCCCACCAATCTTGCGGCAGCTTGCTGGGGGTCTTCATATATATCGCGAACAGATCGCGCATCACTTGGGCCGCCTTGGCACGTTGCTGCACCACCGATGGCGCGCGGTACATGCGTGCAAACAAAAATTCACGTATCGCGGCAATATCGGCTTCTAAGCTGCTGGAAAACTTGATCAATGCCCCATCCGCCCCCCGCACATCATCCACGGTTTGGATGTTCATCGCCTGGATTTGGGTGTGGGCCATGGCCAGCACGTCTTCCACCATGGCACCGAACACGGCGCGCAGGGCTTCGTGCCTGCGCCGCGTGCGGTCCAGCCCGGGGTATTTGGCGTCCACGGCGGCGAAGGCGTCTTTGATGCGCGGCAATTCCGCCACCTCTGCATCGTCCAAAATGCCCGCGCGCAGACCGTCCAGCACATCGTGATTGTTGTATGCGATGTCGTCGGCCAAGGCTGCCACCTGGGCTTCGGCACTGGCAAAGGTGGTCAGCTCCAAATCATATTGGCGGCTGAATTCTGCCAAGTATCCTGGCACTTGACCCGTCACAGGGCCGTTGTGCTTGGCCATCCCTTCCAGCGTTTCCCAGGTCAGGTTCAACCCGTCAAAATCGGCATAGTGGCGTTCCAGATGCGTCACGATCCGCACGGCTTGGGCGTTGTGATCGAACCCGCCATAGTCCGCCATCAGCGCATCCAGCGTGTCTTCGCCGGTGTGCCCAAAGGGCGTGTGGCCCAAATCATGGGCCAGGGCCACGGCTTCGGCCAAGTCTTGGTTCAACCCCAGGGCCACGGCCAAGGTGCGCGCCACTTGGGCCACTTCCAACGTGTGGGTCAGCCGGGTGCGATAATAATCCCCTTCGTGTTCCACAAAAACCTGGGTCTTATGTTTCAACCGCCGAAACGCGCTGGAATGGATGATCCGGTCCCGGTCGCGCTGAAAACAGGTGCGGTGCCTGCTGTTGTTTTCTGGGAATTGCCGCCCCCGACTGCCGTCTGGGGATTGCGCAAAGGGTGCTTGCATCTGCTTCATCTTGTTGACTGCCTGAATGCAGCTTATATCGGTCGCACACCATTGTCATGGGATCACACAGCCATGTTGAGCATACCGCCCAAAGTCACAGACCGCGCCTTTGAACGCCTGGCCGAAATCGGCGCTGCATCGGACGGCAAAGCCCTGCGGGTGGCCGTCGAAGGGGGCGGATGTTCTGGGTTTCAGTATGAAATCGATTTGGACGTGGAAAAGCCCGAAGACTTGGTGCTGCGCGGCAACGGCCAGGCCGTGGTGATCGACGCGGTGTCCCTGCCCTTTTTGGCGGATGCAACAATCGATTTCAGCGAAGAATTGATCGGGGCGCGGTTTGTGATCGACAACCCCAATGCCACAGCCTCTTGCGGCTGCGGCACGTCTTTTTCCATCTGACGAACCATTCCCGGCTTGCCTGCTGGATTTGATGGTCCTGTGCGCCTTAGGCGGCTTTGTCGTCAGGCGCTGGCAGGGCCAGGGCTTCGTCCGGCATTTGTTCGGGCAAGTCCAAAGCGATGGTGCCCGTGTTGGGATCGATGGTCACTTTGGGTTTGTCAGACATGGTGGCCAAAATACTGTTGAGGTCCCCCAACAGGGTTTCAACGCTTTCACGCTGCGTGACTTTGACCGTTTTCGTTTTACCGCCGAACAGAAAATTAAGCATGGTGTTCCCCTTACATTTGGGCAGGTGGTACCGCAATCAATGCGCGAAGGCATGGGGGAAAATGCAGGGAAAAATGTCCAAACGGCAATTGCCTAAAGTTTGCGCAGGGGCGCGGCGGGCTGCATCCTTCCCTTGCGAATTGGCAAAGAACGCGGCAGGACGGGGCCATGAAAATCGCAAGTTTCAACATCAACGGCGTCAAAGCGCGCATGGGCGCGCTGACCGAATGGTTGCAAGACGCCCAGCCCGATGTCGCACTGTTGCAAGAAATCAAATCCGTGGACGAAGCGTTCCCGCGTCAGCATTTCGAAGACATGGGATATCAGGTGGAAACCCACGGACAAAAAGGCTTCAACGGCGTCGCGATCTTTTCCAAAGTGCCTTTGGAAGACATCACGCGCGGTCTGCCCGGCGATGACAGCGACGAACAGGCCCGCTGGATCGAAGCCACGGTGGTGGGCGCCAAAGCGGCCGTGCGGTTGTGCGGGCTGTATCTGCCCAATGGGAACCCTGCGCCGGGGCCAAAATACGATTACAAACTGGCGTGGATGGACCGTCTGGAAGCGCGCGCCAAGGCCCTGTTGGCGGCAGAAGACCCGTTCTTGATGGCAGGCGATTACAATGTCATCCCCCAGCCCGAAGACGCGGCCCGCCCGGAAGCCTGGACCAAAGACGCGCTGCACCTGCCGCAGACGCGGGCGGCGTTCCAACGACTGCTGAACCTGGGCCTGACAGAGGTGTTTCGCACCCGCACACCGGGCCCCGGGCATTACACGTTTTGGGATTACCAAGCCGGGGCGTGGGACCGCAACGACGGCATTCGCATCGACCATTTCCTGACGTCACCGGCGTGCAGCGACATGGTGCGTGACTGTCAGGTGGATGTTTTTGCGCGCGGTCGGGACAAACCGTCCGACCACGTGCCGATCTGGATCGATCTGGATATTTGATCAGTCGTCGCGGTGGACGCGTTCGCGGCGTTCGTGGCGTTCCTGGGCTTCCAAGCTCATGGTGGCGATGGGGCGCGCGTCCAGGCGTTTCAGCGAAATGGGTTCCCCCGTCACATCGCAATACCCGTAGTCCCCGCTTTCAATCCGGCGCAGGGCAGAATCGATCTTGGCCACCAGTTTGCGCTGGCGGTCGCGGGTCCGCAGTTCCATGGCGCGGTCGGTTTCTTCCGACGCGCGGTCGGCGATGTCGGGGATCGCGCGGGTGCTGTCTTGCAGCCCTTCGATGGTTTCGCGGGTATTGGCCAGCAGTTCTTCGCGCCACGTGATCAGCTTGCGGCGGAAGTATTCCAACTGGCGGTCGTTCATGAACGGTTCGTCGTCAGCCGGATGATAATCTTCGGGCAGAAAGACTTCGTTTTTCATAAGACATTCCCCTTCGTGCGGCTGTTGATCAGCCTTCGCTTGCGCCCCCTCTATCCAAGGGCAAAAACTTTGTCACGCCGAAAACGGGATTTTGATCGGAAGTGACGCATGTTATGGCGCGCCAAACGAACGGAGATCCCATGCAGTTTTCATCCACCGACACCTATGTGGCGACCGAAGATTTGTCGGTGGCCGTCAACGCCGCGATCCTGCTGGAACGCCCCTTGCTGGTGAAGGGGGAGCCGGGCACCGGAAAGACGGAACTGGCCAAACAGGTGGCGCAAAGCTTGAACCTGCGGCTGATCGAATGGAACGTAAAATCCACCACCCGCGCGCAGCAAGGGCTGTACGAATACGATGCCGTCAGCCGGTTGCGCGACAGCCAACTGGGGGACGCCCGGGTCCAGGACGTGGGCAATTACATCCGCAAGGGCAAGCTGTGGGAAGCGTTCACGGCAGACGACCGGGTGGTTCTGCTGATTGACGAGGTGGACAAAGCCGACATCGAATTCCCCAACGATCTTCTGCAAGAGCTCGATAAAATGGAATTCCACGTCTATGAAACGGGCGAAACCGTGCAGGCCAAACAACGGCCCGTGGTGATCATCACGTCCAACAACGAAAAAGAATTGCCCGATGCATTTTTGCGGCGGTGCTTTTTCCACTATATCAAGTTCCCCGATGAAGCGACGCTGCGCGCCATCATCGACGTGCACCACCCAGGCATCAAATCGGACCTGCTGACCGCGGCCCTGACGCGGTTTTTCGAAATCCGCGACACGCCGGGGCTGAAGAAAAAACCGTCCACGTCAGAAGTGCTGGATTGGTTGAAACTGCTGCTGGCCGAAGACCTGGATGCAGAGGATTTGCGGCGCGACGGGGCCAATGCTTTGCCCAAATTGCACGGTGCATTGCTGAAAAATGAACAGGACGTGCACCTGTTTGAACGCTTGGCCTTCATGGCGCGGTCCGGGCGATAAGTCCCAACAGCTTCGTATTTAAGTCAATTTTTCGCCCCAGTCGGGGCCTAGACTCCGGTTCCATCAACGCAATGATGGGACAAAAATCGCGTGCCTTTTGGATGGACGATACCGCGCAGTTTGGGCCGGACTTTGGGGGTGCGGGCCTTTGGGGTTGGCACCTTGGCCTTCGCGCTGTGGGCCTGCGTGCCGTCCAGCCCGCCGCCGTCCCTGCCCTTTGCACCCCATTCGGCAGAAACGAACCAGTTCATCCAAGACTTCGACGATCTGTTCTTTCGCATCGAAAGCGGCCAACGGCTGCATCATTTTACGCGGTTTGACGGGCCTGTGACGGTGCGCACAGCCACCGAACTGCCACCCCAATCCCAAGCGGATTTGACCGACCTTCTGGCCCGGTTGCGCGGTGAAGCCGGGATCGACATTCGCCAAACAGACGCCCCGTCTGCGCAGTTGCACGTGGTGACCGTGCCTGCCGCGCACATCGAATTCGCAGCCCCCGGGGCCGCGTGTTTCATCATTCCAGGCGTGTCCACCTGGGACGGGTTCCTGCGCGCGCGGGCCGCCAATGATATTTCTTGGGTGGGGCGCACCGACCGGACCCTAGTGGCGATTTTCCTGCCGCAAACTGCCCCGCCCCAAGAAATCCGGGACTGTTTGCACGAAGAAATTGCCCAGGCCTTGGGCCCGCTGAACGATGTGGACCGCCTGCCCCAAACCGTCTTCAACGACAACAACGTGCATTCCGTGCTGACGGATTTTGACATGCTGATGCTGCGCGCGGCTTATGACCCGGCCTTGGCGTCGGGCATGGCCCGCGCCCAGGTGCTGTCGGCCTTGCCTGATGTGCTGGCCCGCTTGGCCCCGCGCCCCACCCGCCACAGGGCCGGGCCTGCGCAAACGGGGGGCGTGGATTTGGACGAAACAGGATGGTCCTTGGTCCAGCAAGGCCGCGCCATGGTGCGCGAAGACCCGGCCTTGGCCACGGCATTTTTTGAAACGGCGGTGGGGTTGATGGCGGGCGATCCTGCGTTGGCCCTGCCGCGCGCCCATGCCCTGCACGGGTTGGCCTGGCTGTCCTTTGACCGGGGCGATTTTGAAGACGCCCTGGCCCTGACGGACGAAGCCCTGGCGGTGGCCCTGCCCGCCCAAGACGCAGCCTTGGCAGCCGAACTGCATCTGATCCAATGGTCCGCTTTTGCCGCCCTGCACAACACCGCCGCCGCCGATCATGCGGCGCATTTGGCGCGCGCGTCGGCGCAATATGCCTATGGCAGCACCGCGCGGGTCCTTGACTGGCAGAAGGCTTTGCCCCATCTGCACTGACAGGCCAGCGGGGGAACGCCATGACGTACATCGGATTTATCATCGGCGCGCTTTACGGCGGGTATTTGGCCCATTCGCGCAAAGGATCCAAGCTGGACATCGCGCACTATGCCGCCGGGTTCGGCATCGCCTTTGCCCTGTTGTTTTTTGCCGTGAACGTGATCGTGTTGCGCCAAATCTGAGCTGATGTTCCTGCCCTTCTTTGACACCCTGCGCCGCCACAACGTGCCCGCCACGTTGCGGGAATTTTTGGATTTCCTGGCGGCGTTGAAGCTGGACGCCGCGATTTACGACATCGACGAATTTTACCTGCTGGCGCGCACCATCTTGGTGAAGGACGAACGCAACCTGGACAAATTCGACCGCGCCTTTGCGGCCAGTTTCGCAGGCGTCGAAGCGATTGAGACGGCCGACATGATCGAAGCCTTGGACCTGCCCGAAGACTGGCTGCGCAAGTTGGCCGAAAAGACCCTGACCCCCCAAGAACAGGCAGAGGTGGACGCCCTGGGCGGCTTCGACAAGCTGATGGAAACCTTGAAGAAGCGCTTGGAAGAACAAAAAGCGCGCCACCAAGGCGGCAACAAATGGGTGGGCACAGCGGGCACGTCGCCCTTTGGCGCCTATGGATACAACCCCGAAGGCGTGCGCATCGGCCAAGACCGCAGCCGCCATCAGCGCGCGGTCAAGGTGTGGGACAAGCGCGAATTTCGCAACCTGGACGACACGGTGGAACTGGGCACGCGCAACATCAAAGTGGCGCTGAAACGCCTGCGCCGGTGGGCCCGCGACGGGGCCGCAGACGAATTGGACCTGGACGGCACCATTCGTAAGACAGCAGAAAACGGGTACTTGGATGTCCAAACCCGGCCAGAACGGCGCAATGCCGTGCGGGTCTTGTTGTTCTTGGACGTGGGCGGGTCCATGGACCCCCATATTCGCTTGGTGGAAGAATTATTTTCCGCCGCCAAAGCCGAATTCAAGCAGTTGGAACACTTCTATTTCCACAACTGCCTGTACGAAGGGGTGTGGCGCGACAACGCACGGCGCTGGACGGAACAGACCCCCACGCACGACGTGTTGCGCACCTATGGCAGCGATTACAAATGCATCTTCGTGGGGGACGCGTCCATGTCGCCCTATGAAATCGCGTACCCCGGCGGGGCCAATGAACACTGGAACGAAGAAGCGGGCCAGGTCTGGTTGACCCGAGTGCGCCAGCAGTGGCCGTCCACGCTGTGGATCAATCCGACGCCGGAAAAATACTGGGGCTATACCCAATCCATCGGCATGATCCGGCAAATTTTTGACGACCGCATGGTGCCCATGACCCTGGACGGGATCACCCGCGGGATGGGGATGATGGGTTAACGCGCGTTAACCAACCTTTACAGAATCCAGCGAAAATTAAGGCCCGGTTAACGACTGCGCCCCCATGTCTGCGCTTTCGATATCGCGGAGACGACAATGCCCAGACAACACTTTTCCTTCAAAACAACCGATGCCATCAGCCTGGACACCAAGGCCTTCAATGTCGGCGACTGGTGGGACGCCAAAGCCCCCATGGCCGCCCGACCCTGGATGGACGACGCCCCGCCGGATCAATCTTTCGGCCGCCTGAAGGCCATGGAACAGCGCGCCGACGCGATGGAGGCGTTGACCTTCCCCGCCCCCGGCCCCAAGCGCGACCTGCCGCCCGATGATCGCGGCAGTGATTGGTGGGGACAAAAGCAGACCAAACTGCAAGACCAGGCCAATTTCAAAGCCGCCTTTGCCGTCCCCGAAGGCCCCGCGATGGCCAGTCAACAGTCGCAAAGCGCGCCTTACACCATGACGCTGAACGGCACAGATTACCGGCTGACACTGAATGACAATTTCGACACGTTCGAAGCCCGCCAAGGCCACGGCGACGACGGGATTTGGACCACCTCCTTTTCGCCGCACCTGGACGATTTGCGCACCATCGCGGCCAACGGCGAAGGGCAATACTATGTTGACCCGGACATGACGTATCTGCCGAACCCGTTTTCGGTGGATGACGGGGTTTTGTCCATTGCGGCCCACGAATTGGACGCCGCGCAACAGGCCCAAGCGGGCGGCATGGAATACGCGTCCGGCATGATGAGCACGGAATTGTCCTTCGGCATGGACGGCGGATACATCGAAATCAGCGCCCAAGTCCCCGACCAACAGGGGTTTTTGTCGGCGTTTTGGCTGCTGCCCACAGACGGGGACTGGTCGGCGGAAATCGACGTGTTCGAAACCCTGGGTCATTTGCCCGAAACCATGAACACCAACATCTGGGACAACGGCACCCCCAATCAGCTGTCGTTTCCCACCATCGACATGTCTGACGGGTTTCACACCTATGGCCTGGAATGGACCGACACGGACATCACCTGGTACATCGACGGGCAATCCGTGCGCACCACCGCCAACACCGTGGGCGAAGATATGTACCTTGTGGCGTCCCTGGCGGTGGACACCAACTGGACCGGGGCCGTGGATGGCACCACCGATTTCACCGACAGCTTCGACATCGACTATATCCGCGTCTATGAACCGGATGTCGCGTCTTCCAATGCGGGGGGTGTGGGCGATGACATCGTGGCGGACATCCCCACCTATGGCGCCAATCCGTGGGACGAAGCGCTGTACGGCACCCGCTGGACCGACACCATCGACGGGGCGGGCGGCAACGACACCATCTATGGCCGCGACGGCGGCGATGTTTTGTCAGGCGGTGACGGCCAAGATCGGCTGTTTGGTCAAAATGACGATGATCTGATCTTCGGCGGGGCGGACCGCGACACCCTGAACGGCGGCGACGGCGAAGACGTGATCACCGGCGGCGCAGGGGTGGACCACATGTGGGGCGGCACCTGGGCGGGCGATGGCGAAAGCGACATCTTCGCCTTCACACCTGGCGACGGCAAAGACTATGTCCATGCGTTTGAAGACGGGTTGGACCGGGTGGACGTGTCGTCCTATGGCTTAAGTTGGGGAAACCTGGCAGGCCACATCCAAGACCACGGCTGGGCCAGCTATGTCGATTTGGCCAGCGCGGGCGGTGCGGCAGGCGACGGGGTGTACTTGATCGGCATCGACGCGGTGCAACTGACGGCGGATGATTTCATCCTGACCGCAGCGGCATAGCGTTTACCCCCCATCAAGCCCCGCCGCGTCCAAGGCTTTGCCCAAACGCGGCAGCCGGGCTTTCTTGAAAATCGCGCGGGCGGTCATCTGCGGATGATACGCCCGCGCCGAATGCCCCACGTCGTGCAACGCCGGTCCCAGCTTATCTGGCTGCGCGCCAAAGCACTGGGTCAAAAAGCCGTCGGGTTCCACCCGGTCCAGGCCAAACCCCGCCAAGTCGCCCTTGGGGAAATCCTTGCGATTGACCGTCATGATGGCGTCGGCGGACGTGTCCACCGCCAAGGCCAACACGTGCACATCCGCAGGATCGGGCAGCCAAAACCGGTTCAAATCCGACGTCACGGCGCGACAGGCCCCGGGCCACTGCGCCCCAAGCAGGGCAATTTCACCGTCCACCACGGCCGCTTGGTCGGGATATTTCGCCGCCACCGCCCGACGCCATTCTTCCAAGATGCGCGGCGACCATATGGGCTGGAACGCCCCCGCTTGGGCCACCGCCAAAATCGCTTGGCGCATCACCGTGGGAAACAACACGCAGGTGTCCAAAACCACCCGCATCACTGCACCCTGAAAAACAGGGCTTTCAAATATCCGCCGTCGGCCAGGGACAAATGGCTGGGGTGATCGGGGCCCGCAGCACCGCTGTGGATCAATTGCGCCACCCGTCCGGCCCGCCCGATCCCGCGCACACAGGCGCTGCGGAATTTGTCCAACGTGGCGGCATGGCTGCACGAACACAGCACCAAAGTGCCGCCCGGACGCACCAGCTTGGCCGACAGCCGCGCCGCCCGTTCATAGGCGCGAAGCCCCTGCCCCAATGCCTGCTTTGACGGCGCAAAGGCCGGCGGATCGCAGATCACCAGATCGCGCTGGTTGTTGTCTTCCACCTGCGTTTCCAAAAACTTGAAGGCGTCGCCTTGGTGGGTGGCAAAGGGCACATCGGGACGTGTGGCGGCGGCCCCTTGGGCGGCCAAATCCAGGGCGGCTTGGCTGGCATCCACGCAGGTCACCGACCGCGCGCCCGCGGCCATTGCCGCCAAGCCGAACCCGCCGACGTGGGAAAAGATGTCCAAAACATCCGCCCCCTGGGCAAAGCGGGCGGCAAAGGCGTGGTTGTCGCGCTGATCGAAAAACAAGCCGGTCTTTTGGCCGTCCGCCAGGTCCGCAAAATACACCGCCCCGTTCATGGGCACGGCGATCGGCGCGTCGGGCATCGCCCCCACCAACCCCGCGCGCTGTTCGTCCAAACCTTCGGCTTTGCGGGTGCGGCCCGTGCCGTTCATGATGACCGTCGTGACGCCCAAGGTGTCCACCAACCCCTGGGCAATGTCGCAGCGCAGCGTGTCGGCCCAAACCGCATTGGGTTGAAAGACCGCCGTGTCGCCGAACCGGTCCACCACCACGCCGGGCATCCCGTCCGCTTCGGCGTGCACAACGCGGTAAAACGGCGCGTCATACAGTGTTTCGCGCAAGGCCGCCGCTGCCGCCAGTTTGGCGCGCACCCAGGCCCCGTCGATCTGGGCTGCGGGGTCGCGGTCCAACACCCGCGCCACAAGTTTGGAAGACGTGTTCACGCTCACCAATCCAAGGGGCGCGCGGTCGGCGTCTTCCAAGACGGCCAAACTGCCAGGGTTCAGTGACTTTGTGCGCCGGTCCAGCACCAATTCGTCGGCGTAAACCCATGGAAATCCGTGGCGGAATTTGGCGGCGTCCACTTTGGGTTTCAGACGCACGCTGGGGCGGGTGTCATCCATTTTGGCCCACGCGCGCCGCACGCCCCCCGCGCCGCTTGGCGGTGGGGCTGGCCCGTAATCCGGCCTGCAATGTGACCGTCATGGGGTGGTTGTCTTGGCCCGTGGCATAGTGCGCCAAAGCCGCTTCGATGTGATCTTTGGCGGCGACCCCCACGGGCACTTGAATGGCCCAATCGAGGAAAATCGTGCGGCATTCGGGTTCGGTGATCCCGTCGATGCGATACGCTTCGCGCAGCAGACCCTTGGGGTCAAAAACACTTGGATCACAAAGACCCCGATCAGAATTGCTGGCGTCCATTCACCCTCCCACATCGGCGGTGATGGCCGCAGCGGCGGCCTGCCGAATTTCGTTTGTCTGTGTCACCAGTTGGTCTTCGGTGCGCAATTGGCAATGGTGATCAATCACCTCCCACCCGCCTTGTCCCATGGGCCACACGCGCGACGTATCAACACATAACACCCCGTGACACGTGCGCAAATCCGACAAAACAGCGTGGGCCTGCGCCAAATCGGCAAACTGCCCCGAAAAGAGTGCCCCCCCCGGCAGCGCATTGCCCGCCATCAAGGCTTGGGCTTGGGCATACAGTTCCAGGTCCTGCAACCCGCCCGGGCCGTTTTTCATGTCCCACGGCCCCTTCTGGGGTTTGGCGTCCAGCAGTCGGGCACGCATGTCCGCCAGGGCCGCCACCACCGTGGCCCGGTCCGCTTTGGCGGCCAAAACGGCGCGCTGCACAGCGACAAAATCGGCGTCCATCCCGCCCGTGGAAAAGATGGGGGCCGCTTGGGTCAAGGCCAGGTGTTCCCAAGTCCAAGCTTCGTCCCGTTGATAGCTGGCGAAGGCGTCCAAATGCACCGCCACCGGGCCCGCCTTGCCCGACGGGCGCAGGCGCATGTCCACTTCGTACAGCGTGCCTTCGGCTGTGGGGGCCGTCAGCGCGGTGATGATCTGCTGGGTCAGCCGCGCGAAATATTGCCGCGCGGGCAGCGGGCGCGGCCCGTCGCTGCTGGCCGTCAGATCGGCGTCAAACAGCACCATCAAGTCCAGATCAGACCCCGCCCCCAACCGTGCGGCCCCCAGCGAGCCCATGCCGATAACGGTGAACCGCTGCCCCGCCAGCGCGCCGTGTTTGGCCGAAAACTGCGCAGCCACAAAAGGCACCAGGGCCTGCACCACGGCCCGCGCCAGGGCGGAATAATCGTGCTGGGCCTGGGCGGGCGTGCGCAGCCCTTGCAACAGATGCACCCCGATGCGGAAGTGCAGTTCTTTCATCCAAATGCGCGCCGCATCCAGACCGCTTTCGAAATCCGCAGCCCGCGCCAAGCGCGCGGCAAGATCGCCTGCCAAATCGCCGCGCCCCGCCACGGGGTCAAAGAAATCGCCGTCCAACACCCCCTGCAAGACTGACGCGTGCCGTCCCAAATAGCGCGCCAAGGCCGGGGCCGACGCCGCGATAGAGGTCAGCAAATCCACCAACTTCGGATTGGCCGCAAACAACGAAAACAGCTGCACCCCAGATGGCAGCCCGCGCATAAAAGCATCAAAATCGCGCAGCGCCGCAGACGGATCAGCCGCCTTGGCCAAACCGTCCAACAGCGTGGGGCGCAAGGTTTCAAAAATCTGGGCCGCGCGTTCAGACCGCAGCGCAGGCAACGCGGGCCAGCCGGTCAAAATGGTTTCGTCGTCCGCCGATGGGACCCAGCCCCCCTGGGCCTGGGGGGACGCGGGCGGTTTGACGGGCGTGGGGTCGAAAAATTCTTCGACGATGGCGTGGGTTTCTTCCAAGGCCCGCTGGGTCTTGCGCTCAAACGCGGCCACATCCATGCCCTGCAGGGCCGCAATCCGGTCCATACCGTCGGGCGTGGCGGGCAGCGCCTGGGTCTGGGCGTCGCGCACCATCTGCAAACAGTGTTCGGTGTGGCGATGGTCCAAATAATTGTCCGACAACCGCGCCGCCCGGTCCGCCTTGATCCAGCCCGCGTCCACCAAGGCCCGCAGCCCCGGCAAGGTTTCGCGCCCGCGCAAACTGGCATCCCGGCCCCCCGCGATCAGCTGGCGGGTCTGGGTGAAAAACTCTATCTCGCGGATGCCGCCGCGCCCCAGCTTCATGTCATGACCGGGCAAAGTGATACGCGGGGGCAGACGCTTTTGTTCGCGAATTTTCAAGCGCAGGGCGTGGGCTTCTTCGATGGCCGCAAAGTCCAAATGCCGCCGCCAGATAAACGGCGTCAGCGCGTCCAAAAACCGCTGGCCTGCGGCGGCGTCCCCCGCACAGACCCGCGCCTTGATAAACGCCGCGCGTTCCCAGGTGCGCCCCAAGCTTTCGTAATACGCCAGCGCCGACCGGGTGCCGATGCACACAGGCGTCACCGACGGGTCCGGGCGCAGGCGCAAATCCGTGCGAAAAACATATCCGTCCGCCGTGACGTTGGACAAGGTTTGCACCACCTTGCGCACCACCTTCACCAAGCTGGACCGCAGCCGCGCACTGTCGGCCCCCGCCAATTCCGTGTCATCAAACATCACGATCAGGTCGATGTCGGACGAATAGTTCAACTCGCCCGCGCCCATCTTGCCCATGGCCAGAACAAACAGCTGGGCGTCCACGACCGCGGGATCGCGGCTTTGGGCCAGGGCATCGTCCAAAGCCACCTGCACCGCGTGATCGGCAAAGCGCGTCAGATCGGCGGTGATGTCCATCAAGGGTGCGCCGCCCGTCAGTTCTTGGAACGCCAGCAGTCCTGCGGCGCGTTTCTTGGCTTGGCGCAAATCATCGGCCCCTTGGGTCGCGGCCAACAGATCGTCCATGGCGTTGGGGCTGGACAAAGCCCCCTGCAGCCAATCGCGTTCTGCCTGAAACACGGACATCAGGTACGGGCTGCTGCCACCGATGCCCGCCAAAGCGTCGGCCAACGGGCCACTGGCCCCCCAGTGATCCACCAAGGCCGCCCCCTGTTGGGGGTCCACAGCGCGGGGCGCGCGGCGCATGGCGTTCACAGGTGTCATGGCGTAAGTCAGAGCCCAGAACTAAGGGCCGCGTCAACACAAACGCACCGTAATGGGGGAACCGCCATGGGCAAAAGTCTGAACCGTGTCAAAGCCGCCTTGGCGGCAGCAGGCCATGACGGCGCAGTGGTGGAAACGGGCGAAGCCAAAACCGCAGCCCAAGCCGCTGCCGAATTGGGCTGCACCGTGGATCAAATCGCCAAATCGGTGATGCTGAAAGGGGCCAGCACGGGCGCGCTGTATTTGTTTTTGACTGCCGGCACGCGGCGCGTGGACGAAGCCTTGGCCGCCGCTTTGGTGGGCGAAGACCTGGCGCGCGCCGGGGCCGCAGACATTCGCACCGTGACCGGGTTTGCCATCGGCGGGGTCAGCCCCTTGGGGCACCTGACGCAGCCGCGCGCGTTCATGGACGAAACACTGTTTGGGTTCGACACCATCTGGGCCGCCGCCGGCACCCCCCACCACGTCTTCCCCGCCAGCCCCGCACAGATGCAAACCCTGGCCCAGGCCCAC
>JAHDDS010000004.1 GCA_020629235.1 Planktomarina sp.
TGTTATCTGATCGTTCTGTTGATCGATGAACGCCCGGAAGAGGTGACGGACATGCAGCGGTCAGTGAAGGGCGAAGTTGTGTCTTCGACCTTCGACGAACCGGCCACACGGCACGTTGCTGTATCCGAAATGGTGATCGAAAAAGCCAAGCGTTTGGTGGAACATAAGCGAGATGTTGTTATCTTGCTGGATTCGATCACAAGACTTGGTAGGGCGTTTAACACGGTGGTTCCATCTTCGGGCAAGGTTCTGACAGGTGGTGTGGACGCAAACGCGCTGCAACGTCCGAAGCGGTTTTTCGGCGCGGCCCGGAACATTGAAGAAGGCGGAAGTTTGACAATCATTGCGACGGCCTTGATCGATACAGGCAGCCGGATGGACGAGGTGATCTTTGAAGAGTTCAAAGGGACCGGTAACTCAGAAATCGTCCTGGATCGGAAAGTTGCCGACAAACGTGTGTTCCCAGCTATGGATATTTTGAAATCTGGCACGCGGAAAGAAGACTTGCTGGTGGATAAAGTGGACCTGCAAAAGACCTATGTTCTGCGGCGCATCTTGAACCCCATGGGCACAACGGACGCGATTGAATTCTTGATCTCTAAGTTGAAGCAAACGAAAACGAATTCTGACTTCTTTGATTCCATGAATACCTAACATGCCTGTGCCGACGATTTTCGCCCCGGCCACAGCCGCGGGGAAAGCGGGTGTGGCTGTTATACGTATTTCTGGCCCGTCTGCCTTTGATGGCGCACGGAGAATGGCGAACGTTCCCAAACCCGGTCGGTTTCTGTTGTCGGACTTTCTGGCTTTGTCCGGAGAGTTTATTGATCGTGGTCTTGTGTTGGCGTTCAAAGAAGGTGCCAGTTTTACAGGCGAAGAGGTTGTTGAATTCCAAACGCATGGAAGTTTGGCTGTGGTGTCCCAAATTCTGGCGGAATTGGGGCGAATAGATGGCTTTCGTCTGGCGGAGCCGGGCGAATTTACCCGTCGGGCCCTTGAGAATGGTCGCATGTCTTTGTCAGAAGTCGAAGGTTTGGCCGATCTTCTGAACGCGGAAACCGCCACGCAGCACAGGTTGGCTGTGAAGATGTTTGGCGGCGAATTGCGCCAAACTGCCGAACGATGGACCGGGGATTTGATCCGGGCACGGGCATTGATCGAAGCATCTTTGGATTTCGCTGACGAAGACGTTCCAGAAGACGTTGTTCCAGAGGTAAGGGACCTTATCGGCGCCGTTTTATCCGAAATAGACACTGCTATAGCAGGCAGCGCCAACTCTGAGAGCATTCGCACAGGCTTTGAAGTTGCCATCGTGGGGCAGCCAAATGTTGGTAAGTCCACTTTGATCAATAAGCTTGCAGGTCGGGAAGCGGCCATTGTGAATGAAGCCGCAGGCACGACACGGGACATTGTAGAGGTGCACATTGATTTGAATGGGCTGCTGGTTACCTTTTTCGATACCGCCGGAATCCGCGCTACTGCAGATTCTGTCGAACGGACCGGCATTCAGCGCGCATTGGAAAGGGCAGATGCAGCAGACTTGCGGGTCGTTCTGAAGACTGAAGAGGCAGAGACCCCACAAATCCAATTGAAGGACGGCGACATTGTTAAGCTGACCAAGGGTGATCTTTTCCCGGGGGAAGAACGTATTTCAGCCGTGTCTGGGCTTGGCATTGAAGATTTGCGCCAACAAATTTTTGACGTGCTGAGCGGCCGTGTTCAACGAAATTCACCTGTGGGTCGCGTGCGGCAAAGGGAAGGGTTGATGGCCGCACGGGATCGATTGTTGGCGACAAGCTCGCTGACAGACGGTGAATTGATTGCTTTTGAGTTGAAGTCAGCGATAGACAGCTTGGGCTTCGTGGTAGGCAAAATTGACGTCGAAAGAGTATTGGACGATGTATTCGGTGAGTTTTGTCTTGGAAAATAGGAGTGTTTCACGTGAAACATTTTGATTGCATCGTTGTTGGCGGCGGCCATGCGGGCTGCGAGGCTGCGCATGCGCTTGCCCAAAGCGGGCTTTCAACTTGCCTGGTTACACTTAAAGCGACCGATCTGGGCGTTATGTCCTGTAACCCTGCCATTGGCGGCCTAGGAAAAGGGCATCTGGTGAGGGAGCTTGACGCCCTGGGCGGCCTGATGCCGGCGTCTGCTGACTTCGCGGGCATCCAGTTCCGGCTTTTGAATCGTCGCAAAGGCCCGGCAGTGCAGGGACCAAGATCACAGATTGATCGAGACTTGTACAAATCTATAATTGGTAAAACGCTTTCCGGTCTGCAAAATCTGACCGTTGTAGAGGGAGAGGTTGCCGACATCCTGAAAGCTGCTGGCAGGGCCGCAGGTGTGATTTTGGCGGATGGCGCAGAAATCCGATCCGGCAGCGTTATTTTGACAACCGGTACATTCCTTCGCGGGAAGATATTCATCGGAACGGAGGTCAAAAATGCGGGCCGCATGGGGGACGCGGGATCCGAAGTTTTGGCGAAGCGTCTTGAAGACCATGGCGTGTTGTTTGGCCGCCTTAAGACAGGTACGCCGCCGCGCCTGAATGGTGAAACGATCAATTGGGAAATTTTGGACGAACAAGAAGCGGATGAAGACCCAAGCTTCTTTTCCTTCCACACGAACAGGGCTCAACAACGGCAAATTTCCTGCGGTATAACCCACACCAATGAGACAACGCACCAGATTGTCCGCGACAACATTTCCAAGTCTGCCATGTACAGCGGAAATATAGAGGGCATTGGGCCGCGGTATTGTCCGTCGATCGAAGATAAGATCATGCGGTTTGCTGACAAGGACGAGCACCAGGTGTTTTTAGAGCCGGAAGGCCTGACATCGCGTGTGGTATACCCAAATGGCATTTCCACGTCCCTTCCGGTGGACGTGCAAAATGCTTACGTACGGTCTATCAAGGGGCTGGAGTCGGTCGAAATCCTGCAACCTGGGTATGCGGTCGAATATGACTACGTCGATCCGCGATCCCTTAAACGCACATTGGAGATGCCCAGCTTTCCTGGCCTTTTCTTGGCGGGACAGATCAACGGCACGACCGGCTATGAAGAGGCCGCGGCCCAAGGAATGGTGGCCGCCTGTTCGGTCATTAGGCAGATGAAGGGTGATGGTGATCATCCCTTCGACCGACAAAACAGCTATATTGGCGTCATGGTTGACGATTTGACTGTTCGTGGCGTGACCGAGCCGTATCGCATGTTCACATCCCGTGCTGAGTTTCGGCTTTCCCTGCGGGCAGACAATGCAGACCAGCGCCTGACCGAATACGGAAGGCAGCTTGGAATTGTCTCTGGCGCCCAGGCCGCAGCCTTTGATCGTAAGATGGATTTGATCAAACAAGCGAAAAACACTTTGACGTCCCAACGCTTCAGCCCGCAGGATTTGGATCAACATGGAATAAATGTGGCCAAGGACGGAAAAGTGCGCGATGGCTTTGAGGTTTTGGCCTTAAACGATTGTTCTGAGGCGCTGATCAATGACATTTGCCCCGATGTGTCCGCGTTTCCGCGCGAGATTGTTGCCCAGTTAAAGCGGCAAAGCGCTTATTCAGTGTATGTGGCCCGGCAAGACAACCAACAGAAAGAGATGAAGTCAGACTTCGCAATCCAACTTCCAAGCGATTTGGTGTATGAAGACATACCAGGCCTAAGCGCTGAACTTGCTGGGAAGTGCGTACGATCGAAGCCGGCGTCTATCGGCGAGATGTCAAATATCGAAGGGATGACGCCAGCAGCATTGACAGCCGTGTTGGTGTTTGTTCGGAAGAAAGAGAAGCAGGAGCGTGAAGTTGTATGACGTGATGCCAGATGTTTCACGTGAAACAATGGATGCTTTGAAGACCTATCATAGTTTGGTTTTGAGGTGGACGAAGTCCATTCAACTGATCTCCAAACGGGATGAGGGCATTTTGTGGGAACGCCATATCCTTGATTCCTGCCAATCCTTCCAGTTTGCCCAATCTGCTTCCAACTGCGCTGATATCGGCTCTGGCGGTGGATTCCCGGGTGTTGTGTGGGCGATTTTGGCAAAATATGAAGATAAACCGCTTCCCCTGACATTGATCGAGCGTGACGTTCGGAAAGCGGCATTTCTCCGAAAATGCAAAGAAGTCTTGAGCCTAAACTGCGAAATTATGTGCAAGGACTTCATGAAGGTCACTGGCCAAGGCTATGGCGCAGTTTCTGCGCGGGCGGTGGCGTCTATTGCCAGTATTCTGAATACAACCGAAAATTTGCGCACGGACCAAACAGTATACATCCTTCCGAAAGGGAAAAACTTTGCGCAAGAAGTTGAAGACGCTCGTGAAAATTGGTTGTTCAAGGTATCAGAGGTCCAGAGCGGTGTAGATACAGATTCTCGAATTCTGCTTCTCAGGGATGTGCGACGTGTTTCAGCAAACTAAGGTTATTGCCATTTCCAATCAAAAGGGCGGTGTTGGTAAATCCACCACCACCATTAACCTTGGTGCCGCCTTGTGTGAGTTGGGCAAAAAAGTGTTGATCGTGGATCTTGATCCACAGGGGAACGCGTCCACCGGTTTGGGCATTTTCTCAGAAGACCGTCAAGCGACGACTGTTGACTTGTTGTTGGGCAATGCATCGTTGAATGAGATTGCGTTGCAAACTTCAATCCCGGGCCTTTGGATTGTTCCGTGCGACACAGACCTCAGCTCTGCAGATATAGAACTGTACGACCGCGAAGATCGCAGTTTTGCGTTGAAAAACGCGTTTTTGGCAGGCGCACTTGCAGATTTTGACTTTGTCCTGATCGACTGTCCGCCGTCTTTGAATCTTTTGACCGTCAATGCTTTGGTGTCTGCAACGGACGTTTTGGTGCCACTCCAAAGCGAATTCTTTGCCCTGGAAGGTTTGTCGCAGCTTTTGCGGACTGTCCAAGAAATCCGAACCACCGCCAATGCAAAGCTTAGGATTCAGGGCGTTCTTCTGACAATGTACGACGGCCGAAACCGGTTGAGCCAAATGGTGGAACGCGATGCCCGGGACAACTTAGGGGATTTGGTTTTTAAAACTGTGATCCCTAGAAATGTGCGAATAAGCGAAGCACCGTCCTTTTCGGAGCCAGTTTTGACATATGATAGCACGTCGAAAGGCAGCCTGGCCTATCGCGCCTTGGCCCAAGAAGTGCTGGAACGAGATCTAGAGGTGTCAGCGATATGAACAATAAAAAACAAAACCGTGGCCTGGGACGCGGCCTGTCCGCCCTTATGTCAGATATAGAGACGACGAATGCCCCCGCGCCAACCGGACAAAAACAGGTTCCGATCGAACTTTTAACGCCGAACCCAGATCAGCCGCGGAAAACGTTTTCACAGCCGGAATTGGACGATTTGGCAGAATCGATCCGCCAAAAGGGCGTGATCCAACCTTTGATCGTGCGGCAGGACCCGAACCGCAGCGAAGGATTCCAGATCGTGGCAGGCGAACGCCGGTGGCGCGCAGCGCAAATTGCAAACGTGCACGCACTTCCTGTGATCGTGAAAGATTTCAATGATCAAGATGTTCTTGAAATCGGGATAATAGAGAACATTCAGCGCGAAGATCTTAATCCGCTGGAAGAAGCTTTGTCGTACAAGCAGCTGATGGATCGGTTCGGCCACACGCAAGAACAAGTGTCCAAAGCGCTTGGCAAATCAAGAAGCCACATCGCCAACTTGGTGCGACTTTTGACCTTGCCGGACGATATTCAGGCCCTTGTGCGCGAGAATAAGTTGAGCGCTGGACACGCCAGGGCTTTGATCACTGCGCAAGACCCCGGGCACCTGGCCAAAACTGTGATTGCCAAAGGATTATCGGTCCGCGAAACGGAACGTCTGGCCGCATCGACGGCTGCACCGGAAAAGCCAAAGGCTGTAAGTAAATCTAAGGAAAAAGACGCTGATACCAAAGCGTTAGAGGCCGAGCTGTCGGCAGCAATAAAAATGCCGGTATCGATTGATCATGATGGAAAGACCGAAGGTGGCGCGCTTCGGATTTCTTACCGGTCGCTTGAACAGCTTGATGATCTGTGCCGCGTTTTGTCCGGGGGTTAAGAAATAAGTTCCACAAGGATGGCGTTCAGCAGGGGGCGGCCCTTTCGCGTCACTTTGATGCTGTCTTTGTCTATTTGGACCAATCCTTCCGCCACCAATCCTTCTGCAGCGTCCGGTTTGAATCCCATATCTTGTGCTCTTGAAAGCTCTACACCACTATATGTGCGCAAACCCATCAACAACAGCTCCGTCAGCTGATCTGGTTGGCTGATCTCTGCTCTTGTTTCTCTTTTTGTCCCATCAAGCCATTTCTTCGGCCACAATGCCGTTTCGGTGCCAAACCGATCAGACCCCAACGTGATACGCCCATGGGCGCCAGGACCGATTCCGACATAGTCGCCTGAATTCCAATATATGAAGTTGTGGCGCGATTCTTCGCCATGACGGGCGTGATTGGAAACTTCATACGCGTGCAGGCCGTGATCCGTGCAAAGGACTTGCGTCAATTCGTACATATCTGCACCCAAATCGTCAGACGGCAGGCCCTTCAATTGTCCTGCAGATTGTCGTTTGGCAAAGACGGTTCCAGGCTCGATCGTCAGTTGATACAACGACAGATGGCTCGGCTCAAAACCCAGGGCCTCTTTCAACTCGGCTTCCCAAGCGTTCAAGGATTGGTCCTGGCGGGCATAGATCAGATCAAAGCTGGATCTTTCAAAAACGCCCTTAACAGTCTCTATTGCAGCAATTGCGTCCGATGCACTGTGATGACGACCCAACCGACGCAACGCGGTATCTTCCAGGGCCTGAACCCCCAGGGACACACGGTTAATTCCAGCCGTTTTGAAGTCTTGGAATTTTGCGGTTTCCACCGTGCTTGGGTTTGCTTCCAAAGTGATTTCAATGGTGTTGGACACCGACCAGGCGCTGGTGGCGGCATCGATCAATCCGGACACCATATCTGCCGACATCAAGCTGGGCGTACCACCACCGAAATAGATTGAAGACAGCGTGCGATTTGGCAGTTCTTCGGCATATCTTTGAATGTCTTGGACATAGGCTGCAGCCCATTCATCTTCGTCAAAAGACTGATCGGCATAGGAGTTGAAATCGCAATACGGGCATTTCGTTTCGCAAAAGGGCCAATGGATATACAGCCCAAACCCGTTTGCCTGCCAGTTTTCAATTTTCAAAGCAGGTTTCAACCAGTTGCGCAAAAGCTGCCGCACGATGGGTCAGGGGCTGCTTCTCATCGGCTGACATTTCACCAAAGGTGCGATCCTGTCCTTTTGGCAAAAACATGGGGTCAAACCCAAAGCCGTTTGTTCCCCGAATGGGCCAAATCACTTGGCCTTCTGCGTCGCCATTGAAAATCTGATCTTGCCCATCTGGCCAGGCCAGGCACAAGGTGCAATGAAATCTGGCGGTCCAAGGGGATGGCGCTGAACAGTCCAAAAGTTGTTCGTGGACTTTCGACATCGCCAGAAAGAAATCCCGGCCTGTGGGCGTTTCTGCCCAATCCGCAGTATAAACGCCAGGTGCCCCATCCAGTCCGTCGACGATAATGCCGCTGTCGTCGGACAATGCGGGAAGGCCGCTTTCTTTTGCAGCATAGTGGGCTTTAATTCGCGCGTTGCCTTCGAAAGTTGATTCCGTTTCTTCTGGCTCGGCCAAACCAAGCGCCCCAGCACTGGTGCAAGACACACCGAAGGGTTCCAACAGCTTTTGAATTTCAGTCAGCTTGCCAGAATTGTGCGTGGCCACCACCAAGTCCTTCAGCATTCTGTGGGTCATGTTGCGATGGCGTCCAACTGTGCCGCGGCCAGTTCGGCGTTTCCTTTTTCTGCCAAATCCATCAACGCGTCCATTTGGTCCCGGGTGAAGGTGGATCCTTCTGCCGACATTTGAACTTCGATCAGCTTTTTCGACCCTAACATGACAAAATTTCCATCAACGCCGGCTTCGCTGTCCTCTGGATAATCCAGGTCCAGGACTGGCTGCCCGCCAAAAATGCCGCAACTGACTGCTGAAACCGGGTCAAGCAATGGGTCCGAAAGAACGTCGCCCGCTTTCATCAGCTTCTGCACTGCCAATTTCAGGGCGACCCAGGCCCCGGTGATGGATGCGCAGCGTGTTCCGCCATCTGCTTGCAATACATCGCAGTCCAGGCTGATCTGTCGTTCCCCCAGTGCGACCCGGTCGACACCCGCCCGCAAGCTGCGGCCGATCAGGCGCTGGATTTCTTGGGTTCGTCCGCTTTGCCCGTTCTTGGCTTCGCGGCGCATCCGGCTGTGTGTGGCCCGGGGCAGCATGCCATATTCTGCTGTGACCCACCCAAGACCTGAATTTTTCAGGAAAGGCGGCACCCGTTCTTCCAAACTGGCCGTGCACAATACATGGGTGTCGCCGCATTTGATCAAGCAAGATCCTTCGGCATGGCGGGATACGTTCGTTTCAATCTTGATCGGACGCATTTCGTCCATTGCTCTTCCAGAAGGTCGCACAGCTTGTCCTTTTTTTGATGATAGGCGAATATGCGATGCGCTTGACCATTGGCAAGGCCAGAGAACCATGACCGATACATCCAATCTTCTTGCTGACATGGATTCCCGCGCGCGGGATGTGTTTCAGCGCATTGTGGAAGGGTATCTGTTAACGGGTGAACCAACAGGCAGCCGCACTTTGTCCAAAGTTTTGTCCGAACCCGTCAGCGCCGCCACGGTGCGCAACGTGATGCAAGATTTGGAACAACTGGGTCTTTTGGACAGTCCCCATGTTTCTGCAGGGCGGGTTCCGACCCAGCTTGGCTTGCGTATGTTTGTCGATGGTATTCTTGAGGTGGGCGACCCAGACGAAGCGGATCGCCAGCGAATCCAATCTTCTTTTGGGGATGGCACAGAAGTGGATGGATTGCTGGACCGCGTATCGCACGGATTGTCGGGGCTGACACACAGCGCGTCTTTGGTGTTGGCGCCCAAAAAGTCTTCGCCGATCAAGCACATCGAATTCGTTTCATTGGCCCCGGATCGGTCGCTGGCCATTTTGGTTTTTTCCAACGGCGAGGTTGAAAACCGCGTCTTCAGTCCGCCACCGGGGCAAACGCCCAGCCAATTGCGCGAAGCGGCGAATTTCTTGAATGCGGTCGGGCAGGGGAAATCATTGACGGAATTGCGGGCAACAATTTCCGCCGAAATCG
Source organism: Planktomarina sp. (assembly GCA_020629235.1). Taxonomy (GTDB): domain Bacteria; phylum Pseudomonadota; class Alphaproteobacteria; order Rhodobacterales; family Rhodobacteraceae; genus Planktomarina. The sequence goes on from JAHDDS010000004.1 coordinate 9,201, forward strand.
CACGCCGCCGATCCGAAATTGATGCCCTGACGGCACAACTTGTGGAAAGCGGTGTGGCCGTGTTGGACGATGCAGGGGGGCAAAACGAACGTTTGATCGTTCGGGGCCGGTCAAATCTTCTGAACGAAGATCAGGATCAGGCACAGTTGGATCGCGTGCGGGTCCTGTTTGACGACCTGGAACGTAAGCGGGACATCGCCGATTTCCTGAATCTTGCCGAAGAAGGCGATGGCGTTCGCATTTTTATTGGGTCAGAGAACAAACTCTTCTCACTTTCGGGTTCCTCTTTGGTGGTCTCTCCCTATATGAACGCTGACCGAAAGGTTATTGGGGCGGTCGGCGTCATCGGACCAACGCGTCTGAACTATGGCCGGATCGTGCCCATTGTGAATTATACAGCCCAACTTATGGGCCGCGCATTGTCTGAATAAGGGTTTTGGCGCATGGCAAATCAAAAAGATACCGACGCGTTTCTGGACGATCTTGAAGCGTTTGAAGACGAAATCGCGCGCGAAGAACAAGCCGCGGCAGACGCTGAAACAGGTGATGAACCAGCGCAATCGCCGATGGATGAAATCATCGCAGAACGGGATGCCCTGAAAGACAAATGGATGCGCGCCCTGGCCGATGCCGAAAACGCGCGCAAGCGCAGCGAACGGGACAGACGTGAAGCAGAAAACTATGGCGGGTCAAAACTGGCCCGTGATTTGCTGGGCGTGCACGACAATTTGCGCCGTGGGTTAGAGGTGGTGACCGACGAACAGCGGGAAACATCGGCTGCTTTGATCGAAGGCGTGGAATTGACCATGCGTGAACTTCTGAATGTTTTCAAAAAACACGGCATTTCCCCAATCACGCCTGAAGTCGGCGATCGCTTTGATCCACAGAACCACGAAGCTATGTTTGAAGCGCCCGTGCCGGACACCAAGGCTGGCGATATCATCCAAGTTATGGCCGAAGGCTTCATGCTGCACGACCGACTGCTGCGCCCCGCGCAAGTCGGCGTGTCTTCGAACCCTGGCTGATCGTTACAGCTGTTTCTTTAGATCATAGATTAAGTCCAGCGCGTCCCGCGGGCTAAGAAGATCGGCGTTCACATCTTTTAGCAGATCTTCCACTGGTGATGCTTTCAGGGGTGGGTCGACAGGAACTGTGGAAAACAGCGGCAGGTCGTCAATCAACACAGACGCGCCAGGCTTGTTTTCACGGTCGCCGGCTTCTAAAGCATCCAGAACGATCTTCGCCCTGTTGGTCACGATTTCGGGCAGTCCGGCCAACTTCGCCACGTGCAAGCCATAGGACCGATCAGCCGTTCCTTTGCGCACCTCGTGCAGGAAAACGATGTCGTTTTTCCATTCACGAACGGCCACCGTGGCGTTGTCCACCCGGTCCAACCGCGCCGCCACCTGGGTCAATTCGTGATAGTGGGTTGCGAACAAGCCCCGGCATTTGTTCACGTCGTGCAAATGTTCCAGCGTGGCCCAAGCAATGGACAGGCCGTCATAGGTCGATGTCCCGCGACCAATTTCATCCAAAATCACCAGGGCACGATCATCGGCCTGGTTCAGGATCGCAGCCGTTTCCACCATTTCCACCATGAAGGTCGATCGCCCGCGGGCAAGGTCGTCGGACGCACCGACACGGCTGAATATTTGGCTGACCAGGCCAATGTGGGCGGTATCCGCTGGGACAAAAGATCCGATTTGGGCAAGCAATGCGATCAACGCATTTTGACGAAGGAACGTGGACTTACCGGCCATATTGGGGCCGGTCAGAAGCCATATGGCAGAGTCTGTTTCGTCAAAAACGCAGTCATTTGCCACAAACGCGGTTGTGCCGTCGCCTTTCAACGCAGCTTCGACAACAGGGTGCCGTCCGGCCCGTATGTCGAAATTTTGGGTATCGTCCAAGACCGGCTTGGTCCAATGTTCCGTCACTGCCAAATCTGCCAGCGCTGCGGACACATCCACCACAGCCAAGGCAGTGGAACACAGCTGCAACAGGGACGCATGGGACAGCACCACTGCGCGCAATTGTTCGAAAATCTCCAACTCTGCGGCAAGAACTTGTCCCGCGGCGTTCAGGATTTTCGTTTCCATCTCGCTCAGCTCTATCGTGGTGAACCGCACGGCGTTTGCCGTTGTTTGGCGGTGCACAAACGATTCTGCCAAAGGGGCCGACAACATCTTTTGCGCATGGGTTGACGTGGTTTCGATAAAGTACCCCAACACATTGTTGTGCTTGATTTTCAGGGACGGAATCTCTGTTTGCGTTGCGTATTTCGATTGAAGACCTGCGATAACCTTGCGCGCGTCATCGCGCAGTTGGCGTGCGTCGTCGATGGTTTGGGAAAACCCTTCCGCCACAAAGCCACCATCCCGCGCGGCGATGGGTGCATCTTCTTTCACAGCAGACAAAATACGTTCGGCCACTGGGGTTTGCGGTTTCAAGTCGCGAAACGATGCATCAAACCAGTCTTCGGCGCCTTGCGATTTCAACAGATCAAAGACATCCGCGCCAGATGCCAGCGCGTTCGCCACGGCGACCAGGTCCCTTGGTCCACCGCGATCCAAGGATAAGCGGGACAGGGCACGGTCCAAGTCAGGCGTTTGCTTCAGCACTGCACGCACATCGTCCCGCAAATCGGCACGATTGGCAAAGAAGGAAACTTGATCCTGCCGAGACTGTAATTTTCCCAAGGCCTGCAATGGTGCAGATAATCTGCGCGCCATCAATCGACCCCCTGCTGCCGTCACAGTTCTGTCGATGGTGTGCAGCAGTGACCCCCGATGGTCGCCCGACAAAGTCTGCGTTAGTTCAAGATTGCGCCGGGTGGCGGCGTCAATTGATACAAACTCTGCCCGTGCCTCACGAATGGGGCGTCGCAGAAGGGGCAGTTGGCCCTTTTGTGTTTCGGTCAGATATTCAACCAAGGCCCCCAAAACCGCCAATTCAGCCCGCGACAATTCCCCAAAATCGTGAATATCAGACACTGAATAGGCAGTTTTCAATCGTTCCTCAGCCAACCCGCTGTCAAACGCGTTGGCAAACAACAGGGTGACGGAAATTTCCCGTTCTTCGGCCAGCTGGCACGTTTCTGTGTCGGTGCTTTGTGGCATCAGAATTTCGCGTGGGGCCAGGCGTGACAGGTCTGGACCCAACCGCAGTGGGGAACTTTCTGTGAAGAAAACGTCGCCTGTGGAAATATCGACCCAGGCCAAACAGCCCGCTTCCCGAACCTGGCAATACGCGGCCAAATAGTTGGACTGCCGCGCAGACAGCAAGCTGTCTTCTGTTAACGTTCCGGGCGTGACCAACCGGACCACGCCGCGTTTTACCACCGCCTTGGACCCACGCTTTTTGGCTTCCTTTGGGTCTTCCAATTGTTCGCAGACCGCCACGCGAAACCCTTTGCGGATCAGGGTCAAAAGGTAACCTTCGGCCGCGTGCACGGGGACGCCACACATGGGAATATCTTCCCCCAAGTGCTTACCCCGCTTTGTCAGCGCGATTTCCAGCGCTTGGGCTGCTTCGACCGCGTCATCAAAAAACAGCTCGTAAAAATCGCCCATCCGATAAAACAACAGCGCTGTGGGATGGTCGGCTTTGATTTCCAGAAACTGTGCCATCATCGGCGTGATATTGGACGACATGGGGTTCCTTCGGGTCAGCGCCCACGAAGTCTATGCACGGCAATGAAGAATGGGAAGCGCTTGTTCCTGGTTTCTGCCCTGCTAGAACGGCCTTGCCACTGAAAGGGGATTCCGGATGACCAAAACAAAGTTCACCAAAGAAGACGCGCTTGCTTTTCATTTGGAACCCACCCCCGGAAAGTTTGAGATTACGGCCACAGTGCCCATGGCCACCCAACGCGATCTGTCCCTGGCCTATTCGCCGGGTGTGGCGGTGCCATGCGAAGCGATCGCCGAAAACCCGGAAACCGCCTATGACTATACCAACAAAGGAAACCTGGTGGCGGTGATTTCCAACGGGACAGCCGTTCTGGGCTTGGGCAATCTGGGTGCGCTGGGCAGCAAACCGGTGATGGAAGGGAAGTCCGTCCTGTTCAAACGGTTTGCTGACGTCAATTCCATCGACATCGAATTGGACACCGAAGATCCCGACGCGTTTTGCAACGCGGTGAAATTGATGGGCCCCACCTTCGGGGGCGTCAACTTGGAAGATATCAAAGCGCCAGAATGTTTCATCATCGAACAGCGGCTGAAAGAGGAAATGGACATCCCGGTGTTCCACGACGATCAGCACGGAACAGCGGTGATTTGCGCGGCAGGATTGATAAATGCCCTGACCCTTTCTGGCAAAAAGATAGAAGACGTAAAGATCGTTCTGAACGGGGCGGGTGCCGCGGGCATTGCCTGCATCGAATTGATTAAGGCCATGGGCGCCAAGCACAACAACTGCATCGTGTGCGACACCAAGGGCGTGATTTATCAGGGCCGCACAGAAGGCATGAACCAGTGGAAGTCGGCCCACGCCATCAAAACGGACTTGCGCAGTCTGGAAGACGCCATGGATGGGGCTGATGTGTTTATCGGCGTGTCTGTCAAAGGGGCTTTGACCCAAGAAATGCTGTCCAACATGGCGGATAACCCTGTAATTTTTGCCATGGCAAACCCTGACCCAGAGATTACCCCCGAAGACGCGCACGAGGTTCGGCCCGATGCCATCGTTGCCACAGGCCGGTCTGATTACCCGAACCAAATCAACAACGTTTTGTGCTTCCCGTATCTGTTTCGCGGGGCGCTGGATATTCATGCCCGTGCCATTAACGATGAAATGAAAATCGTTTGCGCCCGGGCGTTGGCCGACCTGGCCCGTGAACCTGTGCCGGACGAAGTGGCCGTTGCCTATGGCAAGAAGTTGTCGTTCGGCCGCGACTATATCATTCCCACGCCTTTTGATCCCCGGCTGATCTATTCCATTCCGCCGGCTGTGGCGAAGGCGGGTATGGAAACCGGTGTTGCCCGTCGGCCCATCGTGGATATGGACGGATATGTGCTGTCTTTGCGCGGTCGTATGGACCCAACAGCCAGTATCACCCAAGGCATCCATGCCCGCGCAAGAAAAGCGCAAGCCCGCATGATTTTTGCAGAAGGTGATGACCTGCGCGTTTTGCGGGCTGCGGTGTCTTATCAGCGCCAGGGATATGGCACGGCAATCGTTGTGGGCCGGGAAGCGGACGTGAAAGCCAAACTGGAAGCGAACGGCATGGGCGACGCCTATCGCGAGATAGAGATTACAAACGCCGCCAAAACCACCCATTTAGACACTTACAAAGACTTTCTGTATCAACGCCTGAACAGAAAGGGCTTTGATCAGTCCGACATTCACCGTTTGGCCGCACGTGACCGCCACGTGTTTAGTGCGTTGATGCTTGCCCATGGCCACGGGGATGGCTTGATCACGGGCGTGACCCGCAAATCCGCCCATGTGCTTCAGCTGATCAGCCATGTCTACGATGTGGGCCCCCATGATGGCGCTGTGGGTGTGACGGCCGTTTCGGCCCGGGGGCGTATTATTCTGATCGCAGATACCCTGGTTCATGAATGGCCCAACGAAAACGATTTGGCGGACATTGCAGAACGGGGGGCGGGAATTGCGCGCACCTTGGGGCTTGAACCGCGTGTTGCTTTCGTCAGCTTTTCCACCTTTGGGTACCCGGTTTCGGAACGGGCGGAAAAGATGCACATCGCGCCGGGTATTTTGGCGGAGCGCGGTGTTGATTTTGAATTCGAAGGTGAAATGGCGGTGGACGTGGCGTTGAACCCAGAAGTGATGGCGCGCTATCCATTTTCGCGCCTGACGGGTCCGGCGAATGTCTTGGTGGTGCCGGCGCGCCATTCGGCATCGATTTCTGTGAAACTGCTTCAAGAAATGGGCGGTGCCACCGTAATTGGGCCGATTTTGACTGGGATCGATCGCCCAATTCAAATCTGTTCCAACGCGTCTTCGGTGACGGATATTCTGAATATGGCCGCAATCGCGGCCTGCGACATCAGATGAAAATCTTCAACGTAGGCTCTGTTAACGCAGATTTCTTCTATGCCGTGCCACATCTTCCCAGGCCTGGGGAAACTGTCGCCGCCGGGTCAATGTCACGGGGTTTGGGTGGCAAGGGTGCAAATCAGTCTGTGGCCATCGCCAAGGCTGGCTTGCCCGTTCATCACATCGGTGCGGTGGGCGCGGATGGCCAATGGATGTTGGATGCACTGTCGGGCTTTGGCGTGGACGTTTCTGCGATTTGCCAGGTGGACGGGCCGTCGGGCCACGCGATTATCAATGTGTCCGAAGACGGCGAAAATGAAATTGTTCTTATGCCTGGAAGCAATCGGGCGGTGCCGCTGGACCATATCAAATCCAGCCTTGATGATATCACGCCGGATGACTGGTTGATTTTGCAGAACGAGGTTAACGGAACCAGGCTTGCTGCAGAACATGCCAAGGCGGCAGGGGCGAAGGTGGTTTATTCTGCAGCGCCGTTCGATGTTGGGGCGATTTGCGAAATGCTGCCCTTCATCGATGTGCTTGCCGTGAATGAAGGTGAAGCAAAGGCCATGTACGCGGCCCTTGGGTCGACCAAATCTGCCGAATTAGAGTCTGTTTCTGTGCTGAAAACGCTGGGGTCTGACGGTGCGGAATTCCTTCACCAAGGCACTGCCCACCGTGTTGACGGGCGCAACGTTCAGGCCGTTGATACAACGGCCGCCGGGGACACATTCTTGGGGTATTTCATTTCGGCATATGCCCAGGGGCAACCCATTGAAGAATGTTTGACGTTGGCCAATGGCGCAGCCGCGTTGAAAGTCACGCGCCCAGGCACAGCCGACGCGATTCCCCGATTGTCAGAAGTTTTGGCCTTTATTTCTTAACGAACGGCGCAGCGTCGCCCCACAGCGCTTGTACCCGCGCGTCCCGACCACAGCCTTTGCGATACCGCTTGTAAGCCTCGGCCTTGGTTTTGGGTCCGAACCGGGTCACGACCACAGTTTTGCTGCGATAGTAATCTTGATGGTACCGTTCGGCCCGGTAAAATTTGCCAGCTTCCAAAATTGGGGTCACGATCTTGCGGCCAAGGTCCCGCTGTGCGGCGGCTTTGGCTTGCTGGGCGATCTTTGCTTCAGACCCATTGCGGACGAAAACAGCCGTGCGATAGCTGTCGCCGCGATCACAGAACTGGCCCCCCGCATCGGTGGGGTCGACAGATCGGAAAAACAGGTCCAGCATTTTGCGATACCCGATCTTGTCGGCGTCATAGGTGATTTTCACCGCCTCAAAATGCCCTGTGCCGCCACGAACCACTTCTTTGTATGTCGGGTTTTTGGTTGAGCCGCCAATGTATCCTGACACGGCCTTTGATACGCCATCCACGCTTTCAAAATCTGCCTCAACGCACCAGAAGCAACCGCCCGCGACGATCATGGTTTGAATGTCCCGTGCAACCGAAACTTGGGGTGCCACCAAAAGAAACAGTGTTGCCAGAATGGGTTTCATTGCGATCTCCTTGCGTTGCGGGCAGTCTTGTCCGCAGCTTTGGGCGCGGCAAGGGAAACGTGCCCAGATAACGGTTCTTTTACTGCAGGGGGTGCGGCGTATGAAAATTGCAATGTGGTCAGGTCCGCGAAATATTTCCACCGCATTGATGTACAGCTTTGGAAACCGGACCGATTGTGCGATTCTGGATGAACCGTTTTATGCGGCATATCTTAATGCCACGGGGGCATTGCACCCGATGCGCGAAGATATACTGGCGTCGCAGCCAACTGATCCCGATGTGGTGGTTGAAACGCTGGTTCACCCGAACCGGGGCAAAAAACCAATCGTTTATCAAAAGCATATGACGCATCATATCTTGCCGGATTATTCCTTAGATTGGATGAAGACCGTGCGGAATGTGTTCTTGATCCGTGACCCAAGGCGTATCCTTGCAAGCTACCTCAACAAACGCGCGAAGGTTGGTTTTGAAGATCTTGGATTCGCTGAACAAATCAGGTTGTTTGAATTTTGCATGGGCGCTGAATTAGACCCTATTGTGCTGGATAGTGACGATTTATTGCGCGATCCTGGTGGTGTTTTGCGCGCATTGTGCACGGCACTTGGGATAGAATTTCAACGCCAAATGTTGGAATGGCCCAAGGGACCGCGCAAAGAAGATGGCGTTTGGGCCCGGCACTGGTACGATGCCGTTCACCAATCAACGGAATTCGGTAAGCCGCCGGCAGTGCTTCCGCCCATCCAAAATGATCATCAAAACATCCTGGATCAGGCGTTGCCCATTTACGATCAACTTCGCCAGCACGCTTTGCGGGTCAGTTGACCCGACGGTTCCGGGCGGCCAACAACTTCAATCGAAGTGCGTTCAGTTGAATAAAGCCAGCAGCGTCCGTCTGGTCATAAGCCCCGGCGTCTTCTTCAAAAGTCACATGCGCTTCTGAATACAGGGAATGATCGGACCACCGCCCCACGGTGGACACGCTGCCCTTATAAAGCTTCAAGCGGACAGTTCCGGTGACATGCTTCTGGGAATGATCAATGGCGGCCTGCAACATTTCTCGTTCGGGCGAAAACCAGAAGCCGTTGTAAATCAATTCGGCATACCGCGGCATCAACTCGTCCTTCAAATGCGCAGCACCGCGGTCCAGTGTGATGGATTCTATGGCGCGGTGGGCTTCCAGCAGAACGGTTCCCCCGGGGGTTTCATACACCCCCCGCGATTTCATACCGACAAAGCGCCCTTCCACCAGATCAAGACGGCCGACCCCATGGGCCCCACCCAATTCGTTCAATTTGGTCAGTATCGTTGCTGGCGACATGGCCACACCGTCGATGGACACAGCATCGCCGCTTTCAAACCCAATCTCGATATACTGCGGCGTGTCGGGCGCGTCTTCAGGGTTGACCGTGCGTTGGTAGACATAGTCGGGCGCTTCCACGGCGGGATCTTCCAACACTTTGCCTTCGGATGACGTGTGCAACAGATTTGCGTCCACACTGAAGGGCGCTTCGCCACGTTTGTCTTTTGCAATCGGAATTTGGTTTTGTTCAGCGAAATCGATCAACTTTGTTCGGCTGGTCAAATCCCATTCCCGCCAGGGCGCGATGACTTTGATATCTGGGTTCAACGCATATGCGGCCAATTCGAACCGCACCTGGTCGTTGCCTTTGCCCGTGGCACCGTGGGCCACTGCATCAGCACCTTCCGCTTCAGCAATTTCCACCAAACGCTTGGAAATCAGCGGCCGGGCGATGGATGTTCCCAAAAGATACAGGCCTTCATAAACCGCATTTGCTCGGAACATGGGGAACACGAAATCGCGCACAAATTCTTCGCGAATATCTTCGATGTAAATCGCGGATGCGCCCATCATTTCGGCCTTGGCGCGGGCAGGTTCCAATTCTTCCCCCTGTCCCAAATCAGCGGTGAAGGTCACCACCTCGCAGCCGTATTCCGTTTGCAGCCACTTCAAAATGATAGAGGTGTCCAAGCCACCAGAATAGGCCAATACGACTTTTTTCGGCGCAGACATTGCGACCCCCAAATTTGGAAAACTGCCGCGCGATACCGGGTTTTGACTTCCGTCGCAACCACGGTAAAGAGACGCATGACCTCTTACGCCGAAAAAGCTGCCCTTGCTGAAAAACGCATGCGGGAATTGTTCCCCGCCACACCGTTGCAACGCAATGACCATTTGTCGAAAATATACGACGCAGAAATTTGGCTGAAGCGTGAAGATCTGTCGCCGGTTCGGTCCTACAAACTGCGCGGCGCTTACAATGCCATGGGCAAGCAGATGGACAAGTCTGTTTTCGTTTGCGCCAGTGCGGGCAACCACGCGCAGGGTGTCGCCTTTGTGTGTCGGCAAATGGACAAAAAAGGCGTGATTTTCATGCCGGTGACCACCCCCGAACAGAAGATCAACAAGACACGGGTCTTTGGCGGGGAAAATGTGGATATTCGCCTTGTTGGTGACTATTTCGACGACACTTTGGCGGCGGCGCAGGCCTATTGTTCCCAGGTGGATGGGCATTTTTTGTCCCCGTTCGACGACCCCGATGTGATGGAAGGACAGGCCACGGTCACGCACGAAATCCTGGACCAGTTGCAGGACCCGCCCGACATCGTGGTGGTGCCCGTGGGGGGCGGGGGGTTGTCGTCTTCGACCCGGTTGCTGTTGTCGGAACTGTCCCCAAAGACGCAAATTTTCTTCGTGGAACCAGAAGGTGGGGCCAGTTTGTTGGCCGCTGTGCGCGCAGGTCAGCCCGTCACAATTGATGATGTGGACACCTTCGTTGATGGCGCTGCTGTGGCGCGCATCGGAAAAAACACCTTCGCGGCCTTGAAGGGTGCCGATGAAGACCATGTTTTGGTGGTCGCTGAAGATCGCCTGTGCACAACGATTTTAGATATGCTGAACAACGAAGGTATCGTTCTGGAACCGGCTGGCGCTTTGGCTTTGGATGCTTTGAAAGACATTTCCGATATCGTGCGGGGCAAACGGGTGGTGTGCGTGTCTTCGGGCGGCAATTTCGATTTTGAGCGACTGCCCGAGGTGAAGGAACGCGCACAAAGATTCGCTGGGCTAAAGAAGTATTTCATGCTGCGACTGCCCCAACGCCCCGGCGCGTTGCGGGAATTTTTGGGTCTTTTGGGGCCGGATGATGATGTGACGCGATTTGAATATTTGAAGAAGTCAGCGCGAAACTTCGGGACCATACTGTTGGGGATCGAAACGACCGATGCCGCCAACTTTGGTCCTTTGATCCACCAGGCCGAATCCGTGGGTATGAAATTGACGGATATCACCGACGACGAAACCATCGTGGACTTAATCATCTGATCTTTGGATCATTTGCACATCGTTAAGATTATCACTCTATCCCTTGGGGTGTATTTCTTAAGGATGCGCTGTGGCCGTCTCTGAATTGGCATCGTTTGACTGGCTGCCTTTGCAACATGTGAAGCGGGTGTTTCTTGGGGCCCATGTGCCCGCAGCCCTGGTGCGAACGGTCAAAGCGACGTGGCCGGGTTTGATCGTGTTTGCGGAGGACGCTGACCGAACACGCATTCCCAAGTGTGATTTAATTGTTTGCACCGAAGACGACCTGGACGAACCAGCGGCAGCAGACCAAGCGCGTCGTGGGGGGGTTAAACTGGTCATTGGGGATTTCGCCGCCGCCCGTCACTTTGGGGCAGATGCGTGCATACCGCAGCGCTGCCGACCTTCGGATTTTTTGACCCAAATTGCCTTCCTGGATGGAATTGCTGCACGCAAAATTGCTGAGGCGCAGAAAACCCAAGGCATTTTGACCAAGCTTCACACGCTGCAGCAAAAATTCGACGCCTTGGACCAAAGCTTGGCCGACGCGGAAAGACTGCAGGCGGATCTCAGCTCTAAACAGACACAATCGTGGGAAAATGGGGCTTTGACGTTTCGCATCTGGCCCAAAAACGCCATCGGCGGTGACTTGATGGGGTCCTTCAATGCGGGGCCCGATCACATCGGATTTTTTTCGATTGATGTTGTCGGCCACGGAATCGCATCATCGCTGTTTTGTGCGCGGATCGCTGGCCTGTTTACCGGTGACACGGCCAATTCAAACATTGCTTTGACCAGCAAACGCGGGGCCGCATCCCCCCGGGACCCGGCCCAAGTCATGGAAAATTTGAACGCCTTGATGTTTGACCACTTTGAAACCGATTTCTATTTCACCGCCTGTCTTGGCTTTATTCACCGCGCGCACAACATGGTCACGCTGTGCCAAGCGGGCCAGACCCACCCGATTCTGTTCGGCAAAAACACCCAGGCCCAATCGCTGCCGTGGAATGGGCTTCCGGTGGGTCTTGTCCCCGGCGCTGATTTTGAAAACAGGCGCTTGGTGGCAAGGCCCGGGGACCGTTTGATGATTTATTCAGACGGGATTTCCGAGTGTCAAAATCACCGTGGCGATCAATATGGTGACGGGCCTTTGGCAGAATTTCTGCAAAACTCACAAGGTCAAGGCGCAGAGGATGTGTTGCGCCAGTTGCACCAAGACGCAAAGCGACACGGATCACTGACGGACGACGCTTGTGCCATGGTGATTGATTTTACAGGCCCGCGAAATCCCGCAACGCTTGGCAATCCCCTGGATTAGCCAGCAGACCGCATGCAGTTTCCATTTCTTGCCAGTCCGCTGTGTGTTCGGATTCCAATGGGTCGGATTGGGGCATCATCGGGCGGGCGATGAAAATGGAACACAGTTTTTCGGCGAACATTCTGTATTCTGGCATATAGGTGAAGCGCCGAAACCTGCGAAACAGCCGCGGGCGGCCAATGGACCAGCCGGTTTCTTCCAGAACTTCCCTGTGCAGGGCCTGAATTGGGTGTTCCCCCGGATCGATGCCCCCGCCAGGCAACTGAAACTCCTGGTGAATGCCGCTTTGAAACGTTAAGAGGACGCGGTTTTCCAAGGGAAGTATCGCATAAACGCCGGGCCGCCTTATATAGCGAACGCCAGGGGTTGGCGGTGATCCAAAGGTGGGTATCTTCATGGCTTCCTCTGAAAGACGGCGCATTTCACGTATGCCGCGTGGATAAGGCAAAAGGAACCGGGCATGACAGTCGAAACTTTGAAAACCTGGGATGACGCCGTTCTTCCCTTTCAACTGGACAATGCAGATATTCGCGGCCGGATTGCCCGATTGGACCGGGTGCTGGACCAGGTTCTGCAGCAGCATGATTATCCGGCTGTTGTGGAAAATCTTGTGGCGGAAATGGCGGTTCTGACGGCCTTGATCGGGCAAACCATCAAGGTGCGTTGGAAGCTTTCTTTGCAGGTGCGTGGGTCTGGTCCCATTCGAATTATTGCCACGGATTACTATGGGCCCCAAGAAGACGGTGGGGATGCCCGCATTCGTGGATACGCCAGTTTCGACAAAGACGCTTTGGATGAAAATGGCCCAGGATTTGCGCAGATCGGCAAAGGGTATTTCGCAATTCTGATCGATCAGGGCCAGGATATGACGCCATATCAAGGCATCACACCCATCGCAGGCGGGTCACTTTCTGCCTGTGCAGAGACTTATTTTGCCCAGTCTGAACAACTGCCCACACGATTTGCCATGGCTTTTGGCAAGTCGACCGAACCCGGCCAAACAGAAAGTTGGCGGGCGGGCGGCGTCATGCTTCAACACATGCCGAAAGCATCGCCCCATGTGGCGCAAGACGGGGGGTCCAACGAAGGCGGTGTTCTGGCCGCGGGCGATCTGTTGTCTGGCGAAGACGAAGAAAATTGGAAACGCGCCAACATTCTTTTGAACACGGTAGAGGAATTGGAACTGGTGGGTCCATCTGTGTCGCAGACAGACCTTCTGGTGCGCTTGTTTCACGACGAAGATCCCAAGGTGCAGCCACAGCAAAAAGTCGTATTCGGGTGCACGTGTTCGGAACAAAAAGTGCGGGACAGCCTGTCCATTTATTCCAGCAAAGAAATTGGCCACATGACAACGCCCGAAGGGACTGTCACCGCCGATTGCCAGTTTTGCGGCGCGCATTACGTGATGGACCCAAACACCCTTGGTTTCGAAAATGGAGACGTTTAAATCCCGTCTCTCTGCGGCCCTTAAGGCGCCCATGGGCAACACTTCGGATTTCGATCTGAATGCGGACATTCCCAAAGCGCCCAAAGCGTCAACAGAAGCTGCAGTTTTGGTGGCCTTTTATTCTGCGCCGGACGGACCCCGCCTGGTGTTGACCAAACGATCATCCACCTTGAAAGCGCACCCAGGGCAGGTGGCGTTCCCGGGGGGGAAGCGGGACTTGGGCGACAAGACTTTGCAGGCCACAGCGTTGCGCGAAGCACATGAAGAAATAGGCTTGCCGCCGTCCCAAGTGGACATTTTGGGGCAGTTGCCCAACCACACGACCGTTACCGGTTTTGACGTGACCCCCATCGTTGGGTGGGTGACGGGCGCTTGGACACCATCCCTTAATCCGGCAGAGGTGTCAGAACTGTTTTCAGTGCCAGCCGATTTGGTGACGGCACGTCGGAATTTCCGCGTGGAATCTCGGCAGTGGGCAGGGCAGGCGCGATTTTACTATACGGTGCCTTACGGTCCTTATTACATTTGGGGCGCATCGGCCCGTATGCTGCGGGCTTTGGCAGACGCCATTGGTGAAGAACATGAAGGTTCACGCTGATTTTTTGAAAAGCCCCAATGCGGGCAAGCTGTTCGATGCGTTTTCGACCCATGGATTTCAGCTTTGGTACGTGGGGGGCTGCGTGCGAAATGCCATTCTTGGTGGTGCGGCGGCTGATCTGGATATGGCCACTGATGCCACGCCGGACGATATGCGCACCATTGCAAACGCCAATCAGATCAAGATTGTCCCGACAGGGGAAGACCACGGCACCATGACGTTTGTTCTGGACAGCACCCCGTTTGAGGTCACCACTTTTCGCAAGGACGTTGAAACCGATGGGCGGCGTGCCGTTGTGGCGTTTTCCAAAGACTTGGCCGACGATGCGCGCCGCCGGGACTTTACCATGAATGCGCTTTACATGGACCGTGATGGTTTGCTGCAAGACCCCGTTGGTGGATATCCAGATGTGGTGCAACGGCATGTCCGTTTCATTGATGATCCAAGCCAGCGTATTCGGGAAGACCACCTTCGAATTTTACGGTTCTTTCGGTTTTTTGCATGGTATGGCGCACCGTCTGAAGGAATTGATGCCAACGGTCTGGCTGCTTGCGCCAGCCATGCCCAGGACCTGACCGAAATTTCCCAAGAACGTATCACGGCCGAGGTTTTGAAACTTCTGACCGCGCCAAACCCGTCGCAGGCTGTCGCGGCCATGGACCAGTGTGGGGTTCTGTCCGTGATACTGCCTGGGGCCACGTCCAAGTATTTGCCGATTTTTGTGGACGCGTTCACGCAGGAACCTGTCGATCCACTGCATCGGCTTGCCGTTTTGACACCAAGCGTTCCCAAAGGGTTTTTGCGTCTCAGCAATGCGGACCATCGGCGGCTTGCAGCGTTGGTGGAATTTTCCCGGACCTGTGGCAACGGTTTCAAAATGGGTCATGACTTGGGTTTGGCAGACGGCCTGGCGGCGCTTCATATCAGGGCGGCGCTGTTGGAAACGCAGGTGGCTGTTGCCGATCTTGATGCTGTTGCACATGGGGCAGATGCGACCTTCCCCATGAAGGCTGAACATGTCCAAAGCCATTTTTCGGGGCCGGCCTTGGGGGCAGCTTTGAAACAGGCGAAGGCCCACTGGTTGGATCACCATGGCCGCCCGTCGCGTGAAGATTTGATCCAATTTGTGCAGGACCATGGCTGATCTTTTGCCGCTTTTCATCTTTGTTTTTCTGGGTCTGTTTTCGCCCGGCCCCAATGTCATTTTGCTGACATCATCCGGGGCCAGGTTCGGCCTGAATGCCACGCTGCCCCACATTGTTGGGGTCGTGATCGGCGTAGGCGTGGTTGGGTTCTTGGTGGGCCTTGGGCTTGGGGCCGTGCTGGGAACCGTGCCTTGGGCGCGAACAATTTTAACCGCCATTTCTGCACTTTGGATTTTGTACCTGGCGTTTACGCTTTGGCGGGCGACCGGATCGGCGTTGTCTTCTGATCAACGCCCATTCACCGTGTATGAAGCTGCGATGTTTCAATGGGTGAATCCCAAAATCTGGGCGGTGTCCCTGGCTGCAGTGTCTTATGTGCCAGACGCGGCACCCATTTGGATTGGCGGCACGCTTGCCTTGGCATTTTCGTCGGTAAACAGCGCGGTTTGTTTGTTTTGGACGCTTTTTGGTCAACGGGTTGCACGGGTCCTGACGACGGAACGCCGTTGGTCTGCTTTCTTCAAAACCATGGCACTTTTATTGGCGGGATCGGCTGTTTTTCTTGTCCTATGATTCGAAAAAGAAATGTCATAGCCTGACGGGCTATGTTTCGATTTTTTGAAAACCTTCTGAATCCTTATCAGGACTATTGCGCAGAAGATCGTCCGCCCCGGACGCTGCGGCCTTTCTTGTGGCTGTACCTTCGCCCGTTTCGGTATTTGTTCATCTTCGCGGCCTGCACGTCGGTGATTGTTGCGGCGATGGAGGTGGCGTTGATTTGGTATTTGGGGCGTGTCGTCACGTTGATGACGGAATCCAGTCCCAGTGCGTTTCTGGGCGACCACGGCGTGGAACTTGCCTTGGTGACGGTCGCCGTCTTGATCGTGCGCCCGCTGTTGCAGGGATTGGACGTTTTGTTGATGAACCAATCAATGATGCCGAACGTGGGAACCTTGGTGCGGTATCGCGCGCACCGGCATGTTCTGGGCCAGTCCGTGGGTTGGTTTGAAAACGACTTCGCCGGCAGGATCGCAAACCGAATTATGCAAACGCCCCCCGCCATGGGCGAGGTGGTCTTTCAAGTGTTCGATGCCATTGCGTTTTCCACCGCCTATTTCATCGGGGCATTGGTGATGTTGTACGGTGTGGATGCCCGGCTTTCGATTCCGCTGCTTATTTGGATCGCGTTGTTCGCAGCCCTTGTCGTTTGGACGGTCAAGCGAATCGGGCCCGCCGCAAAAGCCGCGTCAGATGCCCGCAGCCAGGTCACCGCGCGGGTGGTGGACAGCTATACCAACATTCATTCAGTCAAAATGTTCGACCATCACGAAGCGGAGCTGGATTATGCGGTGGATGCGATCGAATATGCCCGATCCACGTTTCAGCGCGAAAACAGGCTGTTTACGCTGATGGATTTTGGCCTGGTTACCTTGAATGGCGTGTTGGTGGTGGCCTTGGTGGGGGTGTCGCTTGCGATGTGGATCAATGGAACAGCCGAACTGGGCGTCTTGGCAGCAGCGGCGGCCTTGGCGCTTCGGATCAACGGTATGTCCGGCTGGATCATGTGGGCCACAACATCTTTCTTTCGTGAGCTCGGCATTGTGTCCGAAGGTATGGAAACCATCGCATCGCCCATCGATGTGGTGGATCGGGCCGATGCCAAGCCGATGAATTTGAAACAAGCCAGCATCGAAATCCAAGATGTGCACCACCACTATGGTCAAGAAAAAGGCGGGTTGAATGGTGTGTCGTTGTCCATTCAGCCTGGGGAAAAGGTTGGGTTGGTGGGGCGCAGCGGCGCTGGGAAGTCCACGCTGATCAAATTGATTTTGCGGTTCTATGATGCCGAACAGGGTCGAATTTTGATCGACGGCCAGGATGTTCAATCGGTGACGCAAAAAAGCCTGCGCGCGCACATCGGGGTTGTTCAACAAGAAAACGCCCTGCTTCACCGAACGGTGCGGGAAAACGTTCTGTTTGGAAAACCAGACGCCACTGAAGAAGAATTTGCAGCAGCCATCAAAGGCGCCGTGGCCGACGGTTTTGTCACGGACCTGGTGGACCAAGATGGAAACCAAGGGCTTGAAGCAAAGGTGGGGGAACGCGGCGTCAAATTATCCGGTGGGCAACGGCAGCGCATTTCGTTGGCACGCGTGTTGCTAAAAAACGCCCCTATCTTGATTTTGGATGAAGCCACCGCCGCTTTGGACAGCGAAGTTGAGGCGCAAATTCAAGACGCCTTGTTTGCCTATATGGAAGACAAAACTGTCATCGCCATTGCGCACCGGTTGTCCACCATTGTGCAGATGGATCGAATTGTGGTGTTGGACAAAGGCCAAATCGTCGAAGTCGGAACCCACGATGATCTGGTGGCCGCAGGCGGTCTTTATGCGGACCTTTGGTCACGACAGTCGGGCGGATTTTTGGGTCAAGAAGAAGAATGATACAAAGTAATTACGGCAAAAGCCCAAACGCGCTTTGCCTTGGGCTTGATTTTGGCCACCAAATCGTGATGACGGTTCTTTAATAAAAAAGATATACGGCACCAAAAAAGGCAAGGCGTATGAAGAGAAGAGCGGTGATTTTGACTGGGCTGGCGTCCGCATTTTTGGCAGCGTGCAGCAGCAAGTTCGTGACATATAACGGCCCGAAGGTGACATTCATCACGGTGGATAAAACCAAACGGCGCATGCGGTTGTTTCACAACGACAGGGTCCTGAAGCAATATCGCTTCGAATTGGGTTTTGCGCCGACCGGCCACAAAGAAATTGAAGGGGACGGCAAGACGCCGGAAGGACGCTATTTCATCGACCGTAAAAACCCCAACAGCAGCTTCTTTTTGTCTTTGGGTATTTCCTATCCCAATCGCCGCGATATCGCCCGCGCCCATTCCATGGGGAAGTCCCCTGGCGGGGACATCTTCATCCACGGCACGCCATCAAAGTATTCCGGGCGTGATGATTGGACATGGGGCTGCATCGCCGTCACGAATCGTGAAATGCGAAACATATTTGCGATGGTCGATGTTGGAACGCCGATTGTGATCCGCGCCTGATTACGGCTTGGCGATCACCAGCGTCCACCAAATCTTGCCGTTTTCTTCTTGAAACCATGCAAAGCCCATTTCGCGGGCTTCGGGGTTCAAAATGACGTCACGGGTGCTTGGGACTTCCATCCATGCTGCCAGGGTTTCCAACTCTGATTCGAAGGTCTCAGAAATGTTTTCACCCAGCAGCGTTCCGGTGTAGCCGACGCGCCGAATGCGATCAATCGGGGATGATCCATCTGATCCGAAGTGCCACGGGCGGTTCTGAATGGACATATCGCGCGAATGGGTTGCAGCTGCGGCATTAAGTTGCGCGTTCAGCTGAACGGGCGGCACGCCTTTGACGGACCGAAGGCTGTTGATGCCGTCTTGCATGCTGAATTGAATGCGGCCTGTGTCATTGGCCTTGATCCGATACAGCCTTGGCAAGGGCTGCCCATCCGGACCCAAAGGAACTTCCGCCGGTGTACATGCCACCAAAATGATCGACACCAAAGCAATAAGTACTGCGCGCATGTCTTCTGCCCTTTTCGACACTGATTTTTCCCGCTTCTAACTTGAAAATGTTGTCAGGCAAACCCACTTTCGTGTGCGCTGCAGGTCTGACAAATGTTTGATTTGTTGATTTAAGCCTAAAGAATTAGGGTGCGCCTCAGCATAATTTGCAATGATGGCAGTGAGAACAATCGGATGAACACGATGAAACGAAGAACATTTTTAGCAGCTGGCGCAAGTTTAGCCGCAACGACATTGGACGCACAGCAGTTCAACGGCGCCGTAGAGATTGAAAAGGACGTTTCTGCATCGCAGCGTCGAAACATGTCCAGTTTCCGCACGTTGGAGTGGCAGCCTTACTTTGACAATTTGCGCAACGGGGCGATCCTGGTGGATATCTCGTCGCGCGCGTTGCACTATTGGTCCGAAGATCAATCGGTATATAAGTTGTATCCCACATCCGTGCCTTTGTCGGAAGACTTGACCAAGCGGGGACGCACACGGGTGACCCGCAAGGTGGAAGGGCCCAGCTGGCGTCCGACCCCTGCCATGCGCGAACGGAACCCAGAATGGCCGGAATTCGTGGGCCCTGGCCCCGATAATCCCCTGGGCACACACGCGTTGTACCTGTCGTGGACTTACTACCGAATCCACGGAACGCACGACACTCGCAAAATCGGCCGCAGATCGTCCAATGGTTGTATTGGACTGTACAACGAACAAATTTCGGAACTTTTCGCACTGTCGAAAGTTGGGACGCAGGTGTTGCTGATTTAACCACACTTACGTTAATCGGTCTTTGTTATTGACGGCAGACATTTGCATTTCTGCAGCAGACTTTAATAACTGACCGTACAAACGCTTGTTTGTGGCGCGGCAAGTCTCTGAAAGCGCCCGACTACTACTGGAGGATACCATGAAGAAACTCGTAATCGCAGCCGCGCTGGTGGCAACCGCAGGTGCAGCATTCGCAGGTGGCATGTCCGAGCCTGTGATGGAGCCTGAAATCGTAACTGAAGTTGTTGAAACAACTGCAGGGACAAGCGGTGGCGTAATTGTACCTTTGCTGATCCTGGCCCTGATCGGTCTGGCAGCCAGCAGCTGATACGCTGAAGAATTCAAAGAAAAGGCGGCTTTAGCCGCCTTTTTTTATGCCCAGCCCTTAAGGTTGGTCCGAATAACATTCGTCAACGCGTCGATGTGCGCCGCGTCGTCATTCAGACATGGAATATAAAGGAAGTGTTCGCCGCCAGCTTCTTCAAAGCTTTCTTTGATTTCTTCGTTAATTTCTTCCAAGGTTTCAATGCAATCGGCCGAAAAGGCTGGGGCGCATACGGCAATTTTCTTTTTGCCAGCCGCCGCCAGCCGCGCCACTTCTTCAACGGTATACGGCTTCAGCCATTCTTCCGGTCCGAATTTCGATTGAAACGTGGTGACGATGTCTGTGTCGGCCCAGCCAAGACGTTCTTTCAAAAGCCGTGTCGTTTTTTGGCACTGGCAGTGATACGGATCGCCTTCCATCAGGTACCGCTGCGGGACACCGTGATAGGAACATACCAAGATGTCCGGTTTGAAGTCTGCATTGGCATAGGCCGCTTCAACGCTTTGGGCCAGGGCATCAATATATGCCGGATCGTCAAAATAAGGTGCCACGGTACGCACGGACGGCTGCCATTTTTCCGACATCAGCACCCGAAAGAACTGATCGCATGCGGTGGCGGACGTGGCCCCGGCATAGTGTGGATACAGCGGGAAAAACAAAATCTTCTGGCAGCCTTGGTCGATCAAGTCCCGCACCTTTGATTTGGTGGACGGGTTGCCGTACCGCATGCAAAAATCAACGATCACCTGGTCGCCCATCGCGGCCTGTACGTTGCTTCGGATCTTTTCAGTTTGCGCCTTTGTGATGGTCATCAGCGGGCTTTCGTCGGCATCGTTGTTCCAGATAGAGGCATAGGCCTCGCCCGACGAAAACGGGCGTTTGGTCAATATGATCAGTTGCAAAAGCGGCTGCCACAGCCATGGGCTGTAATCGATGACCCTGCGGTCAGACAGGAATTCATTCAGATACCGGCGCATAGACCAATAATCATGACCATCGGGCGTTCCAAGATTGGCCACCAATACGCCGATCTTTTCGTCCTTTACGGGCGGGTGATCGGACGGGGCATGGGCGGGGCATGCGCCGGCCATCGAATCTTTTTTTGGCATTTCAACCATGGTGTCGCCTCTGATCCACGCTGTCTTGTGTTGTGACATAAAGGCGGCGCGGGCTTCGTCAATCGCCGATCTTCGAATAGATCCAGGGCATAGGCTGCGCTGCGGCAAAATGGCAAGGCCATGCGGCGTTGGTACTGGCCAAACCGTCTTGTTAACCACATCTTAGCGTTGTTCTTCTTCCCTGCCGCCATGTCAGTCGCGCTGCCATCCCTGCGAAACGCCATTGATCTGTTTTATCCGCCCCTGTGTTTGGGGTGCGGAGAGGAGTTGGTGGGCAATGAACGATTGTGCCCCGCCTGCTGGGTCAACGTACGGTTCGTGGGGCAATCGTCTTGCTTTTTGTGCGGCGATGTATTGCCGGGGGATGTGGAAGAAGACTTCGCCTGCGACAGCTGTCTGCGAACGCCCCGCATTTGGGACAGGGGTACTGCAGCAATGCTGTATCGCCGCACGGGGCGGGATTTGGTCTTGCGATTGAAACACCAGGACAGACTGGATTTGGTCCCGCCTGCGGCTGGATGGATGTTGTCGGCCATGGCGCGTCTGAACGTCGAAAATCCAGTCCTGATTCCCGTGCCACTGCACAAATCCAGGCTTTGGAAACGGCGGTACAATCAGTCCGCCGCCTTGGCAAAACACATGGCGCGGCAGGGCGGATTGGACTGGGACGGGCAATTTTTGCAACGCCAAAGCGCAACACCGTCCTTGGGCCATCGCACAGCGGAAGAACGGGCCGTGGCCCTGGCGGGGACGATGGCCCTGCACGGACCGAACGATCGGTATGCCGGACGTGACTTGGTTGTGGTGGACGATGTTATGGCATCCGGCGCGACGTTTACCGAAAGCACGCGTGTCTTAAGGGCCGCCAAGCCAAAATCCATAAGCGTTCTTTCCCTGGCGCGTGTGTCGTACAAAGATTAAGCTGCGGGTCGAACAAAGGAAGACCCATGCAAACAGTCGAACTCTACACGTCCCCCACCTGCGGATTTTGCCATATGGCCAAGCGGCTTCTGAAGGAAAAATCTGTTTCGTTCACCGAAATTGATGTCGTCCAAAACCCAGACAAACGCGCAGAAATGGTCACGCGATCCGGCGGCGGTCGCACTGTTCCGCAAATTTTCATCGGCGATGTGCACGTCGGCGGGTGTGACGACCTGCACGCTTTGGACCGCGCGGGCAAGCTTGACGCATTGTTGGCGGGGTGAAAGTCGCCCTGGCGCAAATGACGTCCGGGGAAGACCCGGACCAAAACTTGGCTTGGCTGCTGGATGCCATGGACCAGGCGCAGGACGCTGACATTTTGTTCACGCCTGAAGTCACAAACTGCGTGTCCGTGTCCCGCAGTACCCAAGCCCGCGTTTTGGAACACTTTGAAGCCAATGGGTTCATTGCAGCAGTGGCGCGCAAGGCCGAAGCGTTGGGGCTGTGGGTGCATCTTGGATCACTGGCCTTGAAGTCAGATGACCCAGGCGGGCGTTTTGTGAACCGAAGTGTTTTGTTAAATGATGCGGGCAGTGTGGTCAGCACATACGACAAGATCCACATGTTTGACGTCCAATTGTCCGACACAGAATCGTACCACGAATCTGCTGGATTTCGCGCAGGCGGGCAGGCCGTTTTGGCACGCGGACCCGGATGCCAAATGGGACAAAGCATCTGTTACGATGTGCGGTTTCCCCACTTGTATCGCTGTTTGGCCAAGGCGGGCGCGCAAGTCTTGTGTGTGCCTTCGGCGTTTTCCGTGCCCACAGGCCAGGCCCATTGGCACGTGTTGCTGCGCGCACGGGCCATTGAGACCGGCTGCTATGTGGTGGCCGCGGCCCAAACGGGCACGCACCCAGGGTCGCAACGCAAAACCTTTGGACACAGTTTGGTGGTGGACCCATGGGGCGCGGTGATCTTGGATGCTGGGACAGAACCTGGCGTTTACAGCGCAGAATTGGACATATGCGCCGTTGAAACAGCCCGTCGTCGTGTGCCATCACTGCGCCACGATATCCCTTTTGCAGATCCTAATTTTTGATATGGCCAGTTCATCCCAATCCCTTTCTGTCGGTCTGTTTTCCGAAATCTTGGCGCTGGAACAGATTTTGCGGTCCCGTCTTTCGAAGGTCTTGCCCAAGGGGATGGAGCTTTCCCACTTCATTGTCTTGAACCATTTGGCCCACGTCGGGACAGAACGCAGCCCTGCGCAATTGGCCGGGGCCTTTAACCTGACCCGCGGTGCCATGACCAATACGCTGTCCAAGTTGGAAGCGGCGGGGTACATTCATGTTCGGCCCGATTGGGACGACGCGCGGCGCAAACAAGTGGTCATAAGCCCGTCAGGACGGGCGGCGCGGGACGCAGCATTCCAGCAAATCGCCCCATTTGTGGAAGCGGTCACTGAATCAATCGGCGACACGTCGATGAAAGCTGCCCTGCCGATTTTGCGCGACATGCGCATTTCTATGGTCGCCTTGGATTGATCAGCCTGGTTTGTGACTGCTGGTCACATAATTTACGCCCAGGTCCGTCGCACTGATGGACCAGGTCCAGCGCAGCTTATTGAACACGAACCCTTTCCGATCCACAGGCACCAACCCAGCGTTTTCCAACAATGCGAAAAGTTCTTCGGGCGTGATGAACTTGGACCATTCATGCGTGCCTTTTGGCAGCCAGCGCATCACGTATTCTGCACCGATTATGCCGAAGAGAAAGCTTTTCGGCGTGCGGTTCAGCGTGGAACAGATGTGCAACCCGCCGGGCTTAAGAAGCGCAGAACATGCATCCAAGTACGATTGTGGATCAGCGACGTGTTCCACCACTTCCATATTCAATACGATGTCGAATTGTTCGCCGTTTCCGGCCAGCGCTTCGGCGGTGGTGTGACGGTAATCGATGGTCAGGCCGGACTGATCAGCATGGACCTGAGCCACGGGAATATTGCGTTCGGCTGCGTCTGCCCCCACCACGTCTGCCCCCAAACGGGCCATGGGTTCGCACAATAATCCGCCCCCGCACCCAATGTCCAAAATGCGCAAGCCCTTGAACGGGGCGTCCGATTTCATGTCCCGGTCAAAGTCCAGGGCGATTTGCTGGGTGATATAATCCAACCGGCATGGATTAAGCATGTGAAGGGGTTTGAACTTGCCTTCTGTGTCCCACCATTCGGCTGCCATAGCTTCGAACTTGGCAATTTCGGACGGGTCTACGGTTGTCTGGGCTGCTTGCATTCTGTGGTTCCAGTCTATCTAACGGGGTATCGGCCTAACACCGTCCAGGGGTATATAGCGCGGCTATGGATAAAGACGCAGGGCAAAAACGCGCGGTACAATATCTTTACCCGCCCATCACGCCCTTCGATCAACGTATGATCGAAGTGGGGGACGAACACCTGGTGTATTTGGAACAATGCGGCAATCCCGATGGGTTTCCCGTGGTGGTGTTCCACGGCGGCCCAGGCGGCGGGTGCAGCCCGGCCATGCGCCGGTATTTTGACCCAGATTTTTATCGCATTATTCTGTTTGATCAGCGCGGCTGCGGACGATCCACGCCCCATGCGTCTGTGCGGAACAACACGACGTGGCACCTGGTGGCGGATATCGAATTGATCCGAAAAACCTTGGGCCTGGACAAATGGATCGTGTTCGGCGGCAGCTGGGGGGCGACCCTGGGGTTGATTTACAGCCAAGCCCACCCCGCGGTGGTGGAACACTTGGTGCTGCGGGGCGTTTTCCTGGCAACCCAACCGGAACTTGATTGGTTTTATGGCGGCGGCGCTGGTCTGTTTTGGCCAGAAGCCTGGCAACGATTTGTGAATCTTGTGCCAGAAGAAGAACGCGGCGACATGATCGCTGCGTACGGCAAACGCCTGTTCAGCGGCGATATCGCGTTGGAAACCAGATATGCCCGGGCGTGGTCAGGATGGGAAAACGCTTTGGCATCGGTCGATTCCAGCGGCGTGGCGGGCGAAACCCCAGCAGAGTACGCGCGGGCATTTGCCAGATTGGAAAACCATTATTTCCGGAACAAAGCTTTTTTGAACGACAGCCAACAAATTTTGCCGAACATAGATCGCTTAAAAAATGTGCCGGGCACGATTGTTCAAGGGCGCTATGATATGATCTGTCCGCCTAAGTCCGCGTATTCCCTTGCAAAAGCATGGAAACTATCGCGCCTCAGAATTGTGCAGAAGGCGGGGCATGCGCTGTCCGAACCAGGCATCAGTTCCGAACTTGTGCGCACCATGGATGGTTTGCGACAAAAAGCGTCGTAATTTCTTTACTCTTTTCCCTGACCCGTTAACGTGAAGTCACATTGACCAAGGGGGACATAGGGTGGGCTCTGTCGGCAAGATTATTTTGCAACGGCTTGCGTTGGGCGCATTGACGCTTGTCATCGTTTCTTTCGTAATCTTCGCAGCTGTCAACGCGCTTCCAGGGGATTTCGCGGCGGCCATTCTGGGGCAGGGGGCAACGGAAGAAGCCAAAACCGCCATCCGGGCGGACATTGGTTTGGATCGTCCGTTTTTCGAACGTTATTTCACGTGGCTTGGATCCATCCTGACGGGGGACTTGGGTGTGTCGTATGCCCAGATGATGTTCGCCACGAACTTGGGCGGGGATCAGTTGATCTCTATCACGGATCAGATTGGGCCGCGGTTTTTCAACACGATGTTTCTGGCGGGTTTGACGGCTGTCATCGCGGTGCCCCTGTCCTTGACCATTGGCGTTCTGGCGGCACTTTATCGCGGATCGGTGTTTGACCGGGTGGCCAACGTGACCACGCTGTCGTCGATTTCGGCGCCTGAATTCTTCTTGGCGTATGTGCTGATCCTGTTTCTTGCGGTGATCAACCCGCTGTTTCCCGTGATCGCACTGCCGGAAGACGGGATGTCCTTGATCGAACGGGCGCGGATCACGATGCTTCCAGCCCTGACGCTGACCTTGGTGGTGACCGCCCACATGATGCGTATGACACGCGCGGCCATCCTGAACCTGTTGGCCAGCCCTTACATTGAAATGGCCCGACTCAAAGGTGTGTCGCCCATGCGGGTGATTGTGGTGCATGCGTTGCCGAATGCGCTGGCCCCCATCATCAACGTTATCGCTTTGAACCTGGCCTATCTGATCACGGGCGTTGTGGTGGTGGAAGTTGTGTTTGTGTATCCCGGCATCGGACAGTTGTTCGTGGACGCCGTGAAAAACCGTGACATTCCCATGGTACAAGTCTGCTGCCTGATCTTTGCAGCGGCGTATATCCTTCTCAATCTGACAGCGGACGTGATGTCCATTCTGTCCAATCCAAGGCTGAGGCATCCGAAATGATCACATGGCTTGCAGCGGTATTGCTGGGCAGCATTCCCGGGGGGTGGCTGTTTCGATTTTTGGGTCAAAAGCTGACCAATAACCGGCCCTATTTCAGGGATATGGGGTTTGGCATGGCGTTCGGGTACGTCCTGGGGGCCGCCATCTTGGTTTCTGCAATCTGGATGTATATCGTCAGTTGGTCGACGGCAGGGGCCATCCCGGACACATATTTCTTCTATCGCACAGCTGTGCATGGCCTGATCCTGTTCGCCATTATGGGCGTGGCATTCTTATGGTTCGGTCGCTTGGTGGGTACGGCTGGGACGCGCAAGCTGTTCCGATCCATGCCAGTCACAGCTGCATTTGGGATACTGATCATCATCCTTTATGCCATCTGCGCCATCTTTGCGGATTTTATCGCCCCCTATGGCCAGGAAGAAGTTTTGGGCAACGCCAACGTCGTCCCAGGCGGCAATCCTGCTTTGGGCGGCAATCCTGATTTCCCCTTGGGCACGGATCAAATTGGCCGCGATATCCTGTCCCGCCTGATATATGGCGCGCAAAACACGGTGGGCATTGCTTTCGTCACCACCTGTTTGGCGTTCTTCTTGGGGGTCACCGGCGGGTTTTTGGCGTCGACGTTGCGGGGCTGGACGGACCAGGTGTTGTCGCGCTTGGTGGATGTCTTGATGGCCATTCCCGCGCTGATTTTCGCCCTTTTGCTGATCACCGCGGCGTCGTCGCTGTTTACAGGGTTTGGTCTGACGGTTGCGATGATTGTGATTATCGCCGTGATCGACGCCACCCGGGTGTTCCGCCTGGCCCGTGCGGTGGGCATGAACATCGTTGTTATGGACTATATCGAAGCGGCCAAACTGCGCGGCGAAGGTTTGGGGTACCTGATTTTCCGGGAAATCCTGCCCAACGCCACAGCACCGCTTTTGGCTGAATTTGGGCTGCGGTTCTGCTTTGTGTTTTTGACCATCGCATCGCTGTCGTTCCTGGGTGTGGGCATCCAGCCGCCCTTGGCGGATTGGGGCACTATGGTGCGGGATCTGTCGCAGTTCATTAACTTTGCCAGCTTCGCCCCCCAAGTGTCGGCGGTGGCTTTGCTGCCAGCGTTGGCCATCGCGCTGTTAACCGTTGCGGTGAACTTTGTGGTGGACTGGATGCTGCACAAATCTTCGGGCCTGAAGGAGTAACCCATGTCAGATCAATTGGTGAAAATTCGGGGCCTGAAAATCGAAGGCCGGTCTGATGAAACGTGGAATCCCATTATCAACGGCGTGGACCTGGACCTGAACAAGGGCGAAGTTCTGGGGTTGATCGGGGAATCTGGCGCAGGCAAATCCACCATGGGCTTGGCGGCCATGGGATTTACCCGCGATGGGTGCCGCATTTCCGGCGGATCGGTGGAATTTGACGGAATCGATCTTGTGAATGCACCAGCAGCGGTCAAGCGGGGCTTGCTGGGAAAACGGATCGCCTATGTCGCGCAATCTGCGGCAGCGTCGTTCAATCCGGCCCACAAGCTGATTGACCAGCATACAGAGGCGCCAACCCAGCACAGCGTTCAAAGCAAGGCAGAATCGGAAAAGGACGGGATTGAACTGTATCGTCGCCTTCGGTTGCCCGATCCCGACAACATCGGCTTTCGGTACCCCCACCAGGTATCAGGCGGGCAATTGCAGCGGGCCATGACGGCCATGGCCATGTCGTGCCGCCCCGACCTTATCATCTTCGACGAACCCACAACCGCGCTGGACGTGACGACCCAGATCGAGGTTTTGGCGTCCATTCGTGACATCGTGGAACAGTTTAACACGGCTGCGATTTACATCACCCACGACTTGGCCGTGGTGGCGCAGATGGCAGACAAGATCAAAGTCCTGCTGAAAGGGGACGAGGTCGAAGAAGCCGACACCCGCACGATGTTAAGCGCCCCAAAGCAGGAGTATACCAAGTCGCTTTGGGCCGTCCGGTCGTTCCAGCGGCCGCAAAAACCCGCAGTAAATGTGGGGGCGACCCCGGTTGTGTCGGTGCAAAATGTCACGGCCGCCTATGGCACGGTGCCCGTGTTGTTTGATGTAAGTTTTGACATCCACGCCGGTCGGACCGTCGCTGTTGTGGGGGAATCGGGATCCGGCAAATCCACAACCGCCCGGTGCATCACAGGACTGCTGCCCCCCAAACAGGGGCACATTGAATTCGACGGCCAGGTTTTGCCGCTGGATTATCGCCAGCGGGATAAAAACCAACTGCGGCAGGCGCAGATGATTTACCAAATGGCGGACACCGCCTTGAACCCGCGCAAAACCATCGGTGAATTGATCGGGCGCCCGGTGCAGTTTTATTCGGGCAAGACCGGCGCTGAAAAGCGCAAGCGCGTCGATGAACTGTTGGAACAGATCGAATTGGAACCGACCCAATATTTCAACCGGCTTCCGTCCGAACTGTCGGGCGGCCAAAAGCAACGCATCGGCATCGCCCGGGCCTTGGCCGCTGAACCGAAATTCATCATCTGCGATGAGGTAACATCCGCCTTGGACCAATTGGTGGCTGAAGGAATCCTGAAGCTGTTGGCGGATCTTCAAGACAAGCTTGGCTTGTCGTACATGTTCATCACCCATGATTTGGCCACTGTTCGGGCCATCAGCGATGAAGTTGTGGTGATGAAGGACGGCAAGGTTGTGGAACAGGGACCCAAAGACCAAATGTTCCAGCCGCCACACCACCCATATACCGATTTATTGCTGTCATCTGTGCCAGAAATGGACCCTGATTGGCTGACAACCCTTCTCAAAGAGCGTGGGGTTGATAACATCGGGGATGCAGCCGTCGACAAGATGGCCTGAAGAATCACCCCTCGAAAGAGGATAAAAGTCTTTAAAAATAAGACGTTCAACAAGGGAGAAAATCGAATGTCTCAATTTACTCGCCGTGGTCTGATGAAGACCTCTGCCGCTGCCGGTGTTCTGGCGGCGACAGGTATGCCAGCTTCGGCAGCTGGCCATGGCCCAAAGCGTGGCGGCACGCTGCGTTTGGGCATTGCTGGTGCAAACACATCTGACAGCTGGGACGGGCGTACGCACTCTGACTCGTTCATGATCATGATGGCGCACGGCACTGTGTTCGATTGCTTGACCGAGGTGAAAGCCAACGGTGAACTGGTGGGCGAATTGGCTGAAAGCTGGGAAGCATCCGCCGATGCAAAAACCTGGACCTTCAACCTGCGCAAGGGCGTTACCTTCCACAACGGCAAAGCATTCGGTGCGGATGACGTGATCGAATCGCTGCAAATGCACGTGGCCGAAGGCGCGAAATCCGCGGCGAAACCAATCGTTGCTGCGATTTCTGAAATGAAGAAAATGGGCGACCACCAGGTTCAGTTCACGCTGGCTGCCGGCAACGCTGACTTCCCATTCTTGATGTCCGACTACCACATCCTGATGTACCCTGCCGGCATGATCGACGAAGCGATCGCCAAAGGCATCGGCACAGGTCTGTACAAAGTGGACAGCTTTGACCCAGGCGTAAAAGCGGTTCTGACCCGCGTCGACAGCCACTACAAAGACGGTGAAGCAGGTTGGTTCGACGGCGTAGAAGCCATCGCCATCAACGATTCGTCCGCACGGATGAACGCGCTGATGACTGGCCAAGTGGACGCTGTGAACCGCGTTGACTTCAAGACAGAGCCATTGATGAAGGCCAACCCGAACGTGGAAATCTTCGAAGTGACGGGCAACCAGCACTTCACCTTCCCAATGCTGACCAACACCGCACCGTTCGACAATGTGAACGTGCGCAAAGCGCTGAAGTACGGCGTGAACCGTCAGGAAATGGTGGACAAAATTCTGCAAGGCCACGGTAAAGTCGGCAACGATCACCCAATCGGCCCTGCAAACCAATACTTCGCTGCAGACCTGCCGCAGCTGGAATATGACTTGGACAAAGCCAAGTTTTACATGAAAGAAGCCGGTCTGACATCGCTGGACGTCAGCCTGTCCGCATCTGACGCGGCCTTCTCTGGCGCGGTTGATGCAGCCCAGCTGTACCAAGCGTCCGCCAAAGGCGCTGGCATCAACATCAACGTGGTGCAAGAACCTGCAGACGGGTACTGGTCGAACGTATGGCTGAAAAAGCCATGGTGTGCGTGTTACTGGTCCGGTCGTGCGACCGAAGACTGGATGTTCTCTACCGCGTACGAATCTGGTGTGCCGTGGAACGACACAAGCTGGGAAAACGCCCGCTTCCAGGAGCTGCTGTTGTCTGGCCGCGCCGAATTGGACAGCGACAAGCGCCGCAGCATCTATGGCGAAATGCAGGCCATCATGTCCGAAGAAGGCGGCACAATCGTTCCGATGTACGCCAACTATGTGGACGCGAACTCCACCAAGCTGGCCCACGGCCCGGACATCGGGAACCTTTGGCAGATGGACAGCAGCCGGATCACCGAACGCTGGTGGTTCAAGTAAGCTGACGCTTCATACCAAACCGAAGGCCCCGCCATTGTGCGGGGCTTTTTTCTTGCAATCCCGAAGATTCCCACTTACTTGCCGTTCAACAGCGGCGTTCCAGCCTCCACCCCTGGAACCCACCGGAATTTCGAACGGGCCGCGCGCCCGTTTTTTTGTGCCTGGAAGGACCCTATGGCTGATCTGATCGCCAAAGCCGCCATGGACCGCCGTGTCCTGGAAATCATCAACCCCGTTGTCGAAGACATGGGGTTCGAGATTGTGCGCATTCGCCTGATGGGGGGCAATACGCCGCTTTTGCAGATCATGGCGCAGAAACCTGACGGCACGATCGAAGTGGACGACTGCGCGGAAATCAGCGGCACCGTGTCTGCCTTGTTGGACGTGGAAGACCCGATCATCGAAGCATACACCTTGGAAGTGTCCAGCCCCGGCATCGACCGCCCCCTGACCCGGTTGAAGGATTTTGACCAATGGGAAGGGTATGTGGCCAAGATCGAAACGGAAAACCTGATCGACGGCCGCCGTCGCTTTAAGGGCGTGCTGGACGGCACCGACGGGGACGAGGTGTTGATCGAAATTGACGAAGGCACCATTGGCCTGAAATTCGACTGGTTGGCGGATGCCAAGCTGGTCCTGACTGATGATCTGATCCGCGATGTCCTGAAAGGGCGCAAAGACGCGGGCCAGATCGACCAAGCGCAATTTGACGACATTCAAACCATCGTGGATGGAGAGGAAGACTGATGGCAATTACTTCTGCAAACCAGCTTGAACTTCTGCAAACAGCTGAGGCTGTGGCCCGGGAAAAAATGATCGATCCCGGCCTTGTGGTGGAAGCCATGGAAGAATCGCTCGCCCGGGCGGCAAAGTCGCGCTACGGCGCGGAAATGGACATTCGCGTGTCCATCGACCGCAAAACGGGGCGCGCCACATTCACCCGTGTGCGCACCGTGGTGGAAGATGAAGAGCTGGAAAATTACCAGGCTGAATTCACCGTCGAACAGGCCAAGCAGTACATGGAAAACCCATCTGTCGGCGACACGTTTGTCGAAGAAGTGCCGCCTGTGGAAATGGGCCGGATCGCCGCGCAATCGGCCAAGCAGGTGATTTTGCAGAAGGTCCGTGAAGCAGAACGCGACCGTCAGTACGAAGAATTCAAAGACCGCGCCGGGACCATCATCAATGGTCTGGTGAAGCGCGAAGAATACGGCAACGTCATCGTGGACATCGGCCGGGGCGAAGCTGTGCTGCGCCGGAACGAAAAGATCGGCCGCGAATCGTATCGCCCGAACGACCGGATCCGCGTGTTCATCAAGGACGTGCGCCGCGAACAACGCGGCCCGCAAATCTTCTTGTCGCGGACAGCGCCTGAATTCATGGCCGAACTGTTCAAGATGGAAGTGCCCGAAATCTATGACGGCGTGATCGAAATCAAAGCCGTGGCGCGGGACCCGGGTTCGCGCGCGAAGATCGCGGTGATTTCCTATGACGGATCGATTGATCCCGTGGGGGCCTGTGTGGGGATGCGCGGCAGCCGGGTTCAGGCAGTCGTGAACGAACTGCAGGGTGAAAAGATCGACATCATCCCGTGGAACGAAGACCAGCCCACCTTCTTGGTGAACGCATTGCAGCCGGCTGAAGTGTCCAAGGTTGTTCTGGATGAAGAAGCCGAACGCATCGAAGTTGTGGTGCCCGATGAACAACTGTCGCTGGCCATTGGACGGCGGGGTCAGAACGTGCGGTTGGCCAGCCAACTGACCGGCCTGGCCATCGATATCATGACCGAAGAAGAAGAATCGAAGCGGCGTCAGGCAGAGTTCGAAGAACGCACCCGCCTGTTCATGGCGGCTTTGGATTTGGACGAATTCTTTGCCCAGTTGCTGGTGTCCGAAGGGTTCACCAACTTGGAAGAAGTCGCCTATGTCGAAGTGGACGAACTGCTGGTCATCGACGGCGTCGACGAAGGCACCGCCACCGAACTGCAAGCCCGTGCCCGTGACGTGATCGAAGCCGAAAACGAACGTGCTTTGGCCAACGCCCGGGAAATGGGTGCCGAACAAAGCCTGATCGATTTCGAAGGCTTGTCGCCGCAAATGGTGGAAGCCTTGGCGGAAGACGATGTCAAAACCTTGGAAGACTTTGCAACCTGCGCCGATTGGGAACTGGCCGGCGGCTGGACCACCGTGGACGGGGAACGGGTCAAGGATGACGGCGTTTTGGAAAAGTTCGATGTGAACCTGGAAGAAGCGCAAACAATGATCATGACCGCCCGGATTATGCTGGGCTGGGTGGATCCAGAAGACCTGGCGGCGGAAGAAGAAGCCCCCGCCGAAGACACAGAAGCAGAGGCGTAATACACAAAGATGCCACGCGGCGGCGCGCGATCTTCCACCACAGACCCAGAACGGCGATGCCTTGTTTCTGGCGAAAGTGGCCCCAAATCAGGGTTAATCCGGTTCGTCACAGGACCGGATGGCACTGTCGCGCCGGACGTTTTGGAAAAACTGCCGGGGCGGGGATACTATGTCACGGCCACGCGCGCCGCGTTGGATGATGCGGTTAAGACCAACATCTTTTCCAAAGGTGCGCGGCAGAAGGTTTCTGTGCCCGACAATCTGGTGGGTCTGATCGAAGATCAGCTTGCCGCACGGGTGACCAGCCTGATCGCCATGGCGCGCAAAGCGGGCCTGGCCGTGGCAGGGTTTGAAAAAGTGAAAGCCCGATTGGCTGAAGATCGGGTCAAAGTATTGTTCCAAGCCAGCGATGGATCGGAACGCGGGAAATCAAAGCTCTGGACACCCCAGGGCGCACGATATTTCGGCTGTTTAACGGCGGCTGAATTGGGTTTGGCATTCGGCAGGGGGCATGTCATACACGGCGCACTCTCGGCTGGCGGACTCAGTACTCGTGTAGTAGAGGATGCCACAAAGCTGCGCGGCTTACGTGAAGACCGCACAGCCCAGAAGGACGATAGAGCTTAATGAGCGACGACGGCAAAAAAACCCTGGGTCTGCGGGGCGGACCACGTTCTGGCAATGTGAAGCAAAGCTTCAGCCATGGCCGGACGAAAAACGTGGTGGTGGAAACCAAGCGCAAACGCGTGATGGTTCCCAAACCAGGTGGTGCGAAGCCATCGGGCGGGGCACCCATAGGGGATCCGTCGCGCCGCCCAGCTGGTATTTCTGACGCGGAAATGGACCGCCGGTTGAAGGCTGTCCAAGCCGCAAAAGCGCGCGAAGCGGACGATGCGGCCCAACGTGAAGCTGACGAAAAAGCGCGCGCGGAAGAACGCCAGCGCCGCAAGGACGAAGCCGAAGCGAAAGAGCGGGAAGCCAAAGAACGCGAAGAAAAAGCGAAGGCCCGGGCTGAAGAAGAAGAACGCAAAAAGCGCGACGCAGAAACGGCCGCCCGCCGGGCCGCCACGACGCCCGCGCCTGCCGCAGATGATCGGGGCGCCAGCAAGTCTGCACCGGCCCGCAAGCAGGCACAAGAACCACGCCGCGACGACCAGCAACGTCAGAACCGGGGCAAAGGCCGCGATGACGGACGCCGGTCCGGCAAGCTGACAGTGAACCAAGCGCTGTCTGGGGGCGACGGTCGCCAGCGGTCGCTTGCGTCCATGAAGCGCAAACAAGAACGTGCCCGGCAGAAGGCGTTGGGCAACAGTGAACCGCGCGAAAAGGTTGTTCGCGACGTGCAGGTGCCCGAAGCCATCGTTGTGTCTGAACTGGCCAACCGTATGGCAGAAAAAGTGCCGGACGTGGTGAAGTCGCTGATGCAGATGGGCATGATGGTAACGCAAAACCAAACCATCGACCAAGACACCGCAGAACTGATCGTGGAAGAATTCGGCCACAAGATCGTGCGGGTGTCGGATGCAGACGTGGAACAAGTCATCGATTCTGTCGAAGATTCCGACGATGATCTGCAGTTGCGGCCCCCTGTGATCACAGTGATGGGTCACGTGGACCACGGCAAAACATCCGTTCTGGATGCAATCCGAAACGCAAAAGTCGTGTCCGGTGAAGCAGGCGGCATCACGCAGCACATTGGTGCGTATCAGGTCAATCAAGACGGTGCTGTTTTGACCTTCCTGGATACGCCAGGCCACGCTGCGTTCACATCGATGCGCGCGCGCGGTGCCCAGGTCACCGACATCGTTGTATTGGTTGTGGCGGCGGACGACGCTGTGATGCCCCAAACGGTGGAAGCGATTGCCCACGCCAAAGCGGCAGAGGTGCCGATGATCGTGGCCATCAACAAGATCGACCTGCCTGCGGCGCAACCTGACAAGGTGCGCACCGACCTGTTGCAACACGAAGTCATCGTGGAAAAAATGTCGGGCGAAGTGCAAGACGTTGAAGTGTCTGCCATTACCGGCCAAGGCCTGGACACGTTGTTGGAATCCATCGCGCTGCAGTCTGAAATTCTTGAATTGAAAGCCAACCCAAACCGCGCCGCGGCGGGTGCTGTGATCGAAGCCCAGTTGGACGTGGGCCGCGGGCCTGTGGCCACCGTTCTTGTGCAAAACGGCACGCTGAAACAGGGTGACATTTTCGTGGTGGGCGAACAGTGGGGCAAAGTACGTGCCCTGGTGAATGACAAAGGCGAACGCGTAAAAGCGGCCGGGCCTTCTGTTCCGGTCGAAGTCTTGGGCCTGAACGGCACACCGGAAGCGGGCGACGTGTTGAACGTTGTGGACACCGAAGCGCAAGCCCGGGAAATCGCCGAATACCGCGCCCAAGCAGCCAAGGACAAACGCGCCGCGGCTGGTGCTGCCGTGACCCTGGATCAGCTGATGGCAAATGCCAAAGCCGATGAAAATGTCAGTGAATTGCCAGTCGTGGTGAAAGCAGACGTGCAAGGGTCGGCAGAAGCGATCGTCCAAGCCATGGAAAAAATCGGCAACGACGAAGTGCGGGTGCGGGTTCTGCATTCCGGCGTTGGGGCCATCACCGAAAGTGACATCGGCCTGGCCGAAGCATCGGGCGCGCCTGTGTTCGGGTTCAACGTCCGGG
Source organism: Planktomarina sp. (assembly GCA_020629235.1). Classification (GTDB taxonomy): domain Bacteria; phylum Pseudomonadota; class Alphaproteobacteria; order Rhodobacterales; family Rhodobacteraceae; genus Planktomarina. The sequence goes on from JAHDDS010000004.1 coordinate 45,092, forward strand.
CCAATGCGCCGGCGCGGAATTCGGCCAACCAAAAGGGCGTGGAAATCCGGTACTATTCCGTCATCTATGACTTGGTGGACGACGTGAAAGCGGCGGCCTCTGGCTTGTTGAGCGCGGAAATCAAAGAAAAGTTCATCGGTTACGCGAACATCAAAGAGGTGTTCAAGGTTTCTGGCGTCGGCAAAGTGGCTGGCTGTCTGGTGACCGAAGGGGTGGCCCGCCGGTCTGCCGGTGTGCGCCTGCTGCGCGACAACGTGGTGATCCACGAAGGCACGTTGAAAACGCTGAAGCGCTTCAAAGACGAAGTGGCGGAAGTTCAGTCCGGTCAAGAATGCGGCATGGCATTTGAAAACTATGACGATATCCGCCCCAACGACGTGATCGAAATCTTTGAACGGGAAGAGGTTGAGCGTACGCTTGATTGATGGGGCGTTGCCCCCTGGCCGTTCCGGCCATTCCCCCAAGGTATTTCTGGCAAAATGAAGACAGGGCCCTTTCCATTGGAAGGGGCCTTTGTTGTTACAGCCAGTCCATAAGGATCGGGATCAGCGGGATGTCGGCGGCGGGCATGGGGAAGTTGCGTAAATCTTTCTTTTGCACCCACTTCAGCGTTTGGCCTTCGCGCGCTTGGGGAATGCCTTCCCATTTGCGGCAAGCAAACAGGGGCATCAGCAGGTGAAAATCGTCATAGGCGTGGCTGGCGAAGGTCAGCGGCGCCAGGCAGGACTGCCAGGTGTTGATGCCCAATTCTTCTTCCAATTCCCTTATTAGGGCCTGTTCTGGGGTTTCGCCGGGTTCCACTTTGCCGCCTGGAAATTCCCACAAGCCCGCCATGGATTTACCTTCGGGGCGTTGCGCCAACAAAACGCGCCCATCGGCGTCGATCAGCGCAACGGCGGACACCAAGACCGATTTCACGATCGGTAGTCCGCGTTGATGGAAATGTACCCGTGGGTCAGATCACAGGTCCACATCGTGGCTGTTCCGTCCCCAAGCCCCAAGTCAACACAAAGGGAAATTTCGTCCTGTTTCATATGGGCTTGGCCTGCGTCTTCAGAATAACTTTCCGCGACCCAGCCTTTTTCCGCCACCAATGTGTCGCCAAACCAAATGGACAACCGATCCCGGTCGGCGGCTGCCCCGGATTTGCCCACCGCCATAACGATGCGGCCCCAGTTGGGATCTTCACCCGCGATGGCGGTTTTGACCAAGGGGGAGTTTGCGATGGCCCCCGCGACCTTGCGGGCGTCTTCATCGGTTTTGGCCCCTTTCACCGACACTTCAATGAACTTCGTGGCCCCTTCACCGTCCCGCACAACCTGATGGGCCAAGTCCAACATGACGGCATGCAAGGCAGTCTGAAAGTCCGAGGACCCCGTTACATCGACGCCCGATGCCCCTGTGGCGGCGCACAACAGCGTGTCCGAAGTGGACGTATCGCTGTCCACCGTGATGCAATTAAAGGTCTTATTGTTCAGGACAGAGACTGATTTTTGCAAATCCGCCCGCGCGATTTTCGCGTCGGTGAAGATATAGACCAGCATCGTCGCCATATCGGGCGCGATCATGCCCGATCCTTTGGCGATGCCGCAAATGGTGACAGGTCCGCTGGGGGTATCCACGCTGCGGTGGCTGCCTTTGGGGAATGTGTCCGTTGTGCAAATGGCGGTGGCCGCGTCCTCAAATCGATCCGTGGACAGATCTGCGTGCAAGGCGTCCAATGTTGCGATGATCTTGTCGTGGGGCAGGGGTTCGCCAATTACACCGGTCGACGAAGTAAACACACGGTCTTGTGGCACGTCACACGCACCGGCCACGGCATGGGTGATGGCGTCCACGGACGCTTGGCCCAGCCCGCCAGTGAAGGCGTTCGCATTGCCTGAATTCACCAAAATGGCTGCCCCGGTGTCTGCGTCAGTGCCGATCTTGTCTTGGCAATCCAATACCGCCGCTGACCGGGTGGACGACCGTGTGAAGACCCCCGCCACTGTTGTGCCAGGGTCCAAGACCGCCAACAACACATCGGGGCGGTCTTTGTATTTCACCCCAGCATTGGCCACCGCCATGCGCACCCCGGCGACGGGGGGCAGGGGTGGAAAACCTGCGGGGGCCAAAGGGGATTTGGCCGTCATTGTGCGGATGTCAGTTCCACAGTGGACAGGACCGTTGGGGACACTGTTCCATCGTCCATGCGGGTGACTGTTGCGTTGGCTTGCAGTTCCGCCAAGCGTGCTTCGATCGCCTTTTGCCCCAGTTCGGCGGCCAGTTCGCCTTGCACTTCTTCGAAGGCTGGGGCCGCCACGTCGCGGATTTCATTCAGTTTGATCACGTGCCAGCCAAACTGGGTTTCCACCGGGGCAGAAATTGCGCCCGCTTCCATGGCCATGACGGCCTGTTCGAAGGGGGGCACCATTTGGCCCTGGCCGAACCACCCCAGGTCCCCGCCACGGGGTCCAGATGGGCCGGTGGAATGGGCCTTGGCGGTTTCGCCAAAGTCGGCCCCGCCATCCAACAAAGCGATCAGTTCTTTTGCTTTTTCTTCCGTTTCCACCAGAATGTGGGCGGCGCTGTATTCCTGTTCTGCCGGACCGTTGGTGTAGCGTTCGTCGTACAACGCCTGAACCGCGTCAGGGGATGTGGCGTCGGCTTCCAATTGTTCCATCACGATCTGCGACCGCAAATTGCGCCGCTCGTTTTCGATGGACAGTTCGATCCAGGCGGGCTGTTCCTCAAAGGATTGGGACAGCAAAGTTTGGCGCACCAGCTGGTCTACGATTCCTTGAAACAGGACCTCGTCCGGGATGGTTTGATACTGCTGTGGCAACAGGCGCTTGATGTCCAAAACGTGACCCACTGTGATGTTCTGTTCGCCCACCGTGGCCACGACTGTGTTGACCGTTGCATCTTGGGCGAAAGCCGGTGTGGCCAGGGCAAATGCCACCGCAGAGGCGCGCAGGATCGGGTGTGAAAATACCATCTTTGTTTCCTTTCGGATGCAGCGCTTGGGCCGCAGCGTTGACACTCTATGACCGGACCCATACATCGCTAACTGGTCCTGAGGGGGACTGTCTTTTGGGCGCTGGCTGATCTTTGTCATAGGTCGCCAACACTGGCCCGGCAAGCAAGAACCCTCACACAAATTGGTCAACCGGGCGGGGAAAGAATGCTGGGAATCGGAACACTTGCCAAAAAGGTTTTTGGCACGCCCAACGACCGGAAGGTCAAAGCCACCCGCCCCTTGGTGGACAAAATCAACGCGTTAGAGCCGGAGTTCGAGGCGTTGTCGGACGAAGGCTTGATCGAAAAGACCGCAGAACTGCGGGCGCGCGCGGAAAATGGCGAAAGTTTGGACGACTTGCTGCCCGAAGCGTTTGCCAACTGCCGTGAGGGGGCCAAGCGGGCGTTGGGCCTGCGCGCGTTCGACGTGCAGTTGATGGGCGGGATCTTCCTGCACCAGGGCAACATCTCTGAAATGAAAACCGGCGAAGGCAAAACCCTTGTGGCCACCTTCCCTGCGTATCTGAACGCCCTGACGGGCAAAGGCGTGCACGTGGTCACGGTGAACGACTATCTGGCCAAGCGCGATTCCGAATGGATGAGCAACGTGTTCAACGCTTTGGGCATGACCTGCGGGGTCGTGTATCCAGAACAAGACCCGGAAGAAAAAGCCGCCGCCTATGCGTGCGACGTGACGTATGCCACCAACAATGAACTGGGCTTTGATTACCTGCGCGACAACATGAAATCTGAACTGTCGCAGATGAACCAAAAGTACCACAACTTCGCCATCGTGGACGAAGTGGACAGCATCTTGATCGACGAAGCGCGGACGCCGCTGATCATTTCCGGGCCGTCGCAGGACCGGTCTGACCTGTACAAAACCATCGACACCATCATTCCAGACGTGACCGATGAACACTTCACCTTGGATGAAAAGGCGAAGAACTGCACCTTCACGGACGAAGGCAACGAATGGCTGGAAGATGTGCTGCACGCCCGGGGGATTCTTCCCGAAGGGCAATCGCTGTATGATCCAGAAAGCACCACCATCGTGCACCACGTGAACCAGGGCCTGCGGGCCCACAAACTGTTCACGCGGGACAAAGACTATATCGTGCGCGACGGTGAAGTGGTGCTGATTGATGAATTCACAGGGCGCATGATGTCTGGCCGCCGGTTGTCGGATGGGTTGCACCAAGCCATCGAAGCCAAGGAAAACTGTGACATTCAGCCTGAAAACGTGACGCTGGCATCGGTGACGTTCCAAAACTATTTCCGACTGTACAACAAGCTGTCTGGCATGACCGGAACCGCTGCCACAGAAGCGGAAGAATTCAAGGAAATCTATAACCTGGGGGTGGTGGAAGTCCCCACCAACCAACCTGTGGCGCGGGTCGATGAAGACGACCAAGTGTACCGCACAGCCCAGGAAAAATACGGTGCCATCGTCGAAGCCATTCAGGAAGCCAATGAAAAGGGCCAGCCTGTTTTGGTGGGCACCACGTCCATTGAAAAGTCGGAATTCCTGTCGCAATTGCTGACCCAGGCCGGGGTGCAGCACAATGTCTTGAACGCGCGCCAGCACGAACAAGAAGCGCAGATCGTGGCCAATGCCGGGAAAATCGGGGCGGTGACCATCGCCACCAACATGGCCGGGCGCGGCACCGACATTAAGCTGGGGGGCAATTTCGAGTTTCAAGTGATGGAAGCCATCGCTGCGGACCCGGAAGCCGATCCCGAAGCCATCCGTGCGGCCCTGGAAGAAACCCATGCCAACGATGAAGCTGCGGTGAAGGCGGCGGGGGGCTTGTATGTTTTGGCCACCGAACGCCACGAAAGCCGCCGCATCGACAATCAGCTGCGGGGCCGGTCTGGCCGCCAAGGGGACCCTGGACGCAGCAGCTTCTATCTGTCTTTGGACGATGATCTGATGCGCATCTTCGGGTCCGAACGGTTGGAAAAGGTTCTGTCCACCTTGGGCATGAAGGAAGGCGAAGCGATTGTGCACCCTTGGGTGAACAAATCCTTGGAACGCGCCCAAGCCAAGGTGGAAGGCCGCAACTTCGACATCCGCAAACAGTTGCTGAAGTTCGACGACGTGATGAACGAACAGCGCAAAGTGATCTTCAGCCAACGGATGGAGATTATGGAAGCCGAAGACCTGTCGGAAATCACCCAAGATATGCGGCACCAGGTGATCGAAGATTTGGTCACGATTCATATTCCGCCGAAATCGTACTCCGATCAGTGGGACGGTGAAGGCCTGCACGCGGCGGTGATCGAAAAGCTGGGCTTTGAAGCGCCCGTGCTGGAATGGGTCAACGCCGAAGGGGAAGACGACGACAGTATTCGCGAAAAGCTGGAAACCATGTCGGACGAAATGATGGCCAAGAAAGCGGTGGAATTCGGCCCCGAAAACATGCGGTCCATCGAAAAGCAGGTCCTGTTGGAATCCATCGACGGCAAGTGGCGCGAACACTTGTTGACGCTGGAACACCTGCGGTCGGTCGTGGGCTTCCGCGGATATGCCCAACGCGATCCGCTGAACGAATACAAGTCAGAGGCATTTCAACTGTTCGAAAACCTGTTGGACAGCTTGCGCGAACGGGTCAGCCAAATCCTGGGTCACATCCGCATGCGCACGCCAGAAGAACAGCAGGAACTGATGGCCGAACTGATGCGCCAACAGGCCTTGATGCAACAGGCCGCTGAAGCAGAAGGCGCAGTCGACCCGGCCTTGGCGGGTGGCGGATTTGATGAAAACAACCCAGCCACATGGGGCAACCCCGCCAGGAACGATGCGTGCCCGTGCGGGTCTGGCAAAAAATTCAAACACTGCCACGGCCGCGTGACATAACCGCCACTGACCCTGCGCCACGGCGATATGTGGCCCGGGCCAACGGTTGTCGAATCTGCACTGACCAACGACATTCCCCCCAATAAAAAGGGGGGGACATGTCCAAATTTGGACATCGTGTAATTGGTTTAGCGGTGGCTTGGTTGGTGTTTGCAACCGGGCCCGCTTTTGCTGAACGCGTGACACTGTCTTTGTTGGACGGGTCCTTTTCTGTCTCTGGCACGTTGAAGCGGTTCGACAGCGAATATTTCACAATCGACAGCGACCTGGGCGAACTGACCATGGCCGCCGCGACATCCCGGTGCGATGGCAGCGGCTGTCCCAATCTGGCAGATATGGTGCCGACGGTGCAGCTTGCCGTTTCGCCAGAATTGGCTGATCGCCTGGTGCCTGCGTTGATTGAAAATTTCGCGTCAAGCCAAGGGATGCGCTTGTCAGCCAGGGCATCGGATCGCGGGTCTGTGCTGATCGATTTAACAGCCCCCCTGCCTGTGGGCCGGGTGCTGGAAATTGAGATGACCTTGATGGAATCCACCCAAGGGTTCGACGCGCTGGCGAACAATTCCGTTGACCTTGCCATTTTGCGGCGTGCGCCAACGACAACAGAACGCCGGAAGATGATTCAATTGAACCCATCCGCGCTGCGGTCCCAGGTCATCGGTTGGGAAACGCTGCGACTGTACGCTGGGGCGGAAAATCCCGTGGCTGCTTTGACGGTGCGGCAGTTGATGGAACGCACCGGCGTGTCGGAAGACCCGGGTGTGTCAGATCAGACGGACAGCTTCGGCTTGGACGGTGACAGCGACAGTTTGATCGCGCTGCACCAAGTGTTGGGCCACAAGCTGACATCGCCCCTGCAGGCCCGGTCGCGTGGGGCGCGCGACGATGTGATATTGGTGACGCCCAACCTGTCACTGCCCCCGCCTTTGAAGTACATCCCCGTTTCGGCCAGTTGCGGTGCGCCTGTGCCCCGGGCCGATGACACGTTCGGCGCGCACCCTTTGGAAGCGCCGCTTTATTTGTTCCATGCCAATGCGCGGCTGCCCCGGGTCGCCCGCGATTTCATGCAATATATGCTGTCGGTGCCTGCCCAACGGATCGTTGAACGTGCGGGTTTCATCAGCCGCACGTCCCAAGAAGCGGGCATGGACAGCAACCAAGGCATCTTGATGAATGCGGTTTTGAATTCCAGCAACGATGTGGGGCTTGCGGATTTGCGCCAGGCTGTGCGCGCCCTGTCGGGGTTCGGCCGGCTTTCTTTGACCTTCCGATATGCCGAAGGCACGCGCGATTTGGATGCGGTGTCCCGGTCCAACCTGGGGTATTTGGCCGATCTGCTGCAAGAAGCCCGCTTTGCCGGGCGCGACGTTTTGTTTGCAGGGTTCAGCGACAGCAGCGGTAATGCCCGCGCAAACTTGCGGTTGTCCACGCAACGGGCGGAAACCTTGCGGGACACGATCTTGGGCATCATGGGCGACAACGCGCCCGATGGGGACCGCTTCATCGCCAAAGGTTTTGGCGAAGTCTTGCCCCTTGCGTGCAATGACATTGCTTGGGGCCAGCATCAAAATCGGCGCGTGGAAATCTGGGTCCGTTAAAGGTGGCCTTGGGCACGCAGGCTGGCTTCTGCAAATCGCCCAACAATCAAGTGATCGTGCAGCACAATGTCCAAGGCAGACGCCGCGGTGGCGATGGCCCGGGTCAGATCAATGTCTTCGGGCGAAGGTGTGGGGTCCCCAGACGGATGGTTGTGCACCAAAATCAGGGCCGAAGCGGACAATTCCAAAGCGCGTTTGATCACCTCGCGCGGATAGACCTGGACCTGATCCACCGTGCCTTGGCTTTGGGTTTCGTCCGCGATCAAACGGTTCTTGCGGTCCAAAAACAGAACGCGGAAATGTTCGGTGTCGCGGTGGGCCAATGTGGTGCGGCAATACGCAACGACCGCGTCCCAGCTTGAGATCAGCGGCTTTTCCCGCAGGGCAGATTGGGCCAGGCGGTGCGCTGCGGCTTCCACGATTTTCAATTCGACCACAACGGCGCATCCAACCCCTTTGACCTGTTCCAGGCGCGCGGGATCGGCGGCCACCACGGCGTTGAAGCTGCCGAACACGGACAGCAATCTGTGTGCCAAGGGTTTGACATCGGCCCGGGGGATGGCGCGAAACAAGACCAGTTCCAACACTTCATAGTCGGGCAGGGCGTCTGCGCCGCCGTGCATAAACCGGCTGCGCAGGCGTTTGCGGTGGTCATGCAGGTAACTGGGTGCCGCAGCAGAATTGTCTGCTGCTGGCACTTCGTCATTCGCGAACAGGTCTTGAATTGGGGCGGTCGGCATACCGATCATACCCCTGATTCTGGTTAAAGTGGGTTTAACCCTTCATGCCGTCCCAGAACCCTTTGACCCGGTCAAAAAAGCCGGACATCTGCGGGTTGTTGTCTTTGGACAGTTGTTCGAATTCTTCCAACAATTCCCGCTGGCGGGCGGTCAAATTCACCGGCGTTTCCACGGCCATTTCGATGAACATGTCGCCTTGGCCCGCGCCGCGCAGGGCGGGCATACCTTTGCCGCGCAAGCGCATCTGGCGGCCCGATTGGCTGCCTGCGGGAATCTTCACCCGGCTGCGGCCCCCGTCGATGGTGGGCACTTCCACGTCGCCGCCCAGGGCGGCTTTGGCCATGGATACGGGAACTTGGCAGAACAGGTTGATGCCGTCGCGTTCAAACAGATCGTGGCTGTCCACTTCTATGAAGATGTACAAATCGCCCTGTGGTCCGCCACGCAGGCCCGCTTCGCCTTCGCCGGCCAAACGGATGCGGGTGCCGGTTTCCACGCCGGATGGGATGTTCACGGACAAGGCCCGTTCGCGTTCGGTGCGCCCGGCCCCGCGACAGCTGGAACAGGGGTTTTTGATGATTTGCCCGTTGCCCGAACATGTGGGGCAGGTGCGTTCCACGGTGAAGAACCCCTGCTGCGCGCGCACCTTGCCCATGCCTGAACACGTGGGACAGGTGGTGGGGTCGCTGCCGGATTCCGCGCCCGTGCCGTTGCACGACCCGCAGGATACGGATGTGGGCACGTTGATGGTCTTCTGCAGACCTTCATAGGCTTCTTCCAACGAAATGCGCAGGTTGTACCGCAGGTCTGATCCCCGGCTGGCGCGTTGGCCGCCGCGCCCACGTCCGCCCATCATGTCGCCGAACAAATCGTCGAACACATCCGAAAAGGCGGACGCGAAATCGCCCTGGCCGCCCATGCCGCCACCGGGCCGTCCGCCGCCCATGCCGCCTTCGAATGCGGCGTGGCCATACCGGTCATAAGCCGCCTTTTTGTCCGCGTCCTTCAGGACGTCATAGGCTTCGTTGGCTTCTTTGAATTGGGCTTCAGCGTTGGGGTTGTCGGCGTTGCGATCGGGGTGCAGTTCCTTCGCTTTGCGGCGAAATCCCTTCTTGATCTCGTCGGCGCTGGCCCCTTTGGCCACGCCCAAAACATCGTAATAGTCTCTTTTCGACATCGGTTATCCCCCGAAAACTGGGGGCACCCCCCAATTGGGAAGTGCCCGGGGTTTCGGTTGGGATCAGCGCTTGTCGCGATCCAGATCCTCGAAATCGGCGTCGACGATATCTTCGTCGGGCTCTGGCCCGCCATCGGCGTCGCCTGCATCGGCTGCGTCTTGGCTGGCCTTATAGATGGCTTCGCCCAGTTTCATCGCAGCTTCTGTCACGTTTTGAACGCCGGCTTTGATCTTGTCGGCGGTGGATTTTTCATCCTCCAAATCGTCTTTCAGCGCGGCGATGGCCAGTTCGATCGCTTCCACAGTGGTGGGGTCCACTTTGTCGGAATGTTCTTCCACCGATTTTTCGGTCGAATGGATCAGGCTTTCCGCTTGGTTGCGGGCTTCCACCAGTTCGCGGCGGTCCTTGTCGGCTTCCGCGTTGGCTTCGGCATCCTTCACCATGGCGTCGATGTCTTCGTCCGACAAACCACCCGATGCTTGGATCGTGATCTTCTGTTCCTTGCCGGTGCCTTTGTCGGATGCACCCACGGACACGATGCCGTTGGCGTCAATGTCGAAGGTCACTTCGATTTGCGGCATGCCGCGCGGTGCCGGTGGAATGTCTTCCAGGTTAAACTGGCCCAGGATTTTGTTGTCCGCAGCCATTTCCCGTTCACCTTGGAACACCCGGATCGTCACAGCGTTCTGGTTGTCTTCGGCAGTGGAAAAGATTTGTGATTTCTTCGTGGGGATCGTGGTGTTGCGGTCGATCAAACGGGTGAACACGCCGCCCAGGGTTTCAATCCCCAAGGACAGGGGCGTCACGTCCAGCAGAACCACGTCTTTCACGTCGCCTTGCAGAACACCGGCTTGGATGGCGGCGCCCATGGCCACAACTTCATCGGGGTTCACGCCTTTGTTCGGCTCTTTCCCGAAGAACTTGGTCACCTCTTCAATGACCTTTGGCATCCGGGTCATACCGCCCACCAGAACCACTTCGTCGATGTCGCCGGTGGACAGCCCTGCATCTTTCAACGCGGCTTGGCACGGCTTCAACGACGCTTTCACCAGATCGCCCACCAGGCTTTCCAATTTGGCGCGGGTCAGCTTCACCACCATGTGCAATGGGGTGCCAGTTTTGGCGTCCATGCTGATGAACGGCTGGTTGATTTCTGTCTGGCTGGACGACGACAGTTCGATCTTGGCTTTTTCTGCCGCCTCTTTCAGGCGCTGCAGGGCCATCTTGTCTTTCGTCAGATCGACGCCGTTTTCTTTTTTGAATTCATCCGCCAGGTAATTCACGATGCGCATGTCGAAGTCTTCCCCGCCCAGGAACGTGTCCCCGTTGGTGGATTTCACTTCGAACAGGCCGTCGTCGATTTCCAGGATGGTGACGTCGAACGTACCACCGCCAAGGTCATAAACCGCGATGGTTTGCGTTTCTTTCTTGTCCAGACCATAGGCCAGGGCAGCCGCTGTCGGTTCGTTGATGATCCGCAGCACTTCAAGGCCCGCGATTTTGCCGGCGTCTTTGGTGGCTTGGCGCTGTGCATCGTTGAAGTACGCAGGCACGGTGATCACCGCCTGGTCCACGTCTTCGCCCAAATACGATTCAGCAGTTTCTTTCATCTTTTGCAGGATGAAGGCTGAAATCTGGGATGGGCTGTATTTTTCGCCGTGGGCTTCCACCCATGCGTCGCCGTTGCCGCCGTTGATCACGGCGAATGGCAGGTTCTTAAGGTCTTTTTTCAGGTGTGCGTCGTCGAACCGGCGACCGATCAGGCGTTTCACACCGAAAACCGTGTTGTCGGGGTTGGTGACGGCCTGGCGTTTGGCAGGTTGACCCACCAAGCGTTCATCGTCGGTGAAGGCCACAATGGACGGTGTGGTGCGCGCGCCTTCGGCGTTTTCAATCACGCGGGGCTGCGACCCGTCCATGATGGCGATACAGGAGTTTGTGGTCCCCAGGTCAATTCCAATGACTTTACCCATTTTAGCATCCCTTCCTTTGGCGATACCGGGGCATGGCCCGCATGTGCGGCATCCAGCGCCCTTTACAGAAAATTACCGGGGGAACACGCGTTTCCCCCGTTCAGCGCGCTATATAGGAGGGGACGTATGACGCTGCAAGATAAGGGGCCTGGGAAATTGGAATGCGACGCGCATTTTGGGGGCTTAGGGCCAGTTCCCTGCCAGGTGTTGCGCGGTGTGCACATTCACCGCCACGCGCTGGACCCCGCCACGCAAACCCAGGTTGTGGAAGATGTGCGCGCCATCGCCCAGGCCGCGCCGCTGTACAGCCCGCTGACACCTTGGGGCAAACCCATGTCTGTGCGGATGACATCGGCCGGGCAATTCGGGTGGTATTCCGACCGACGGGGGTATCGGTACGTGGACCGACATCCGTCGGGCAGCCCATGGCCCGCGATACCGCTGTCGATCCTGAACGTTTGGACCCGCTTTGCGCCTGACGCCCCCGTGCCAGAATGCTGCTTGGTGAACTACTATGCCGAAGGCACACGGATGGGGTTGCACCAGGACAAGGACGAAGCGTGTTTTGACTGGCCTGTGGTGTCCATTTCCCTGGGCGATGATGCGTTGTTTCGTGTGGGCAACGTCACCAAAGGCGGCAAAACAGAAAGCACATGGTTGCAATCAGGTGATGTGGCTGTGTTGGGCGGTGATGCCCGTTTGGCATACCACGGTGTGGACCGGGTGAAGCCGGGCACCAGTGATCTTTTGCCGAAAGGTGGGCGGATCAATCTGACCCTGCGGGTGGTGACTTAACGCAAGGTGCAGACACCGGACAGCAGAACCTTCTGGTCGGTCAAAAACAGATCAGCCGCGAAGCCATAAACCTGATCCGACATGCCGTCGGTCCAAGTTCCCCCGTGTCGCACGGTCAGCAGAAATGATGGGCCTGCAACGGCGAAGCGGTTCACGTGGTTTTGGGACGCGTGGAACGTAACGGGCTGGGCCACTGCGTCGGGTGTGTCGGGTGTTGCAAAGGCGGCATCCGTGTCTGTCAGGGTCAGGGACCAAAACGGTTCGTTCCCGATGCAGCGCGTAATGGGCAATGTTCCCCGGCGACGCACCATGGGCTGGGCAAGGACAAATCCCATATGGATCCAGCCCGCCCGCCCATCTTGATTGACCAGTCCCCACCGCCCTTCGGTGTGCACGATTTCCAGGCCCTTGGTGTTTGGGGGCACCCCCCCGATGATTTGGCCTGTGGTGGCGTTGGGCGCGTCCCGCACGTTCAGCACATCGTCTGCCGACACACCCACAACATCGAACAGTCCTGGTACTTGGATGGATTGTGCATTGGCTGCACCCGCAAGGCCCAGGGCCCAAATCAAAACGGCGGCAAAGGCAGCCCTCATCCCCGTGCGCCCCAGCTTTCGGAGGCGTGTTTGCGGGTGTAAAATTCGCCCATCAATCCGATCACGAAGAACACCAATGCAAAGATCAAGGGATAGGTCAGGGACGTTTTATGCGGGCTGTAATTGATGAACGTGAATCCCCGGGTTTGGTCAATGATGTGAAACAGCGGGTTCCAGCTGAACATCACATACATGAAATTGGGCAGGGAATTGGCCACAAACATCTTGCCCGATGCGATCATATTCACCCGTTGGTAAATGGTCGAAATCATCTTGACCGGTCCAGGGGCCCAGGGGGTCAGGGCCAACACCACCATCCCAATCGCGACGCCAGCCAGCCAGGCCAGCAACACCATCCCCAAGGCCGCCACGGGCTGTTCGATGGTCACGGGCACCATGATCACATGGTACAAATACAGCACGATAATCAGGGTCAACAGCTGGATATAGAGAGAGCTGAGCGCCGCCGCCGCTGTCGCGATCATGGTGTTCATGGGCGCGTGCTTCATCATGGCCGATGTTGGCCCTTCTGCGCCCGACACTTGCCCCACGGTTTTGATGTGGGTCATGAACACGAAGATGCCGGACATGATGTACAGCAAGAAGTCGCCCCGGATCTGCGCCCCGCGCATCCCCAAAATGGCGAACATCAAAAAGAACGCGCCAACGAACACCAAGGTTTGCATCATGTTCGACATCAGCGACAGAATCGCGTTGTTGCCGCCCGTTTTGCGCACCGACCGGACGATCGAATGGTACAGCAATTCGAAGAACGCCAGCGTGCGTTGGAAACCGGTCTGGGGTTTTCGGACTTCAAACATGTGACAACCTGCGTGTTTTCCTGCAGCGGGGGTGATTTTTTGTTTCGCTTTCCCGCTGCACAAAGTTACCCACGCTCCGTAAGAAAAGCAAATCACGCAAAAATAAGGTAAACGAGCATGGATTTTGACAAATTGGTTCCTGTGATGCGCCGTTTGGCCATCGAAGCCGGCGCCGTCATCATGGACATTTACAACAGCCCTGACTTCGACGTGCGGTCCAAATCAGACGACAGCCCTGTCACAGCCGCCGATGAAGCCGCCGATGCCTTGATTTCTGCGGGCTTGCGGGCGGCGTTTCCCGATGTGACGCTGATCACCGAAGAACAGGCCGACAGTCACGATCTGCAAAGCACAAATTTCCTGATCGTGGACCCACTGGACGGCACAAAAGAATTCATTCACCGTCGGGGCGATTTCACTGTGAACATCGCCTATGTCGAAGACGGCGTGCCGGTGCGGGGCGTCGTTTATGCCCCCGCCAAGAACCGCATGTTCTTCACCCAAGCCGACGGGCAGACCGTGGAAGAAATGGGCGATTTCGCCTTGGACACCGTGGGGGAAATGAAGCCTATTTCGGTTTCTGATCCTGACAACACTGCCTTGCGCGTCGTGGCGTCCAAATCCCACCGCGACCAGGCCACGGATGATTACATCAACCTGTACCAAACCGCCGACATGAAAAGCGCAGGATCGTCGCTGAAATTTTGCTTGGTGGCGACGGGCGAAGCGGACATTTACCCCCGCCTGGGCCGGACCATGGAATGGGACACCGCGGCGGGCCACGCGGTCCTGTCCGGGGCAGGCGGCCATGTCATCGAATTCGAAAGCCACGACACGCTGCGGTACGGCAAAGACACCTATGCCAACCCGTTCTTCATTGCCTATGCCGCAGGCGTAGAATTGAAGAAGTAAGCGTTTCCAGTTTGGAAACAGTGGAAATATTTTGAAACTACTGTAATCCAGTGTGCAAAAGTCGCACTGCGGCAAGAAAGTTGGGCGGATTTACGCAATTCTCACTCTTCTTTGCAAAGCGTGGGTGACAGGATTGCGGGTTACCGCTTAGGTGCCCCAAGGGGATCAGATTAAAGGCAAGACACGATGAACAGAAAAGTCACCAAAGCAATTTTCCCCGTGGCCGGGCAGGGCACGCGCTTTTTGCCCGCCACAAAGTCCGTCCCGAAAGAGATTATGACTTTGGTGGACCGCCCCCTGATCCAGTACGCCATCGACGAAGCCCGGGCCGCCGGGATCAAAGAATTTATCTTTGTGACGTCGCGCGGGAAAGGCGCGTTGGAAGATTACTTCGACACGGCCCCCCAGTTGGAAGCGTCCCTGGAAGCCAAGGGCAAACAGGACCTGCTGGATGTGGTGCGGTCCACGAATATGGACAGCGGGGCCATCGCTTATATCCGTCAACACCAGGCCTTGGGTCTGGGCCACGCGGTGTGGTGCGCGCGCCGGTTGATCGGCAACGAACCTTTTGCCGTGATCTTGCCCGATGACGTGATTGCCGCCGACAAACCCTGTTTGCAACAGATGGTCGAAACCTATGAAGAAGTGGGCGGCTGCATGGTGGCTGCGATGGAAGTGCCCAAGGAACAGGCGTCGTCCTATGGCGTGTTGGACATCAAGGAAACCATGGGCCCGCTGATGTCGGTCAAAGGCATGGTGGAAAAGCCCAAGAAAGGGCAAGAACCGTCGAACATGGCTGTCATCGGCCGGTACATCCTGACCACGGATGTGTTGCGGTCCCTGAACAAAAAACAAGCGGGTGCAGGCGGTGAAATCCAACTGACCGACGCCATTGCCCGGGAAATCCAATCCCTGCGTCCGGTGTACGGGTACAAGTTCGAAGGACGCCGGTACGATTGCGGCAGCAAGAACGGCTTTTTGGAAGCCACCGTGGCGTTCGGCCTGAACCGCCCCGACCTGCGCGATGATTTTTCCAAGTTCATTGCGGGCGTTCAAAGCGGTGCCCCGGCGGAGTGATCTGCGAAACGTGAAAGATCCGTCTTTTGAATGGTAAAGCTGGTCTTCAAAACATAAAGCGCCGGGTCCAAAAAGGGCTGGGCGCTTTGTCGCTTTCTGCGCAGCGGGGCCTGGCCGCCTATGGCGCACGCACCAAACGCCGCCGCCTGCTGATCCGGGCCGCCCGCCACCGCCGCGACCTGGCGGGCGTGATGGACCGGACCCAAGCCATTGCCCCTGGCGATATCCTGGCCTTTGCCACCGTCCGAAACGAGATGGAGCGCCTGCCCTTTTTCTTGGACCATTACCGCGCCCTGGGGGTTCGGCATTTCTTATTCGTCGACAACGCCAGCACCGATGGCACGGCGGAATTCCTGCAAGACCAGCCGGACGCATCCGTGTGGACCACCACGGCATCTTACAAAGCATCGCGTTTCGGGGTGGATTGGATCAACGCATTGTTGATGAAACACGGCACCGGACACTGGTGCCTGACTTTGGACGCCGACGAATTGCTGGTGTACCCGCACCACGACACCCGGCCTTTGCCTGCCTTGACCCAGTGGTTAGACCGCGAAGGGTTGGTGTCCATGCAAGCAATGATGTTGGACATGTTCCCCAAAGGTCCGGTGGGATCCACGCCGGATGGGGCGGGGGGCAATCCGTTGGACCATTTGCAGTGGTTCGATGGGGGCAACTACGGTCTGCAAATCCAACATCCAATGCACAATCTGTGGATTCAAGGTGGCCCCCGGGCCCGGTGCTTTTTTGCCGACGATCCCCGCCGCGCGCCAACGCTGAATAAAGTGCCCTTGGTGAAATGGCACTGGCGCTATGCCTATGTGAATTCGACCCACGCTGCCCTGCCGCCCCGGGTGAACCGGTCCTATGCCAGGGACGGGGGGGAATTCATTTCCGGCGCGTTGCTGCACACCAAGTTTCTGGACACCATCGTGGAAAAGTCAGCGGAAGAAAAAACCCGCCAGCAGCACTTCAACAAAGCCGATGCCTATGACGACTATTACGATGCCCTGACGTCCAATCCGACACTGTGGCATGACCAAGCGGTGCAATACACCGGATGGCAGCAACTGGAAGACCTGGGCCTGATTTCATCGGGGGGGTGGGCATAATGGCAGCGGAGTCTTGCGAAAAAGGGGGTCCGGGGGTGCAAGCCCCTCGCCAAACGATTCACGGTTTACTAAACAAGAACAATATAGTGTGGGCGCAGCGATTGGTTCGCCACAAGGAACGAGGGTGATCGGTGGGGTTTCGGCAGTCATACAGGCTTCGTTTGAAGCGGCGGCGTTACCTGGCGCGCGCCTGGCGCAAATCACGCGAATTGCGCAACGTGGTCAATCGCAGTGACACCACGACGCCCGGTGGCATCTTTGTCTTTTCCACCCTGCGCAACGAAGCTGTGCGCCTGCCATACTTCTTGAACTATTACCGCCAGCAGGGCGTGGAACATTTTTTCATCGTGGACAACGACAGCAACGATGGGTCAACGCAGTTCCTGGCCGCCCAAGACGACGTCACGCTGTATTCCACCAAAGGGTCGTATAAATCGTCCCGATTTGGGGTGGATTGGCTGAATTATCTGCAGGCAAAACACGGGGTGGGGCACTGGTGCCTGGTGGTGGACCCGGATGAATTTTTTGTCTTTCCATTTTGCGACACACGCCCCCTGACGGCGTTGACCGATTGGTTGGATGCCACAAACGTGCGGTCGTTCAGCGCGATGCTGCTGGATATGTACCCCAAGGGGCCCATCAACGACACGGTTTATGAAAAGGGCGATGACCCCGTCGCCGCCTGCGGGTGGTTCGACAGCGGAAATTATACGTACAAGCGCAACAGCTTTATCGGAAACATCTGGATCCAAGGCGGGCCGCGCACGCGCTTGTTCTTTGACGACGATCCCGCCAAGGCCCCGGCCTTGAACAAAACCCCGTTGGTGAAATGGGAAAAGGGGTTTGCGTACCTCAGCTCTACCCACAGTTTGCTGCCGCGGGGATTAAACCAAGCCTATGAAACCCAGGGCGGGGAAAAAGCGTCGGGGGTTTTGCTGCACACCAAGTTTCTGTCCACCTTCAGCACCAAAGCGAAAGAGGAACTTGCCCGAAAACAGCACTATGGCAACAGCCACGAATACAAAGCCTATGCCCGGGTCAGCGAATCCAACCCGGACCTGTGGTGCAAATGGTCGGAAAAATACATCAACTGGCGGCAGCTGGAAGTTCTGGGCCTGATGTCGAAGGGGAACTGGGCATGACCGTCGGGATTGTCATGTTGGTGCACACCGATTTTGACCGCGCCGCCCAAACCGCGCGACACTGGGTGGCGGGCGGCTGTTCGGTGGTGATCCACGTGGACAAGAAGGTCAGCTTCAACACCTATACCGATTTTCAGAACGATTTGGCCGATGTGGACGGCATCAAGTTTTCCACCCGGCACGCGTGCGAATGGGGCATGTGGGGCCTGGTGGCGGCCACCCAGGACGCGTGCCAGTTGATGTTGGACGAATTTCCCGATGTGCGGCACGTGTACCTGGCATCGGGATCGTGCATTCCACTGCGGCCCGTTCAGGAACTTGTGGCGTATCTGGATGCCAACCCGGACACGGATTTTATCGAAAGTGCCACAATCGAAGACGTGACCTGGGCCATTGACGGGCTGGAAGAAGAACGGTTCACGCTGCGGTTCCCGTTTTCGTGGCGCAAGCAGCGGCGGCTGTTTGACGGATATGTGCGCCTGCAACGGCGGCTGCGGATCAAGCGCAAACTGCCATTTAAGATGAAGCCCCATATCGGGTCCCAGTGGTGGTGCCTGACCCGCGAAACCTTGGAAAGCGTGCTGAACGACCCGTTGCGCGAAAAATACGATGCCTATTTCAGCAAGGTTTGGATCCCCGACGAATCCTATTTCCAGACCATGGTGCGGACCCATTCGCGCAAACTGGAAAGCCGATCGTTGACACTGTCCAAGTTCGATTATGATGGCAAACCGCATATTTTCTATGACGATCATTTGCAGCTGTTGCGCCGGTCCGATTGCTTCGTGGCGCGCAAGATTTGGTCGAACGCAGACAAACTGTACGATGCGTTCTTGCGGTCCCCCGAAGACGCGCTGACCATTGCAGAACCGCAGCCGGAAAAGATCGATCGTCTGTTTTCCAAAGCGGCAGAACGCCGGGTGCATGGGCGCGACGGGCTGGTGATGCAAAGCCGCGTGCCCGATGATATTTGGCGCCACGGCAAGGCCTGCCGCCGGTACGTTGTGCTGGAAGGCTTCGACTCCCTGTTTGAAGATTTCAGCACCTGGCTGGCCCGGGTGGCCGACATGCGCGTGCACGGGCATTTGTTTGCGGAAGAAAAGGTCGAATTTGCCGGGGGCAACAGCCTGTTCAAAGGCGGGTTGTCCGACAGCAAGCACCTGCGCGACTATGATCCCCAAGCGTTCCTGCGCAATCTGATTTGGAATGCCCGCGACGAATACCAAGCCTTCCACTTCGGGCCCGCCGACAACCAGGCGGTGCACTGGGATTTTGTCACCGACAGCAAAGCCATCGTGGTGCAAATCACCGGGGCTTGGCTGATCGAAGCCTTCAAAGAACAGGCCGATTTCAAAGTGGTGCGCAAACGCGCTGCCAAATTCCAAAAGGCCGAATCCCAACACTTGGATGCGCTGCGGTCCAACTATGCCAATGCGACGGTGCTGACCTGGTCTTTGGCCGAATTTTTGGAAGCGCCCGCAGAAAACATGGCCACCGTTATGAACGAAATTGTACCCGGCCTTGGCCCCCACCTGAGCGAGGCACCAAAGATGACTGACCTGACCGGGTTCGGCGACTTTGTGCAGCAGCTGAAAAACGCGGGCATGAACCCGTATCTGTTGGGGGATTACCGGGAAGATAATGACCGCCCGGAACCCACCCCGGCGGTGCGCAAACCCTATTTGGTGCGATAACTTATGGCCGGACGATTTGATTACTTTGTGGTGTTCGCAGAAATGCGAACCGGGTCCAATTTCTTGGAAGATAACCTGAACCGATACCCCGACGTTCAGTGCCACGGGGAAGTGTTCAACCCGCATTTCATCGCCTATCCGGACACGGAAGAAGTGTTCGGGTTCACCCAAGCCGACCGGGAAAAAGACCCGACCGCTGTGGTGGATGCCATCAAAGCCAAAAGTGACGGGATCGGTGGGTTTCGGTTCTTCCACGACCACGATGCCCGTGTCTTGGACCACTGCCTGGACGATCCGCGGTGCGCCAAGGTGGTGTTGACCCGCAATCCGGCGGAAAGCTTCATTTCTTGGAAGATCGCAGAAGCGACAGGTCAGTGGAAATTGACCAACGCCACGCACCAAAAATCCGAGAAGGTCCATTTTGACGCGGCGGCTTTCGAAGACCACGTGGGCAAGTTGCAGGCGTTTCAGGTTCAACTTCTGAACACCCTGCAGCGCAGCGGGCAGACAGCGTTCTATGTGGCCTATGAAGACCTGCAAGATATCGAAATTATGAACGGCCTGGCCAAATTTTTGGGCAGCGACACGGCCATGGACGGCTTGTCGAAAAAGTTGAAGAAGCAAAACCCCAGCCCCATGTCTGACAAGGTGGAAAACTTTGCCGATATGGAAGCGGCCATGGCGCGGCTGGATCAATTCAACCTGACCCGCACGCCCAATTTCGAACCCCGTCGGGGACCGAACTTGCCCACATATGTCATCGCAGCAAAGGCGCCGCTGTTGTTTATGCCCATCAAGGGGGGGCCGTCCCACAGTGTGAAGCAGTGGATGGCGGATATGGACGGGGTCGATCCGTCTGAATTGCGCAACAATCTGTCCCAAAAGGACGTGCGCCAGTGGAAGCGCCAGAACAAGGGGCACCGGACCTTTACCGTGGTGCGCCATCCCGTGGCCCGCGCCTATGACGCGTTTTGCCGCCACATCTTTCACACCGGTCCCGGCAGTTACAAAGAACTGCGCGGCACCTTGCGCAAAGTGTATCGCTTGCCGCTGCCAGAAAACACGCCGGGGGCTGATTTCAGCGTGGATGACACGCGCGCCGCATTCCTTAGCTTTGTACAATTCGTCAAGGCGAACCTGTCGGGCCAAACGGCGGTGCGGGTGGACAACGCCTGGGCCAGCCAGGCCCACATCGTCCAAGGATTGGCGGATTTCGCAGCACCAGATCTGATCTTGCGCGAAACGGCGTTGGCGTCAGAACTGGGGGTGTTGGCGGGACTGGTGGGTCAAGACAGCCCAACCGTTCAGCCCGACCCGACCAATTTCCGTTATGCCCTGGCCGACATTTACAACGACGAAGTCGAAGCTGCCGTCCGCGACGTGTATCAGAAAGATTACTTGGCGTTCGGGTTCTTCCCCTTCAGCCGCAGCTGATCGGTTTATGCCGCCTGCGACGCAGGGCCTTCCAGCAGAACTTCAAACAATGTGCCCGCGTCGCCATTGCTGCGCAGCTTATCGCACACGCCCGAATCGCGCAGGGTGCGGGACACCACGGCCAAAGCCTTCAGGTGGGCCACGCCGCTGTCTTGCGGGGCGAACAGTGCAAAGACCAGATCCACCGGTTGGCGGTCCACGGCATCAAAATCAATGGCCTTGTCCAGCTTGAAGAAACACCCAACAATCCGTTCCAGATTGTCGATGCGCGCATGGGGCAGCGCGACACCGCGGCCCACGCCCGTGGCCCCCAGGTTTTCGCGTTCCAACAGCGCGTTCAGCGCAATGGCGCTGTCCAAACCATATTCGCTTTCCATCAGTTGAGCGATGTTTTGGAATAAATTCTTTTTGCTGCCGACGCCGCCTGTCACGCGAACAGCGTCAGCATTTAAGATTTCAACAAGGTCCATATTCAATTCAAGCTGCTTGCCCGTCAGGACGGATCAATCCATCCGATGTTCCCATCGTCACGACGATAAACAACGTTAACTCCATTGTGGCCTTCATTTCTGAAGACAAGCACCGGCGCGCCGGCGATTTCCATCTGCATCACAGCTTCCCCGACAGACAAAGACTGAATCTTCTGTTCCATCTCAGCAACGATAACAGGTTGTAACGACTCAGGCTCAGCATCATCTGAACCCTGACTTGCGGCCAGGATATACGAGGAACCGCTGGAAAGTTCAACGGGTTCAGTCCGTTCCCGGTGATGATCTTTTAGGCGTCTTTTGTATCGGCGCAGCTGCTTTTCCATTTTGTCGCTGCAGCCGTCAAACGCGGCATAAATGTCGTGCGCCCGGTCCCGCGCCTGGGCCGTCAGGCCCGTGGACAGGTGCACGTTTGTTTCGCACATGTATTCCGAACCCGTCTTCGAAAAAATCACCGAGGCGTCCGTCGGTCGTTCCGCATATTTTTCCACCACGTCGTCCAGGCTGGACTTCACATGGGTTTGCAGGGCCGCGCCGACATCGATTTGTTTTCCGGTGATTTGATAACGCATGACTTCTCCGTCTTGGTTGGGGTACAGCGATTTTCCAAAATACGGCACGCACCTGGCACAGGGCCAAGCGGTGGGTTTGGTTTCATCATATTTTGGTTAATCACACCTGAATTTGGGACCAAAAAGCCCCTTCAAGTCAAGGGTTATACCATGCGAAAGTTCTGCCCCAGATAAACGCGCTTCACGTTTTCGTCTTCGACGATCTCTTGGGTTGTGCCGCTCATCAGGACTTTGCCGTCGTGCAAAATATACGCCCGATCCACGATTTCCAGCGTTTCGCGCACGTTGTGATCGGTGATCAAAACCCCCAAGCCGCGCCCCTTCAGGTCGTTGATCAGGGTGCGGATTTCCCCCACGGAAATGGGGTCCACCCCGGCAAAGGGTTCGTCCAGCAGCAGATATTTCGGATTGGCCGCCAAACACCGGGCGATTTCCACCCGGCGGCGTTCCCCGCCCGACAACGCCAAGGCCGGGGCCTGGCGCAGGTGGTCGATGGAAAATTCTGACAGCAATTCTTCCAAGCGGTCGCGGCGCTTGCGGCGGTCTTTTTCGGCGATTTCAAGGATCGCCATGATGTTGCTTTCCACGTCCAGCCCGCGAAAGATGGACATTTCCTGCGGCAAATACCCGATGCCCAGTTTGACGCGGCGGTACATCGGCAGTTTGGACACATCGCGCCCGTCCACCAAAACATTGCCGCCATCGGGCGTCACCAGCCCGGCGACAGAATAAAAACACGTGGTCTTGCCCGACCCGTTGGGCCCCAGCAGGGCCACCACTTCGGCGCGATTCAGTTCCAGGCTGACATCGCGGATCACCACTTTCTTGCGGTAACTTTTGCGCAGGGACTGAACCTTCAGCCCGCCGTCGCCCGTTGCCACAGTCAGGTCTGTCATTGGCCCGATTCCGTCTGCAGAATGGTGCGCACGTTGCCGTCAAACACGGCGCTGCCGGTGCGCAGATTGATGCGCACGCTGTCGCCCATGATGGCGCTTTGGCCCTGGGACAGCAGCACCCGGCCCGACAGGGTCAAGCTGCCACTGGCCAGCGAATAGTCCGCGCTTTGCGCTTCGATGGCGTCGGTGGCGGTGGTGAAGATCACCCCGCCCGTGGCTTTGATGCGATTGACGCCAGCATTGGAATTGAAGATTTCCACCCGCCCTGCGGCCAGCCGAAAGTCCCCTTGCCCGATCACCACGTTGCCTTCGAACACCGATGACTGGGTGGCGCGGTTGATGGACAAACGATCCGCTTTGGTTTCGATGGGGGCGGTGGGGTCGATGGACAAGCCGTTCAAAGACACGCCGGTTTGCGCCACGGCGATGCCCGCCCACAAGGCGATTAAGATTGCAAATGCTGTCCGCACAGGCGGGCCCCCCTCACTCTGCTGGTGTTGGTTGATACACTAAGTGCACATTGCCTTGAAAGACAATTTCACTTTGGTCTGATCCGTCGGTCACCACCATGGAATCCGCCGTCAAAGACCCGATGGCCAAAGTGGTGCTGATCCCATCGCGGGCCGCCAAGGTGCGGGCCGCAAAATCGGCGGCCAGGCTGTTGGCTTTGATGGTGAAACCGTCCGATGTGACGATGGTCACCCCGTCGCGCAAATCCGCGCCATGGCGGTCCACCACGCCCGTTTTGGCGGTCAGGCGCACGGCGCGACTGTCGGGATTGCGCAGGCGCAGTTGCAAGTCTTCGGTGGTGAACCGGCCCGGATTGGTGATGTCTGGCTTGGCGAAGGCGGCGGTCAACGTCACTTCGGTGCCATCGTCGGTCACGCTGTCAATGAACGGTCGGCTGATGCGCTGGTCTTTGATGATTTCGTCCACGTTCGAATTGGCATAGGGCAGGGACTGCGTCACATCCACTTTGCCAGACACCAAGAACAGGGTCGACAACAGGGCCAACGCCAAGATCGGCAGCGTGACCTTCGACCAGGTCACAAAGGTGGAATACAGATCGCCCGTGCGCTGGATCATCCCAGGCCCGCCCGCAGACAGTCGTGAATGTGGATCAGCCCCAACACTTTGCGGTCTTGGTCCGTGACAAACAGGCAGGTCACTTTCTTTTCATTCATCAGCCCCAGGGCCCGTTCGCCCAAGGCGTGTTCCGCCACAGACAGGGGATTGGGGGTCATGACCTCGGCCGCTGTTTTGGACAGCAAGCCGTCCATGTTGCGGCGCAAATCCCCGTCGGTGACGATGCCCACCAAGCGGGTGTCGTCGTCCACAATGCCGGTGACGCCAAATCCCTTTTGGCTGATGGACAACAGCACGTCTGACATGGGGCTGCCCAGTTTGGCCAGGGGCAGGGCGGCGCCCGAGTGCATCAGGTCCACAACTTTGGTCAGGCGCGCGCCCAACTTGCCGCCGGGGTGAAAGTCCCGAAATTGCGTGGCCGTGAAATCGCGGTATTCCATCAAGGACACGGCCAACGCATCCCCCAGGGCCAGGGTCATGGTGGTGGACGTGGTGGGCACCACGCCTGTGCCGCACGCCTCTTCCACTTTGGGCAGCATCAGCGCCACATCGCTTTGGCGGATCAGGCTGCTGTCTGCGCGGCTGGCCACGCCGATCAGCGGGATATTGAACCGCCGTGTGTGGGCCACCAAGTCGGCCAATTCTGGCGTTTCGCCGGAATTCGACAGCACCAACGCGACATCGCCTTTGGTCATCATCCCCAGATCGCCGTGGCTGGCTTCCGCCGGGTGCACGAAATGCGCGGGCGTGCCGGTACTGGCCAAGGTGGCGGCGATTTTGCGGGCGATGTGGCCCGATTTGCCCATGCCGGACACAATCACCCGGCCTTGGGCGGCCAAGATCAGGTCCACCGCTTTGGTGAACCCGTCGTCCATGGCATTGGCCAAAGTGCCAAGGGCCGCCGCTTCGGTGCGGATCACCCGGCGGGCCGTATCCAAGAAAGAGGTGGGCTTGGCCATAAAGCGTCCTTCACGAATGGGCGAAAATATCGCTGTCGGGCCAGCCCATCAGGTCCAGCTTCGCCCGGGTGGGCAGAAAATCAAAACAGGCCTGGGCCACATCCGTGCGCCCTTCGCGGTCCAAGCGCAGGGCCAGTTCATCGCGCAAGCGGTGCAGGTACAACACATCGGACGCGGCGTAATCCATCTGGGCCTCTGTCAGGTCCGGCGCGCCCCAGTCCGACGATTGCTGATGCTTGGAAATATCCACCCCCAACAGTTCTTGCAGCAGCGCCTTCAGCCCATGGCGGTCGGTATAGGTGCGCACCATCCGGCTGGCGATCTTGGTGCAAAACACCGGGGCCGTCAGCGCCCCAAAGGCGTTATACATGGCGGCGATGTCAAACCGGCCAAAGTGAAACAGCTTCAGCACGTTGGGGTCTTCCAGCATCCGGCACAGGTTCGGGGCGCTGGTCTGGCCCTTGGCCACCTGCACCATGTGGCAATCGCCGTTGCCCGCGGACATTTGCACCAGGCACAAACGGTCGCGATGGGGGTTCAACCCCATGGTTTCACAGTCGATGGCCACTTCTGGCCCCAGGTCCAAATCGTCGGGCAGGTCGCCCTTGTGCAGGTAATTCGCCATGTCTCGCCCTTTGTTGCGACGTGGATGACAGGTGCGCAATGGACGGACCTGTGTCAACCTGTGACGGTTTCGAACTGTTCTGGCTTGGATTTCTCATTTATCGGTGCGGGGCACTAGGGGAGAAGGGCCAAAAAGATGTCAGAAAAAACTGTAGTGAACAGCTGGAATGAATGGGACCCGCTGAAACACGTGATCGTGGGGCGCGCGGATGACTGCCACATTCCCCCGGAAGAACCGGCGCTGGACGCCAAAGTGCCCGAAGACAGCGACATGCGCGGCCAGTGGGGCCGCCGCCCGCAAGAAACCATCGACCGCGCGAATGAACTGCTGGACAACTTTGCCGATCAACTGCGCGCCCGGGGCGTGCGTGTGGACCGCCCCGACAGCATCGACCATTCCAAGCCGGTCACCACGCCGGATTTTCACACTGACAGCCAGTTCGGATGTATGCCCCCGCGCGACGTGTTGTTGACCGTGGGGTCGGAAATTTTGGAAGCCACCATGTCGTATCGGTGCCGGTGGTTTGAATATCTGAACTATCGCCCGCTGCTGAAAAAGTACTGGGAAGAAGACCCCAACTTCCGCCACGAAGCGGCCCCCAAGCCGCGCCTGACCGATGCGGATTATCATCCTGATTATCTGTCCGATAAAATCGGCGTGGAAAAACGCCTGCAGTGGGCGGAAGAAAAATTCTTCGTCACCACGGAAGAAGAACCCCTGTTTGACGCCGCCGATGTGCTGCGGTTTGGGCGGGATCTGGTGGTGCAGCACGGGTTCACCACGAACCTGAAGGGCATCGAATGGCTGCGGCGGCATTTCCCGGACCATCGCGTGCACACCGTGAACTTCCCCGGTGACCCGTATCCCATCCACATCGACGCCACGTTCACGCCGCTGCGCCCGGGCCTGATTCTGAACAACCCGCAGCGCCGTTTGCCAGAAGACCAGCGCAAGATGTTCAACGACAACGACTGGGAAATTGTGGATGCGGCCCAGCCTGCCCACAACGCCCCGCCGCCGCTGTGTTATTCATCCACCTGGTTGTCGATGAATGTGCTGGTGCTGGACCCCAAGACCGTCTGCGTCGAAAAGTCCGAAGTGTACCAGGCCGAACAAATGGACAAGCTGGGCATGAACGTGGTGGAGGTGGACCTGCGCGATGCATACGCCTTTGGCGGCGGGCTGCATTGCTGCACGGCAGATGTGTACCGCGAAGGCGGGTGCGAGGATTACTTCCCCAAAATGTGATCACATCACAATGCGCGACCCGCGTTCTGGGATGGCCAGGAAGTTTAGGGTCGCGCGGGTCCCGTCCAAATCAGCCCAGCCGATTTCAATGCGCGCGTGGCCTGCGGGCGTGTCCAGCAACGCCGCGATGTATCGTTTTTGCGGGACCTGGGGGTCCAGGAATTCCACCGTCAACGTGGCACCGTTGACGGGAAACAACATGGTGCACAGTTCCATCGTGCCGTCTTCGAACATCAGCACCGTTCCGGCGGACTTGGGTTCGCTGTCTGCCCCGGTGAAGTGCAATTTTCCCACCAGTTTCGCAGCGCCTGAAGGCCGTTTCACAAAGTCGAATGCCATGGGTGTTTTTTCCTGATTAGTACACATTCAGAATACTCGCATTGCGGGAATTGGCCAAACGTAATCAACCAAAACCCAAAAGGGGCATACCTTATAGTGTAATCAGTTTTCGAGAGATTGCGATAGCCACCGCATGGGTTCCCGACGTGGCCCCCAGGGTGCGGCGGGCTTTTTCCATCCGTTTCTTGACGGTTTCTTTGGAAATGCCCTCATGCTCTGCGATTTCTTGTTGGGTTTTGCCTTGGGCGGCCAGGGTCAAAACATCCAGCTCCGCCTTGGTGATCTGGGTTTCTTCGCCAATAAAGCTGAGGATTCGGTTGAAGGTGGCTTCCAGGAACTTCAGTTCTTCATCCGTGAATTCCCGGTCGTCGCGGGCCACGGAAAAGATGTTGCGGCTGGTGCGGCTTTTGCCGGTTTTGTACGAAAACACCGCGCCATAGTTCAGATCGTATTCCTTGGCGCATTTCATCACGTGGTCGTTCAACGCGATTTTGCGGGTGGCTGTGATTTCCGACCACCGCACCACGCCCGTGTTCCACGCCGCCCAATACAGAATCGGGTCAATCAACGCGAAGCGATTGGCGATGTACCGGTTTTCCCATCCCTGGGGAAACGTGGACCGATAATACTGCGGCGTCAGGCTGCGCAGGTTCACAACCATCGCGTATCCCTTGTTGGCGACAAACCGGATCGACGCTTCTTCGCCTTCAAAATTCGGGATCATACTTTCGAACATACGCACACCTTAGAGTGTATTGGTTGCATTTCACAATCCTATTTGGTGTAAAGTGGGCAGCCAAAGTGAGTGTTTTTCAGTGGAAATTTCGATTTTAAAGATGCCGGACGGAATTGCACGTTGGAATTTGGTGGTGGACTATCTTCGCATGCGCACGGCGGTTTTCATCGACGACATTGGCTGGGACCTTAACACTGCTGACACCATTGAATACGAACAATACGACGTCGGGTCTGGCACTGTCTATATCATAGGACACGAAGCTGGGCGCGTGATTGGCGGTGCGCGGTTGGTGCGCTGCGACAATTCCGTGGGCAACGGGCGGTTGAAGAACACCTATATGATCAACGATGCGTTCCACGGGAAAATCACGCTGCCGCCGAACATTTGCTGGGACGCGCCCCCCACCGATGCCAAGTCGTGGGAACTGTCCCGCTTGGTGGCCATCGAAAACAAGGGCATGGTGGGCAAGCAATTGTTGGATACGGCCAACGCGTACATCAAAATGCACGGCGGCGAACGGTGCCTGTTTCTGGGCTGGCACGCCTTTCTGCGGATGGCCAAGCGATACGGGTACGCGCCGCGCCAATTGGGGGATGTGGTCACGGACGAAGGCAAACCCTATGTCGCGTTCGAATGCCCTGTTATTTGACGTTTGATCTGACGGTCAACGGGGACAGCGGCTGACGGTTTTGGGTCAGAC
This sequence comes from Planktomarina sp., assembly GCA_020629235.1. GTDB lineage: Bacteria > Pseudomonadota > Alphaproteobacteria > Rhodobacterales > Rhodobacteraceae > Planktomarina. Next base: position 73,673 of record JAHDDS010000004.1, read on the forward strand.
CCACTTTGCCAAGGGTGGCAAACTCATCAAAACGGCGTTGGCGTCATGGCCGGTTTCCAGCCCGAACTTTGTGCCGCGATCATACACCAAGTTGTATTCGGCATACAGGCCCCGGTGCACCAGTTGGGCATGGCGGTCTGCGTCGCCCCAATCCTGGCCGATGCGCTTTTCCACCAAAGGAACATAGGCTGGCAGGAACGCGCGGCCGATGTCTTGGGTCAACGCAAAGTCTGCGTCCCAATCGCCGGTGTTGCGGTCGTCCATGAAGATGCCCCCCACACCCCGCGCGCGGCCCCGGTGGGGCACAAAGAAGTATTCATCGGCCCAGGCCTTCAACTTCGGATACAGATCCGGGTCGTGGGGGTCCAAATGGGCGCGCTGCGTGTCGTGGAAATGGGCGGTGTCTTCGGCGTATTCCAGGCACGGGTTCAAATCCGACCCGCCGCCGAACCACCAGGCGCCGGGCGTCCAGAACATGCGCGTGTTCATGTGCACGGCGGGCGCGTGGGGGTTTTGCATGTGGGCCACCAGCGATATGCCCGATGCCCAAAATCGCGGGTCATCGGCCATGCCGGGCACGCCCCGGGCGGCCATGGCTTTCTGCGCGCGGTCCCCCAACGTGCCATACACTTGGCTGACATTCACGCCCACTTTTTCAAACACGCACCCGTCGCGCAGCACGCTCATCAATCCGCCGCCGGCATCGCTGCCGTCGTCAGTGTGGCGCTTGGTGTCTGTGACCTCAAAACTGCCAGCGGTGCCGCCGGTGGCTTTGGCATGGCTGGCTTCCAACGCTTCAAACGCAGCCACGATGTCGTCGCGCAGCTGGCGGAACCACGCGGCGGCCCGGGCCTTTTCTGTGTCCATGGCAGAAGGTGTGTGCAGCATGGGTTTATCCCGCGTTGGCCAGGGGGGCTGCCGGGCGGCGGCGCACTGCATCAATCATGGTGTGCACGTGGTCCGGGTCTGCATCTGGGGTGATCCCGTGGCCCAGGTTGAAGATGTGGGGCCCGCCAGACAGGGCCGCGCAAATATCGTCCACGTCCTGCACCAAAGCCGCGCCGCCAGTCACCATATGGCCCGGATCCAGGTTGCCTTGAACGCAGACATGGGGCTGCAACGCCCGCGCGGCCCAGGCCACATCGGCGTCTTGGCCCAGGGCCAAGCACGACACGCCTTCGGTCTTGGCAAAGGCTTCATAGCCCGCTTGGCTGCCGCCCCGGGGGAAGCAAATCATGGGCACTTTGCCCACCGCCTTGTGGACGCGGCGGATGATTTCTTCTGCCGGTTGGCGGGAATATTTTTCGAATGCGGCGTCGTCCAAGGACCCGGCCCAGCTGTCGAAAATTTTCAACACTTCGGCCCCTGCTTTGACTTGGGCGATCAGGTATTCGGCCGTGGCATCCACCAGCCGTTCCATCAGCGCGTCAAACACTGCCACATCGTTTTGCATCAACGCGTGGGCCGGGCCTTGGTCCGGCGTGCCGCGCCCGGCAATCATATATGTCGCCACGGTCCATGGGGCACCGGCAAAGCCGATCAGCGTGGTTTCGTCCGGCAACGCCTTCGACAGCCGCGATACCGTTTCATAGACAGGGTTCAGCGTGTCGTGAATGTCTGCGGTGGGCTTCAACTGGTTCAAATCCGCCGCACTGGTGATGGTGGACAAGCGCGGGCCTTCGCCGGTGACAAACCACAAATCCGCCCCCAGGGCTTGGGGCACCAACAAGATGTCTGCAAACAGAATCGCCGCATCGAAGCCATAGCGGCGGATCGGCTGCAACGTCACTTCCGCGGCCAGTTCAGGCGCATAACACAGCGACAGAAAATCCCCGGCCTGCGCCCGTGTGGCGCGGTATTCGGGCAGATACCGCCCGGCTTGGCGCATCATCCAAATGGGTGGGGTGGGCAGCACCTCTCCCGCCAGGCTGCGAAGAATCGTTTTGTCGGCCATGGTCCCCTCCGGTCTGCGTGTGTCTCTTTTTATATACGACACACGGCGAAAACTATGTAAGTATTTTCTGACAGTTGCAAATGCCTTTTCAGGCTGACACACATAGACCGCACGCGAAGAAAGGGACGTTTCGTGACAAAAGGACAGACATTCAAGATCGGCACACGCGGGTCACCGCTGGCCCTGGCCCAAGCGCATGAAACCCGCCGCCGCATGATGCTGGCCCACGACATGTCCGAAGATCAGTTCGAAATCGTGGTGATCAAAACCACTGGCGACCGCGTCCTGGACCGGCCCTTGGGGGAAATCGGCGGCAAAGGTCTGTTCACGAAAGAAATTGAAGACGCCCTGTTGGACGGGTCCATCGACTGTGCGGTGCATTCCATGAAAGACATGCCCGTGGACCAACCGGGTGGTCTGATCGTGGACTGTTACCTGCCGCGCGAAGACCCCCGTGATGCGTTCTTATCCTTGACCGCCCACGGGCTGGCGGACCTGGCCCCCGGCACCGTGGTGGGCACGTCCAGCCTGCGCCGCCGTGCGCAGCTGTGCAAAGCCCGCCCCGATCTGAATGTGGTGGAATTTCGCGGCAACGTGCAGACCCGGCTGAAGAAGCTGGACGACAACGTGGCCGCCGCCACGTTCCTGGCCATGGCGGGGCTGAACCGCCTGGGCCTGATGGACACGGTGCCCGCCAAGCCCATCGAAACCGAAGATATGCTGCCCGCTGTGGCCCAAGGGGCCATCGGGATCGAATGCCGCGACAGCGACGATGCCACCCGCACCCTGTTGGCCGCCTTGAACCACGCCCCCACCACGGCGCGGCTGGCGGCGGAACGGGCGTTCTTGGCGGGGCTGGACGGGTCGTGCCAAACGCCCATTGCGGCCTTGGCCGAACTGGACGGCGACCGCCTGACCATGCGCGGCCAAGTGATCAAACCCGACGGATCCGAATCGTTTGAAGCCACCGAAACCGTGGCCGTGGCCGACGGTGCAGACATGGGCGCCGCCATGGCCGCAGAAATGAAATCGAAGATGAGCGCGGATTTCTTCGCCTGATCCCAAATGGGGTAGGGCAGGGGAATGTGAGGCTGGCCCCACAAGGGCCAGGTGTGGGGTGGTGAGATATCACGCCAAGGGCGGCTGTCCGGGACTTAGCTGCCGTTCGTTCCAACAGTTCAATGTCCACACCAAAGGTTTCTAATGTTCGTGGTCGCACAAATTGTGATCAGCGAGTGATGCCAACACGTAGCAGTCCTCGGATACACCTTCACCGTCGCAGCCTTTGGATATTCGGCTGAGCTCCTTTTCAAGTGTTTTGAGTCGCTTGATCTTGGCGCGCACCTCTTCAAGTTGAGACGTGGCAATGTCCGTTGCAGCCTCGCACGTTCGGTCCGGATGATTTTGCAACTCGATCAGCGAGGAAATCGCTTCTATTGAAAAGCCAAGATCACGTGCATGGCGGATGAAGCTCAGGCGTTCCAAACCAGCTTTTTCGTATCGCCGTTGGTTGCCTGATGTGCGCTCAGCTTCGGGCATTAACCCCATCTCCTCGTAATACCGGATGGTTGGAACCTTGACTTTTGTGCGCTTTGAAAGCTCGCCGATAGAAAACATGAAGAAACCTCTTGAACCTCTAGTCACTAGAGACATTACAGTATGAGCAACCAAAGATGAAAGAGGATTCCCATGGCTGGTTGCTGCGGACAAAACGCCAAGTTTGACGGCGTTTCTGAAAATTACAAAAGACGGCTATGGATCGTCATTGCATTGAATGCGACGATGTTCGTGGTTGAGATGACTGCTGGGAACTATGCGAAGTCCCAGGCGCTTCAGGCTGACGCTCTCGACTTTCTAGGGGACGCACTGACCTATGGTATTTCGCTCGCTGTGATCGGTGCGTCCATTCGCGCTCGGACGAATGCCGCCTTGGCGAAGGGGATCAGCCTTTTGCTGATGGGTGCATGGGTATTCGGCTCCACAGTTTACCGCGTGTTTTATGTCGGTGTCCCAGAGGCGGAAATCATGGGGATCATTGGTGCACTTGCTCTTGCTACCAACCTCGCGAGCGTGTTTTTGCTTGTCAGCTACAAGGATGGTGACGCCAACGTGCGATCAGTCTGGCTGTGTTCGCGGAACGATGCCATCGGCAACGTCGCCGTCATGATTGCCGCGCTGGGCGTTTGGGGTACGGCAACAGGCTGGCCTGACCTCATTGTTGCTGCGATCATGGCGAGCCTTTTCCTCTCATCGTCGTACCAAATTATCCGACAGGCCCTTGAAGAATGGCGCGAGGAAGCCGCGCACGAACATGGAACGGCGCGGACAAACTGACACTCGCCATCCCCGCACCTCAACCCACCCGACCCCAACAGCTTGTGTCAAACGGGCAGGTGGCCCCAACGTGCGTTGGGTTTACTTTCCGGAAAATTCGGCGAATCTGCGCATGATATCAGTGGCTTGGCCGAATTTGTTTCGCGTGCGAAACAAATGCCTGCGGGACATCACAGCTTGTGGGGCCGTCAGGACGGTTCGTCGTTCAGCAGCCCGTATTTGCGCAGCTTCACGTACAGGCTTTGCCGGCTGAGGCCCAACATCTCTGCTGCCGCCACACGGTTGTTGCGGGTCATTTCCACGGCCGTTTCGATGCACATCTTTTCAATCACGTCGGTGGTTTCCGACACGATTTCCTTCAGCGGTGCGCTGCCCACCAGTTCGGACACGTTGCGGGCGTGTTTGTCGCCCGTTGATTTGCCCGCCTGTTTGGCGCTGTCGCTGCGGTTGGTGTCGCGGATGGTCAGGGCCAGCATGTTGCCGCCCGATGGTCCCACGCAGGTGGCCGAAATTTCCACTGGGACCGTGCTGTCCAATTCGGATTTCAGCCGGGTGGAAAACTGGCGCAGGCGGCCCGTGCGGCTGGCGTTGTCCACCAACAAGCGTAAATCAAGCGTGCCGCGTTCCAAGAAATCGGCCAAGGACCGGCCCACCACGCGGGGCAGGTCTGCGGCATCGCACAGACCCAGGAACGCGTCGTTGGCGGTTTGGATCACACCGTGTTCGTCGATGAACACAATCCCGTCGGCGGCGTTTTGGAACATGCCGTGCAACAGGTCGGCGTGGCTGTCGCGGGCCACGCGGCTTTCTTCGGGCAGGGACAGGCGCATCATCAACATGCGTTCGCCCGCCGCGCGGAACACCACGGGCATCACGGTGACGGCCATGTTGTTGCGCTTAACCGTCAGATCCACCGGCTGGCTGACGCCGTCGCTGCCCGCTTGGGTCAGGCGTTCCACTGTTTCGCTGCGCAACCCGTCGAACTGTTCGGCAAAGCCGGTGTCCATCAGGGCTTCGCGCTTTTGGCCCAGCACGTCACACGCGCCTTGGTTCAGCGCAATGATCCGGCCCGTCACCAGGGATGCAAAGACAATGGCCTGGGACGACGATTCCATCACCACCCGCAGTCGGGTTTCAATCTCGCGCTGCAGTTCATAGTCGCGTTCCAGGGCGGTCTGGCTTTCGATCAGCTGTTGTTGCAGTTGCGCGATCGGGCGCAGGTCGCGGCCCAGCAACAGCGTCGATCCATCGCTGCCCACGCGGAACATGGAATACTGCATCGGCATTTCTTCGCCGTCGGGCATGTTGTGGTTCAGTTCCAGGGAAATGCGATGTTCGCCGCCTTTGCGCAGCACCTCGACCCGGTCTTTGAACTTGGGGACGCTTTCGATGTTCAAACCGTCCAGGAAGCTTTTGCCATACCATTGGTCCAACTGCGACAGCCCCGGGGTGTTGGGGTTCACCATCACAGACACGATTTTGAAATTCGGCGCCAATACCAAGGCGGCGTCGGCCGCGCTGGCCACGATAGAGATCAGAACTTCGGGGCCGATGATCGGCACCGCGCCGTTTGTCCAGAATTCGGTTCCACGTTTCGTCATGTGCTGCGTCCCTGTGTCAGCACGGTCCAACGCTTGGGTGTGGGCAGTGTCTTCATGTTGTCTTATCTTCTTTGCGTTTTCTTGGTCCCGATTTCAGGCGGGCCAAGACGTCTTCTATGTTGGCCGAGACAAGGTCTGCGGCTGGGTCTTGTGTTGCGTCGGGGTCCACCCGCAGCAACGCGCTTCCCCCGATGGCGATCGGGGTATCTGGGGAACAGGCCATCTTCATGTGGTTGATGAACCCGTTCAGTGTTTCAAAGTTGTGTTCATGGGCCACGGACACCAGGACCATGTCGAAGTCCCGGCGGGCCAGGTGGCTTATGATTTCGTTGTCGGTCCGGCCCACCCCCAGCCACACGGAATGGCCTTCGTGGCGCAGGCGGTTGGCCACGATGATGGCCCCCAGGGTGTGCTGTTCATCGCCGCGCACGATCACCGCCACGTCGCGCGAATGGGCGATGTCCTTGCCCGGCACGGCTTCAAACAGGTCGCGGATCAGGGATTGCAGGCGGGCCACGCCGATGGACACTTGGGCAAAGCTGCGGGTGTCGTCGCACCAGCCTTCGCCCAGAACCCGGGCGGCTTCGGCGCAGTAATCTTCCACCACCGACAGGGGCGGCACACCGGCGTCCAGCATCTGCTGGACCACAGCGCTTTTGCGCGACCAGTCGGGGTCACAGACCGCTTCGCACAGGCTGGTGACCCAGGCGGGGTTAAACGGCACATGGGCGGGTTGGCTGGCCACCTGATACAGCGCTTTGGACGCCATGGATTCCAAAAGCTGGGCGGAAATCCCCCCGGGTTTTTGTCCAGATTTTCTGGTGGCGTCCGTCATTGAACCGGCATTCCTTGCGCGCTGCGGTTGCGTCGCCTTCAGAACATCCTGAAACAACGGCGGCAGAGCCCCTATAACCTAGGCAAAAACGCGGAAATTGTCAATGAAACGCCCATGGCGCACCAGCGGGGGCAGCGTTCAGCGACCGGGTCGGCATTGGGGTCGGTGCGGACTGGCGGGTTCGTTGAAGGGTAACAGTCGAGAATGTAAACTTTATAAATGTAAGTTTTAATTGACACTCTGGCGGTGGGCGCGCAAAATTTGGGCAGGGAATCCCATCTCGGAGTCTGTTCATTGGCAGTGCACGCCACGACACCACCGGCCCCAGGCCTTTACACCCCTGCCCAAAAGGCACGGCGGGACGCCAGCGTTTGGACGCTGGTGCAGGGCATCCTTGCACCTGCGCAATTCCTTGTTTTCCTTATATCTTTTGCCCTTGTCATCCGATTTATGACCACCGGTGAAGGCTATGTGATCACAACGACATCCATCGTTGTGAAGACCGGATTTCTGTACACAATCATGATCACCGGCGCGATTTGGGAAAAGGTTGTCTTCGGCCAATACCTGTTTGCGCCTGCGTTTTTCTGGGAAGATGTGTTCAGTTTTGGCGTTATCGCCCTGCACACGCTGTACCTTTACATGATTTTCGCCGGGGGATTTGACCCGATGGCGGAAATGACCGTCGCCCTGGCGGCTTACGTGGCCTATGCCATCAACGCTGGGCAATTTTTGTGGAAATTGCGGCAAGCCCGCCTGCAAGGGGCGGCGGCATGACGAATCCCATCGCCCCGTCGGGCTGTTCCAACACACCTGTCTTGAAAGAACGCGGCCAGCACGAAGTGTTCTGTGGGCTGACCAGCATCATCTGGCTGCACCGCAAGATCCAAGACGCGTTTTTCCTGGTGGTGGGCAGCCGCACCTGTGCGCACCTGCTGCAGTCGGCTGCGGGCGTGATGATCTTTGCCGAACCCCGCTTCGGCACGGCCATCTTGGAAGAGGCCGACCTGGCAGGTCTGAACGACAGTCACGATGCCCTGGATGCGGAAGTGAACCGCCTGTTGGCGCGCCGCCCGGACATTCGGCAGCTGTTCCTGGTGGGGTCCTGCCCGTCCGAGGTGATTAAGCTGGACCTGGCCCGCGCCGCCGAACGGTTGACCCAAGTCCATGCCCCGCGCGTGCGGGTGCTGAATTATACCGGGTCGGGGATCGAAACCACCTTTACCCAAGGCGAAGATATGTGCCTGGCGTCCATGGTGCCGATCTTGCAGCCCACGGACGACGCGGAACTGGTGATCGCGGGTGCTTTGCCCGACGTGGTGGAAGACCAAATGCTGTCGCTGCTGGCAGACATCGGCATTCCCAACGTCCGGCTGTTGCCAGCGCGGACCCAGGACCAGGAACCCAAGATCGGGCCCAACACCAAGTTTGCCTTGACCCAACCGTTCTTGGGGGAAACCCACGCTGCGCTGACACGCCGGGGTGCCCAGCATATCCCCGCACCCTTCCCGTTTGGGGAACGCGGCACAACGGCTTGGCTGTGGGCCATTGCACAGAAGTTCGATATTTCGCGCCAGCACTTCGACGCGGTCACGCGCGCGCCGCGCGACCGGGCGCGTCGGGCCATTGCCGCCCATGCGGATACCCTGCGGGGCCGGTCTGTATTCTTCTTTCCCGACAGCCAGCTGGAAATCCCCCTGGCGCGTTTCTTGACCCAAGAATGCGGCATGCAGGCCGATGAAGTGGGCACGCCTTATCTGCACCGCGACGTGGTGGGGGCCGATCTGGAACGCATCCCCGAAGGGCCGCGCATTTCCGAAGGCCAAGACGTGGACAAACAGTTGGACCGCGTGCGCGCGTCCCGGCCCGATCTGACCGTCTGTGGGTTGGGTCTGGCCAACCCGTTGGAAGCCGAAGGGTTGGCAACGAAGTGGGCCATCGAATTGGTCTTCACGCCCGTGCATTTTTACGAACAAGCGGGCGATTTGGCTGGCCTGTTTTCGCGGCCCCTGCGGCGCAAACAACTGCTGAAGTTAGAGGCGGCCGAATGAAGTTGACCGTCTGGACATACGAAGGCCCGCCCCATGTGGGGGCCATGCGCGTGGCCACGGGGATGCGCGACATGCACTATGTGTTGCATGCGCCCCAGGGCGACACCTATGCCGATTTGCTGTTCACCATGATCGAACGGCGCGGCCATCGCCCGCCAGTGACATACACTACATTCCAGGCACGCGATCTGGGGGCCGACACGGCGCATCTGTTCAAAGACGCCGCCACCGCCGCCTATGAAAGATTTTTGCCCGAAGCGATGATTGTGGGCGCGTCTTGCACGGCGGAACTGATCCAGGACGATCCCGGCGGTTTGGCGGAAACCATGGGCCTGCCCATTCCGGTGATCCCGTTGGAATTGCCCAGTTATCAGCGCAAAGAAAACTTCGGCGCGGACGAAACGTTTTATCAGATTGTCAAAGCGCTGGCCGCCGATGTGCCGCGCACCGACCGCATCACCTGCAACCTGTTGGGGCCCACGGGCCTGGGGTTCCGGCACCGCGATGACGTGGAAGAATTGACCGGCTTGTTGTC